>NZ_JALNUO010000002.1:0-376594 GCF_026540835.1 Sphingomonas sp. GC_Shp_6 | reverse complement strand
CGGAGGCGGCACATCGCCGCGGGCACCGGGGCCGCGCCGATGCGTCATGCGGTCATGCCGGTCGAGGCGACAAGGGCCGCCGGGCGGCGGAGGCGGCGGCGGTGCGTCGCCGCGAACCGCGGGGGCGGGGGCGGCCGGGGCCAGCGGCGCCTGCGCGCTGGCGGGAACGGCCAGGGCCGTCAGCGACAGCGCGGCGATCGCAAGGCCGGAGATCATGGCTTTCATTGCTCTATCCTGTGTTATCGCCCTTGGATGGGCGCAGAACCGAAATCGCGCCGAATTGCGGCCCGAACCGGACGCAGGATGTCGCAGTGTATCGGTGCGGCGCCGAACCGGTGTCGAAACGTATCATTCCGCCGATCCTGCGGCTTTCGACATGATTCGCCCGCGACGGATCGCGCGCGCTGGGGCAGATGGGCGGGATGAAGGACGATCCGCACATCGCCGTCGTGGAAGACGATCGCGAGATCGCCGCTTTGGTCGCGGCGATGCTCGGCGCGAACGGCTTTCGCGTCTCGGTCGCGCATGACGGCGCCGCGCTGCGCATCCTGCTCGGGCGGCACGGCGATGTCGCGCTTGTGGTGCTCGACCTCAATCTTCCCGGCGAGGACGGGCTGGACGTGTGCCGCTGGCTGCGCCGCACCGGCAGCATCCCGATCGTCATGCTCACCGCGCGCGGCGATCCGATCGACCGGGTGATCGGGCTGGAGATCGGCGCGGACGATTATCTGGCCAAGCCGTTCGAGCCGCGCGAGCTGCTGGCGCGGATCCGCAGCGTGCTGCGGCGCACCGCGGCGATCCCGCTCGCCGAGCCGGCGCCGTCCGCCGACTTCGCCGAGACCCGCTTCGGCGGCTGGCGGCTCGATCATGGCCGGCGCCACCTGATCGCGGCGGACGGCACCGTCGTGCCGCTGTCGGGCAGCGAATACCGGCTGCTCGTCACGCTCGTCGCGCATCGCGGCGAGGTGCTGCCGCGCGAAGTGCTCCACCGGCTGACGGGCGGCGCCGACGACGTCGCGCTCGACCGGTCGATCGATCTGCGGATCAGCCGGCTGCGCGCGAAGCTCGGCGACGATCTCGACGGATCGCCGATCATCAAGACGGTGCGCGGGCGCGGCTATGTCTTCAGCGAAGCCGTCGAGCGATGCTGAACGGGGCCGGGCGCTTTGCCGATTCGATGGCGGGGCGCATCTTCGCCGTGCTGATCCTCGGGATCATCGCGGCGGCGGCGGTGGCGTCGCTGCTGGCGGGTCGGGAGCGCGACGCGCAGATCGCGGCGGAGCGCGCCGACCGCGTGGCGGACCGCGTGGTGGCCGCGATCGGCGCGGATCCGCCACCGCCCGGAACGCGGCGCCTGGAACGCGTCCCGCCTGGCGTTCCCGACAGCGCGCTCGCCGGCCGTCTGGCCGATCGCCTGCCGGGATGGCCCAGCGTGATCGCGGCGCACGTCGATCCGGCGCTGTGCCCACCCGCGCCGCCACCCGCACCCCCGCCACCTGCCGCACCGGGCGGTGTGCCGCCGCCCGTACCCGCGCCGGCGCCGTCCGGTGCGGGATGCTATGTCGTTCGGCTGGCTGGCCGTGCCGGAGCGCCGGTCCTGCTGGCGATCGATGCGCCACCGGCCGGCCCACGCGGCGCGCCCGTCGCCAGCCGGTCGTTCCTCGTCACGCTCGGGGTCGTGGTTCTGCTGCTCGCGCTGATCGTCGCGCGCATGGCGGCGCGGCCGATCGAGCGGTTCGGCGCGGCCGCGCAGGATCTCGCCGCCAATCTCGACGCCGATCCGCTGGTCGAGAGCGGCCCCGGCGACGTGCGCCGGGCGATCGGGGCGTTCAACGACATGCAGGTCCAGCTTCGCCGCACGCTCGACGAGCGCACCTATATGCTGGCGGCGATCTCGCACGATCTGCGCAGCCCGCTGACGCGGATGCGGCTGCGGCTCGAGGCGATCGCGGATGAGGCGGTGCGCGACAAGCTGATCGCCGATGCGCGGGCGATGGAGGCGTTGATCGCGGAGGGGCTGGAACTGGCGCGCCTCTCGAACGATCACGGCGTCGCGTTCGTTCCGGTCGATATCGGCGCGCTGGCCGCGAGCCTGTGCGAGGATGCGCAGGATGTCGGGCACCCGGTGACCTTCGATCCGCCCGCGCACCGGCTGGTGGCGCCGACCCAGCCCGAGGCGCTTCGCCGCATCCTCGCCAACCTGATCGACAATGCGCTGCTCCATGGCGGCGGCGCCGAGGTCCGGCTGGAGAGCGACGGCACGGCGCTGCGGCTTCATGTGGCGGACCGCGGGCCGGGCATCGCCGCCGCCGACCTGGAACGCGTTTTCGATCCGTTCCGCCGGCTCGACGCCGCGCGGCCGAGCGGGCGCGGCAGCGGGCTGGGGCTCACGATCGCGCGGCTGCTCGCCCACCGCATCGGCGCCGCGATCGGCCTCGCCGACCGGCCGGGCGGCGGATTGACGGCGACGGTGACGATCCCGCTTCGCCGCGCCTGATCGACGCCGCGGCAATCCGAGGCGTCAGGCGGAGGCTCTGCGCCAATCGACAGCGACGACGCGGCGTCCCTGCGGCGTGCGTTCGAGCTGGACCACCACGTCGACCAGCCGATCGATATAGGCGCGCAGTTCGCTCGTATCGATCCGCGCGCCGCCCTGCAGCGCCAGCATGCCGAGCTGATCCAGCGCCCGCTTGGGGCTGTCGGCATGGATCGTGGTCAACGATCCGGGATGGCCCGTATTCACCGCGCGCAGGAAGGTGAGCGCCTCGGGCCCGCGAACCTCGCCGAGCACGATCCGATCGGGGCGCAGGCGGAGCGCGGCGCGCAGCAGATCGTCGGCATCGACATGGCTTTCGCCGAGCGCGCCGCGGGTCGCGATCAGCCCGACGGCGTTCGGCTGCGCCAACAGCAGTTCGGCACTGTCCTCGATCGCGACGATCCGCTCGTGCATGGGCACCTCGCGCAGCAGCGCGTTGACGAGCGTGGTCTTGCCCGAAGCGGTGCCGCCCGACACGATGATCGTCTTGCGGCGTGCGACGGCGGCGGCGAGGAAGCCGATATGGTCGCCCGCGGCGTGCAGCCGGTCGAGCTCCGCATCGGGATCTTCCGCCGCCCGCGCGCCGACCCCGTCGAACATCGCCGTGGCGCCGAGGTCGGCGAGCGTGAAGGCGGCGGTCACCTGGCGGCGAAAGGCCATGGCGAACCCCGTGCGCGTCGCGGGCGGTGCGACGACCTGCACCCGCGTGCCGCATGGCAGTGTCGCGGAGAGCAGCGGCTCGGCGCGGCTGATCCCCTGATCGGCGGCGCGCGCCATCTGCTGCGACAAATGCCACAGCCAGTCGTCGGTGAGTGCGGGTACGGCGTGCCGGTCGATCCGGCCCACGCCGCGCTCGACCCAGATCTCGCCCGCGCCATTGACGTAGAGATCGGTGGTGTCGGGCCAAGCGAGATAGGGGCGGAGTGGCGCGAGGAAGGTCGCGAGATAATCGTCGACGGCGCGAAGGGCGGTCATCGGACCGACGGCGTGCCGGAGAAATCGAGATCGCGCGCGACGAAGACCGAGATCGCGGCGCCGGGGCGCACCGAGACGGTCGGCGCTTCGTCCGCGCCGGGGATGATCGTGGGGCCGACCGCGCTGGAGAGCTGGGGCGAGTTGGTGACGATCACCGAACCGTTGCCCCGACGCGCGGCGAGGTTGACGCCCACCTGCAACGCCGATTGCAGCGTCGCGTTGAGGAAGCGGGCGAGGAAATGCGTATCCACCTTGCCCGGCATGCCCGTGCCGCCCAGCGCGTCGGCCGCGGGCGAATCGATGCGGATCGCGACGCCGTCGGGGCGGATCAGCCGCGTCCAGGTCGCCAGCACGCGGCGCCGGCCCGAGGCGGGATCGGCGCGATATTCGCCGATCAGGCGGCTGCCGCGCGGGATCAGCACGCGGCTGCCGTCGAAGCCGCGCACGTCGCGGGCGACGATCGCGCGAATCGGGCCGGGGCGCAGCGAATTGACCGGCGTTTCGAGCGTCGCGGCCAGCACCTCGCCCTGCGCGACGATCATCGCCCGGTTGCGGATCAGGCTCGCGCGCGCGCCGCCGTCTCCCGCGATCCGGTCATTGCCCGCGCCGCCGTCGGCAGGACGCCCGGCATCATAGACCAGGGCCGATCCGCCCGTGCCGATGATCGTCGCGGTGCCGGCGCCCGGCGCCACCGGTGCGCCGGGCATGGGCGTCGTCGGAAAGGCGGCATGGGCGGGCGCGCCTTCGGTTCCGCGCGGGCCGCCGCCCATCGCCGCGGCGCGATCGGAAAATGGCGCGAGGCCCGCCATCGCAGTCGGCGCATAGGCCATGGGGCGGGCAAAGGCCGCGTCGTCCTGCGGCGCCGCGCCGTGTCGGAACGGACCGTCCGCCGGAACCGACGCGTCGATGGCGGCGAGGCCGAGCGCGCGGCCGGGGTCGCGATCGAGCGAATGCGGCAGCGGCGGCGTGCGGGCCGCGGCATAGCGTTGGTCGTCCAGCGTCGCGAGGCGCAGGCGCGGCTGCGCGTTGAGCCCGAGCAGCACGACGGTGCCGAGCGTTCCCGCCATCGCCGCCATCACCCATGTGGGCATGCCGCTGCGGGGCAGCATGACCTGCGGCCGGCAATCCTCTTCGGCGAAGGGCGCATCCATGGCGTCGGGCGTGGCGGGCGCGTCGTTCATCGCCGCACCCGATCGGCACGCGGGGCGATCCGCTGCGCGCCCGCGGTCGCATGGCCGCGGCGGAAGACGTAGCGGCGCCAGACCCGATCGACGATCAGCACGTCGCCGGCATGGCGGGTGGTGACCAGCGTCTCGTTCCCGTGCTCGTCCACCGCGTAGATCGCGGGCAGGCTGGCGGCATCGGCGAAGACGAACTGGGTGCGGACGCCATTGTCGTCCATCGAGACCGGGCGGATCTCACGCGCGCCGGACAGGCGATAGCGGCCGACGGCATCCTCCTGCACCGCCGCGGCCGGCACGTTTGGGGATGGTGCGCCCGGCAGCGGCCCCGGCCCTGCCGGGAGCGAACCCGCATAATCGAAGCGGAGCTGGAAGGCGGCCTGCGGATCGCCGTCGAAGGTCGATTGCAGCAGGAAACTGTAATGGCGTTGATCGGTGACGACTTCGACATTGGTCGAAACGCCGGTGGCGAGCGGCTTGACGAAGAGATGGTCGCCGCTCTTGCTCGGCGTGACTTCCCACGCGGCGGCATTGCCGACCGCCAGGCTTTCGATCCGTTCGTCGTCGCCCAGGATGACCGTCGCGACATAGCCGGGCGCGACGCGCAGCGTGAAGACCGCGCCGGGGACATAATGCAGCACCTGCAGCCGCGGGTCGTTCTGCGCGCCGGCGGGCGTCGCGGCGAAGGCGATCGCAGCGGCGGCGAGCGTGGCCAGAGGGTGCGCGATCCTCATTGCGACACGGCCATCGGCGGCACCGCCATCGGCACGACCGGCTGGTCGCGCGGCGGCGCGGGCGGGGGCGCTTCCGCATCCACCTTGTACGAGCCGACCGCGAAGCCGAGCGGATTCTCCAGCCGGTCCTCCACCTTCATCGGCTGGCCCGAAAAGGTGAAGGCGATCGTCGCCACATAGGGGCGAATATCGGTGTTGCGGCCGTCATAGCCGACATGCGCGACGTCGAAACGGACCTGCGCGGTGCCGGGCGACAGCATCGTCACGCTGCGGATCGTCGTCGCCAGCGCGATCTCGCGGCGCACCGATGCGAGCTGGGCCGATGGCGGATGCTGGTTCATCGCCTCGATATAGCCCGACCGCGCCGGACCGGCGGACCAGAGCGCCACCTTGCGATAGGCAGCGCGAATGCCGACCGGATCATAGCTTTCGCGCGCGACCACGTATTGCGCCAGCAGCGCGCGCTGCAGCGCCTCGTTCGCGGTGAGCGCCTTGGGCTGCGACAGATCCACGCGCTCGACATAGCCGGTGGTGCGATCGACCATCACCGCGACCGGCACGACCTGCTTCAGCGGCAGCAGCATCGCCAGCGACACCGCCTCCAGCGCGGCGATCGAACAAGCGAGGCCCGCGATCGTCCAGGCGATCCGGTGCGAGCGCGCCGACGCGGCGTCGCGATCGTCGGCCCAGCTGCGGGCGACATCGAAATAGGTGCTGCTCTGTTCGTTCATGATGGCAGATCCAGGCGCTTTCCGGGAACGGCCCGGCGACCGGCGGCGGATCGGCGCGCGCTGTCGATGAACTGGGTGCCGCGCCGGATTTCGACCGCTGCGCCCATCGGTGCGGGCAGCGCGGGTGCCGGCGTGGCGCGGGCGCGGGCGGGCCCGTCGCCGGGGACGAGTATGCGGGCCTGGGCGGCGCGCGCGATCGCCTGCGCGCGCGACGGGGCGAGCGGCACCGGCGCCTGGGCGGCGCGCGGAGCGGACGCGACCGCGAACGCGGGCGCAGGCGATCGCGCGTCGGCATCGGCGGCGGCGGGGCCGCGCGGCCGGATCATGCGCTCCACGCGGGCGGGAAGGTCGAGCCCCCCGGCCATGCGCTGCACCGCGACGATCAGCGCGACGTCGACCAAGGCGAAGATCCAGACGATCGCGCCCAATCCCGGCACGTCCGCGGTGCCGGCGCGCGCCGCCGCGACGACCGGGCCGGCGAGCGCCTGCAATTCGAGCGAAAGCGACAGCGGGATGACAAGGCAGGCGAGCGCCGCGCCGACCAGCGCGCGCAGCCAGCCGACGAACAGCCCCTGCGCGGTTTCGAACAGCCACGCCGCCATGGCGAGCGGCCCGATCGCGAGCAGCAGGCCGAGCACGAACCGCGCCGCGATCCACGAGCCCGCACCGGTGACCGCAAGAATGCCGGCGGCGGCGTGGCGCCCCGATCCGGGCAGGCCGTCGCTGACCGTGACGGGCATTTCCGATCCGCCTGCCGCGGGCGGCCTGGCGGCGGTGTTGGCGGGCGCCGTCGCCGCGGCGGGCCGTGCGGGCGGGACGGTGTCGATCGCGTCATAGGCGTTCTGCAACCGGTCGACGAGCGATCCCGTCTCGATGCCCGCGGCGGGAAACATCACGTCGGCGAGTTCCGCCGGGCCCTGCATCGCGACGCGGTAGACGAGCCGGTCATAGGCGGGCCAGCTTGTCGCGAGCGCGATGACGAAACCGAAGCGGATCAGCAGCGCAACGGCGTCGGCAGGCAGCAGCGATCCGCCGCCGGCGAGCAGGCGATAGCCCTCGCGCGCGACCGCGATGGTCAGCAGGCCGGTGAGCGTCGCGGCGAAGAGGCCGCTGGTGGCAAGGCCGTGCCAACCGTCGCCGCCGAGCGCGGCGGTGCGGCAATCCGTCATGCCGATCAGGCTGCGGATCAGCGCATCGGGATTGACCGTGCCGCACGCGCCGCTCATGCCGCCGCATCCAGCAGGCGCGGCACCCAGGCGAGCGGATCGTCGCCCACCTCGGCACGGATCGCGTCGAGCCGGCGCACCGTGCTCTCGCGGCCCGACAGGATGGTCAGCAGGTCGCGCTCGCCCGAAAGGTCGAGCTGCGCGACGACGCTGTCGCGCCCATGTTTGACGAGGAACGCGCGCGAGCTGTCGGGCAGCATGCGGACGAGATCGAATTCGTGCCGGGTGAGGCCGAAGCCGTCGCAATAATGTTCGGGTCGGGCACGGGGATTGGGCATGAAGATCTGGGTCGCGGCCTGCTCGACGATCGCCGAGGCGATGCGGCTGTCCACCGCATCCTCCGCGCTCTGCGTCGCGAAGCCGACGATGCCGTTGCGCTTGCGGATCGTCTTTTCCCAATCGCGGATGCGCGCGACGAACACGTCGTCGTCCAGCGCCTTCCACCCTTCGTCGACGACGATGATCGTCGGCGATCCGTCGAGCCGCTCCTCGACGCGGTGGAACAGGTACATCATCGCCGGCGTGCGGGTGCGCGGATCGTCGAGCAGCCGCGTCATGTCGAACCCGATCACGCGCTGGTCGATGCTCAACGCGTCGCGGCCATTGTCGAAGAGCCAGGCATGTTCGCCCGACCCGATCCATGGCGCGAGGCGCGCGCCGAGATCGCCGGCATGCGGGCGCGTGCCGCCGCGCAGCAATTGCGCGAAGACGCCGAGCCGGCGCAAATGGACGGGCGCCTCCATGTTGATCGCGACCGCGCGCTCGATCAGCGCCTGGTCTTCGGGCGACAGAGGGCGGCCATCGTCGACGAGACGCCCGACCCAATCGACGAGGAAGCGGCGGTTCTCGCTGGTATCGGGCAGCAGCAGCGGGTTGAGCCCCGACGGGCGGCCCGGCCGCAGCACGTCATAGGTGCCGCTCAGCGCGCGCAGGAACGGTTCGGCACCGCGATCCTTGTCGAAGAACACGACGCGGGGGCTCAGCCGCTGCGCCTGGGCGAGCAGGAAGTTCAGCACCACCGTCTTGCCCGAGCCGGACGGCCCGATGACGGTGAAATTGCCGAGATCGCCCTGATGGAAGTTGAAATGATAGGGTCCCGCCGCGGTCGTCTCCAGCAGCGCGATCGCCGGGCCCCAGTGGTTGCCCGTTGCCTGGCCGACGGGAAAGCTGTGCCAACTGGCGAGGCTGGCGAAATTGCGCGTCGAGATCAGCGCGCGGCGCGCGATGAACGCGTCGTTGCCGGGGAATTGTGCCCAGAAGGCGGGCTCCAGCCCGATATCCTCGCGCACCGCGACCATCGCGAGATCGGTGAGCGTCGCCTGCACGTCCGCCACCGCGGCGTCGACGGCCGCCGGGGTGTCGCCGTGAACGGCGATGGTCAGATGATGTTCGCCGAAACCCGCGCGGCCCGAGGCGACCGCGTCGCGCGCCTCGACCAGTTCGTCGCGCAGGCCCAGGGCGGCATCGTCGGCGGCGAGCATCCGGCGCAGCGTCAGGTTGAGCCGCGACAAGGCGGCGGCGCGCTCGACAAAGGCGAAGCTTTGCGTGATCGTCATCTCGATCGGCAGCCGGTAAAGCGAATCGAGCATGCCGGGCGTCGTCAGGCCCGGATAGTCCTTCACCGAGACGATCGCGGAGAAGCGCCGACCGCTGTCGCCCGTCGCGGCGAGTTCGAGCGTCTGCGCGCCGAAGCTGACGCGGCGCGCGGGCAGATAGTCGCCGACATCGCCGTCGGGCAGGCGGACGCGGGCGCTGCTCGCCATTGTAGAGCGCGGCGAGATATTCGAGCGGCTCCGATGCCGGCCCCTGCGCGGTGTCGTAGGTGTCGAGCGTGGCCGGACGATAGGCGGCGAGCGACGACACCAGCGTCTCGCGTGCGGCGTCGAGCGCGCGGATCTCGGCGACGCGGGCGGCGGCGCGCTCGTTGTGGCCGGCGACGCGGCTGCCGATCCAGCGGCCGATGCCGCGCGCGCCCGGCTCCGGGCGACGCAGGATGGCGAGATAGAGGCTGTTCGCGAACAGCGCGCGGGCCTCGCGCCGGTCGTTCCAGATCGCCTCCACGGTGTTCGAAAAGGCATCGGGAAACACGCCCGGCAGCATCGGGCGCACGCGGCGGCGCAGCACATGGTGGTAGATCGCGAAGCGCGAGGAGCCGATCGCCTGGAGCATCGCATCGCGCAATTCCTTGCGGTAATCGATCTCTTCGCTGTCGGCGGTCTCGAACAGGAAGCCGTCGAGCCGCAGCACCTGCATCAGCCGGCCATCGCGCAGCAGGATCGTGTGGCGATCGAGCTGCGCCGCATAGGGCAGCATCGATCCCGCCGATTTCTCGGCCGCGATCGCGGTGCGCCCCGGCGCTACGGGCGATAGGAGTTGCATTGCCAGAATCTGTGGTTCTTGACCCGCGGGCAGCGGCGCAGGCGCACCATCCACAGATCGATCAGGCGCGGTTCGCGCAGGCAGCCGAGCCAGCCGATCGCATGGACGATGATACCGGCGACCAGCACCAGCGGCGTGCGGAAGATCAGGAACAGCTCCAGCATCAGGATGACGTTGCCGATCACGAAGCCGAACGGCACGCCCGCCAGCATCGTCGGACGCGTCATCGCGACGAACAGGGGATCGCTGTTCAGGCCGTTCACGGGCGGCGTACCTTAAAAGCCGGTCTGGGCGGCGGACTGGATGCCGGCGACGATGCTCGCCGCGCCGAACAGGATGAAGCAGCCGACGATCACCGCGGCGCCGTGGCGCCAGTTCATCCGGCCCGTCAGCATCATCATGCCGACGAACGCCACCGCGATCACCGCCACGGCGGTCGCGACGGTGCCGAGCAGCGTGCCCTGCAACCACTGGACCGCGCCGACGATCGCACCCGATCCGGCAGGATCGCCCGCCATCTGGGCCTGGGCGGGGGCGGCCGAGGCGGCGAGAGCGGCGAAGGCGCTGCCAATCCCGAGCCACCGGCGGTGGCGCGTGCCTTCGGGAACAAGAGGATAGGGCATAGGGGTGATGATCCTCGGACGGGCGCAACCGCCAGACGGCTGCGCACCCATGATGCTAAGCTGCGATGCTTAAATGGCCGTTAAGCCGACTGATCCCGATCAAGGTAGCGGCGTGGTGACGGTGAAGCTCGAATTGGCGTGTGCGTCCGCGCTGTCGTCGTTCTGCATGATCCACAGCCCGTAATCCTTGTGCCGGATGAAATAGCCCGGCCAGGACAGGGACTCGAGCGACACCGCCGACAGGCTCGTCGCCCCGTTCAGCGACGGACGCACGCAGAAGGTGGCGTCGCGCCGATTGGCGGCGACGCCGTCATCCTTCATGAGACGGAGCTGGAAATTGGCGTGACGCAAGAAGAAGCCGGGATAGTTCTTCGATTCCAATGACACGCAGGTCGTGTCGGCGAGCCCCGGCCGGACGATGAACGACGCGTCGAGCTTGTCGCCCGCAGAACTGGCGCTGCCGATCTGCGCGATATAGCCGATGAAATTGGCATGGCGCACGAGATAGCCGGGTTGGCTCATCGCCCCCATGCTGGCCGCCGCCTGCGGCACCAGCCCGGCAGCGCTCGTGCGGAAGGTCGAATCGGCCGCCGCGCTCGCGGTGCCGTCATATTTGATCAGCCACGTCTCGAAATTCTTGTGCCGGATGAAATAGCCGGGCCAATCGAGCGATTCGAACGACAATGTCGCGGGATCGGCACTGCCGTTCAGCGCGCCGCGCGGGCAGAATGTCGATCCGCGCTGCGACGCAGCGCTCGTATCGCCCAGCTTCAGCTTAACGCGAAAATCTTCGTGCTGCAGGAAATAGCCCGGGTAATTGACCGCTTCGAACGAGAGGCAGGTGGCGTCGCCACGCCCCGCGCGCACGATGAACGATGCGTCGAAGCGGCTGAGCGCATCGCTCTTGCTGGTGATCGGGGCGATCATGCCCAGGAAATTCTGATGGCGGATGAGATAGCCCGGCCACGTCGCCGGTTCGAACGCGATCGACGCGCCCAGGCTCGGGGCCTGCTTGGCGGGGACGATCTGCCCTCCCTGGGTGGGCGTCGTGCCGCTACCCGGAGCCGCCGCGCCGATCGCCACGATCGTCGCGGCCGACGGCACGCCGGCGGTGTTGACCACCGACAGCTCGTAATAGCCCGGCGGAGCGAGGTTCGGCGATGCCGGCACCGTCACGCCGATGCCGTTCGCGATCGGCGTAAAGGCGAGCTTCATGCGCCGCTGGTTGGAATTGAAACCGTGCGTCACCGCCGCGGTGGCGATCAGCGACACCTCGCGGATCGTGCCCGCGCCGCCCGTCTGCAACTGGATCACGTCGCCGTAATTCGCCGTGTTCTTCGACAGGCTGATGATCTGCGGGCGGGCGGCGAGCACCGAGCCATTGCCCTGTCTGGCGAACAGATAGGCCGGATAATAGATATCGGCGTTGAGGTTCGTGACCGGACCCGGGATGCCGCCGCCTCCGACCAGCACCGCGCCGTCGAGCAGGAGCATCGCCGACGAATGATAGCTGCGATAATTGGCGCTCGCCGCGCCGACCGTCCAGCTGCCGGTGCCGGGGTCCCAGGTCTCGGCCGAATAGACGCCGGCCGCCTGGCGATCGCCCTGCCCGGTGCCGCCCGTCACGACGACGCGGCCATCGGGCAGCACGGTGGACGTGGCCCATTGGCGCGCCGCGTTCATCGGCTGCCCCTCCGTCACCTTCACCGTGCCGCTGGCGATCTGGGTGATGTCGAACAGCGTGGCGTTCGCGCTCGAGAGCGAATCATAGCCATTGTAATAGCCGCCGCCGCCGACCTGCAGGATCTTGCCCGTATCGTACATCACCGCGGTCGAGGTCGGGCCGGAATTGATCCGCGAGGTCATGCCCGGCGGTGTCTTGAAGTCGCCGATGGTGCGGATCGCGCCGTTGCCGTCCAGCCGCATTTCCCAGATCTTGTCGGTGGAGATGCCGAACAGCGTGCCCGCCGGCGACACCCATTGGCGCGGATACCACCAGCGCGCGTTCTTCGCGCCGAACGCGTCGGTGCTGTACGCGCCGATCAGGCTGCGCCATCCCTGGCCGGGCGTATAGACTTCGGGCGTCGAGGAGACGTCGTTGGCCGCATCGGCGCGGTTGGGATCGGCGCTGGTATAGGGAGCGCCGCCGCCGGTGATGATCGCGCGGCCATCGGGCAATTTGGTCATCGTCGCGTACCAGCGCTGCGCCGTCAGGTCGTAGTCGCGCGCCGGCGTCGAGGTCTTCCAGTCGACCACCATGCTCTCGCGGCTGGAATAGCCGCTGGTGCTCGAAGCGCCGCCCGACGTGAGCAGCCGGCCATCGGACAACAGGGTGGCCGAGGAGCAGAAGCTGTCGACATTCTGGGCATTGGGCACGATCTGGAACGCGCCGGCGGCAAGGCCCTTGTGCGGATCCCAGAATACGAGCGTGCGGCCGTCCTTCACGCTCCCGCCCTGCGGCGCGCCGAGCGTGAGGATCCGGCCGTCGGGCAGCATCGCCGCATGGATCGCGACGATCGGCCATGCCGCGGTCTGCGACCACATGCCCGCTTGTGCCGCATTGGCGGGGATGGCCAGATTGGCGAGCAGCGGATCGGCAGTCGCGTCGGCGACGATCGGGTAGATCGCGGCGGGAGTCTGCGCCTGTTGCGCCTGCGCGGCCAGCGGCGTCAGCGCCGTCGCCGCGACGATGGCGGCGCGCCGCGTCAGGCAGCACAGCGACGAACGGGGGAAGGGAGCCATGGCGTAGGGGTTCCGGTGCAGAGGGGTTGGAAGGGCATCGGAAGCGTCAGCTTCGCGTCGCGGCCAGCGTCAGCAGGTCGGCGCGCAGCCGGGCGTCGGAGAGTGGCGCACCGGCATAGCGCTGGATCATCCGGTGGCGGGCGTCGAACATCCACAACTCGCTGGAATGGAAGCCGAAGCCGCCGCCGCCGGGGCGCATCGCCGAGAAGGTGGACGTCAGCCGCGCGACATCCTGCGGGCGGCCGGTGACGAAGCTCCAATGGCGGGTGTCGGCGCCGAACCGGCGGGCGAAGCGGCCCAGCGCGGCGGGCGTGTCGTTCTGCGGATCGACGCTGACCGACAGCAGCGCGACCGTGTCGCGCAGCGCCGGGGGCAGATCGCGGTCGAACCGCGCGAGCTGCGCGGTCTGCATCGGGCAGGTCGAGCCGCAGCGGGTAAAGATGAAGTTGACCAGCACCGAGCGACCGGCGAAACGCGCTGCGGTCACCGGACGCCCGGCCTGATCGATCAGGCCGGGCAGCAGCGGCGTCAGCGTGTCGACATCGGCGGCCGCCGTCCGTGCCGCGATCGACGCGGACGCAAGTGGCAGGATGGCCGCGACGACCGCCATTCTTACGACCGATGCCACATGCATGGCGCCTCCCCGGCCATCAAGGGCGCGCGGGATGGACACGCCGTCCGGGTTCATCGATGGCGTGGGCCGCGATCCGCGACGTGCCGCTGCGATACGAGATGCCATGATGCTCATGGTAAGGCCCGATGCCACGGAAGCGTTAACACGAGCTTGTCTAGACAGGGTTAAGCATTCTTCCGAAAAATGGTCTTTGCGTCGTGACCGATTCATGACACGGGGCGGCATGCTGAAATTCCGGATCAAGCGCGAAGCTGAGCAGAACATGCGTGCGGCCAAGCGGCTGGACGAGATCGCGATTTCCATCGCGGCGCTGGGCGACGAGGACCTGCTCGATCTTGCCGACATCTTCCGCCACCAGCCGGAAACTCCGATCTTCCGATGGGCCTCCACGGAGATGGCGCGGCGTAAAATAACGCTGTGATGCCGTATGTTAGGCCGATCGCCTGTTTGGCCATCGGCCGCGAGACCATCGGCGCTTCACATGCCGGAGGGAACCCGATCGCCCCGATAGCGCTTCACAGCATCTCTATCGAGGAAAGCCGATCGTGCGTGCGCAAGACAAAGAAACCACGGACAAAATCCTTCGCGGTGCGCTGTCGGGGCTGATCGCGGGGGCGACGGCCTCGTTCGTCATGGATCGCTTTCAGGCCGCGGTCGCCGCGATGGCGTCGAAGGACGGCGATGGTGACGCGGAGCCCGCGACGGAGAAGGCGGCGGACGGGATCGCGCGGACGTTGACGGGGGGTGCGGTGTCCCAGGCGGACAAGCCGCTCGCCGGGCAGGCGGTCCATTATGCGCTCGGGATCGGCCTCGGTATCGCTTACGGCGTAGCGGCCGAGTTCCAGCCGGCGGTCACCACGGGCTTCGGCGCCGTCTTCGGCCTGGGGACGGCCACCGTGATGGACGAGGCCGTCGTCCCCGCGCTCGGGCTGGGACCGGCGCCGTGGAAGGCGGGGATCGGCACCAATCTCTACGCCTATGCATCGCATCTGGTCTTCGGCGGAACGACCGAGCTTGTTCGGTCGCAGGTGGCGAGCACGCTTCGATCCTGAACGGCGGCCCCGCATCTCACGACCGTCAGCCGTCTTCGGCGCATCATCGACCAAGGAATATACCCATGACCCTGTCCCGACGCGACCTGATCGCCACCGCTGCGGCTGGAGGAACGATACTGGCCACCAACGCGGCGGCGCAGAGCGGCCCGCAACCCGTCCAGGGCGGGCAGGGGGCACCGATCATCGGCCCCCGCAACCCGGCGCGCGAGGCCGAGGATCCGAACACGATCAGCCCGCCCAGCACCGATCATGGCACCATCCCCAACCTCAAATGGTCGTTCGCCGACAGCCATATGCGGCTGGAGGAAGGCGGCTGGGCGCGCCAGACGACGACGCGCGAGCTGCCGATCTCCAAGGAGATGGCGGGCGTCAACATGCGGCTCAAACATTATGTCGTCCGCGAGATGCACTGGCACAAGGAGGCGGAATGGGCCTTCATCCTGAAGGGCAGCGCGCGCATCACCGCGGTCGATCAGGAAGGGCGCACCTTCGCCGACGACGTGCACGCGGGCGATCTCTGGTATTTCCCGGGCGGCATCCCGCATTCGATCCAGGGCCTGCCGAGCGCCGACATCGACGGCGTCGAGTTCCTGCTGGTGTTCGACGATGGCGATTTCTCGGAAGATTCGACCTTCCTGCTGACCGACTGGCTGGCGCACACGCCACGCGACGTGCTCGCCAAGAATCTGGGCGTTACCGAGGATCAGCTCGCACCCCTGCCGAAGAAGGAGCTGTACATCTTTCCGGGCGCCCCGCCGTCGCCGACGCTTGCGGGCGACACGATGCACGGCAACGGCAAGGTGCCCGAAAGCTTCAGCCATCGCATGACCGCGCAGGCCCCGATCAAGCTGAAGGGTGGTGAGGTGCGCATCACCGACACGCGGCAATTCCCCGCATCCAAGACCATTTCCGCCGCGCTGGTCGATCTCGAGCCGGGTGCCTTGCGCGAACTTCACTGGCACCCGAACGGCGACGAATGGCAATATTATATAGAGGGCCAGGGGCGGATGACGGTGTTCGCCAGCGAATCCAAGGCGCGCACCTTCGATTATCAGGCGGGTGACGTGGGCTATGTCCCGCGGGCGATGGGCCATTATATCGAGAATACCGGCACGACGCGGCTGCGCTTTCTCGAGGTGTTCCGTGCGCCGCTGTTTCAGGATCTGTCGCTCACCCAGTGGCTCGCGCTGACGCCGCATCAACTGGTCCAGTCGCATCTCAAGATCGATCGCGCGCTGATCGACGGCCTTCCCGCGACCAAGCAGCTCGTAGTTCGCTGAGCCTGGGCAGGGGTTGCAAGACGAGGCGGCGGGCGGCAGGCGGCGGCCGCTAAAACTAAGGTTGTGGCGCGCCCATCGGCGGGCCATGCGCCACGAGGTGACCCGTCTTTCCCGTCCGTTGCCCTTCGCGCTGCTGCTCCTCGCGATCCCGACCACCGTCTCGGCGCAGACCGCGGCGACCGATCCCGCCCCCGAACCCGATATCGTCGTGCTCGGCCGCGGGCTCGACCTGCCGCCGGGGACGCCCGCTTACGGCGCGACGATCATCGATCGCGACCGGTTGACGACCGATGCGTCGGGCCGTGTCGAGGACGTGCTCGCCGATGTCGCCGGGCTCCAGCAGTTCCGCCGGTCGGACAGCCGCTCCGCCAATCCGTCTGCGCAAGGGGTGACGCTGCGGTCGCTCGGCGGCAACGCCACCAGCCGGACGCTGGTGCTGCTCGACGGCGTGCCGATCGCCGATCCGTTCTTCGGCTATATCCCGTTCAACGCGCTGTCGCCCGAGCGGCTGGCCGCGGTGCGAGTCACGCGCGGCGGCGGTACGGGGGCGTTCGGGGCGGGCGCGGTCGCCGGGACGATCGAGCTGGTGAGCGCAGGGCGCGCCGACCTGCCGCTCGTCAGCGGCGAGGCGTCCTATGGCAGCTATGATTCGCAGCAGCTCGCCGCCACCGTCTCGCCGAATGTCGGCGCGGGCTATGTCTCGCTTTTTGGCCGCTACGACCGGTCGGACGGCTTCTACACCACGCCTGCGGACGAGCGCGTCGGAGCGACGGTGCGCGCCGGCTATCGCGATTGGACGACGGGCTTCCGCGCGGTCGCGCCGATCGACGCGCAGACCGAATTGCAGGCGAGCGGCACGATCCTGCGCGACGACCGCGTGCTGCGCTTCGCCGGCGCCACGTCGTTCTCGAACGGCGAGGATGCGAGCGTCCGCCTGATCCACCGCGGCGCCTGGCAGGTCGAGGCGCTCGCCTATCTCCAGGCGCGCGACTTCGGCAACGAGGTGGTCAGTTCGACCACCTACCGTGTGACGCTCGACCAGCGCCGCACCCCCTCGACCGGGATTGGCGGCAAGATCGAGATCCGGCCGCCGGTCGGCCCCGATCACGTCCTGCGGCTCGGCGTCGACACGCGGCGCGCGGACGGCACCCTGTACGAGGACGCGTATGGCGCCACCGGGCTCGTCACCGCGCGGCGCACCGCTGGCGGCGAGACGGGCACCACGGGTGGGTATGCCGAGGACGACTGGACGATCGGGCATCTGGTGCTGACCGGCGGCGGGCGGATCGATCGCTGGACGATCGATGACGGCTTCTTTCGCCAGACGACGGTGACCGGCACGCCCACGATCACCAGCGCCTATCCCGATCGCAACGGCACGATCGGCACCGGCCGCGTCGGTGCGCTGTTCCATGCGATGCCCGCGATCGACCTGCGCGCCGCGGCCTATACCGGTTTCCGCGTGCCCACGCTCAACGAGCTGTATCGCCCGTTCGTGGTGTTTCCGATCACCACCCAGGCGAACGCCAATCTGAAGCTGGAGCGATTGAAGGGCGTGGAGGGTGGGATCGATCTCCATCCGGCCGCATGGGCGTCACTGTCGCTCACCGGCTTCTACAACCGGCTGGAGGACGCGGTGGCCAACGTCACGATCGGCACCAATTTGCGCCAGCGCCAGAATGTCGATGCGATCGTCGCGAAGGGGATCGAGGCATCGGCGAGCCTCCGCCACGACGCGGTTTCGCTGACCGGGTCCTACGCGTTCAACGACAGCCATGTCCGCGCGAACGGCGTCCAGGCGCAGCTCGACGGGCTCGATCCCGCGCAGAGCCCGCGCCACGCCGCCAGCGCCACGCTCGCCTGGTCGCCGGCGGGCGGGCCGTCGCTGTCGGGAACGGTGCGCTATATCGGCCGGCAATATGAGGACGATCTCGAAACCGCGGTGCTGCCCGCAGCGACCGTGATCGACGCGGTCGCGGGCGTCCCGGTCGGCCACGGCGTGTCGGTGGTCGCGCGAGCGGAAAACCTGTTCGACGCGACCGTCGTCACACGGAATTCCGGCGGCTCCATCGACCTCGGCACGCCGCGTACGCTATGGATCGGCATACGGATCGGGAGAGCGCGATGACGGGCGATGTGGTGGCGGTGCCGGACTGGGCGGAGGAAACCGGGATCGGCGCGTCCGATTATGCCGCCCTGTACGCGCAGGCTGAAGAGGCGCCGGAGCGGTTCTGGCTGGATGCGGCGACGCGGCTCGACTGGATCCGGCCGCCGGGCGTCGCGGACGAGAGCAGCTTCGCCGAAGCCGATTTCCGCGTCCGCTGGTTCGCCGACGGCACGCTGAACGTCGCCGCGAACTGCCTCGACCGGCATCTGGCGCAGCGCGGCGCGCAGACCGCGATCGTGTGGGAACCCGACGAGCCGTCGGAGGCGGCGCGCACGCTCACCTATCGCGAACTCCACGCGGAGGTCTGCCGCTTCGCGAACGTCTTGAAGCAGGCGGGCGCGACCAAGGGCACGCGGGTGACGCTCTACATGCCGATGATTCCCGAAGCGGCGGTCGCGATGCTGGCCTGCGCGCGGATCGGCGCGGTGCATTCGGTGGTGTTCGGCGGCTTCTCGCCCGATGCGCTCGCCGGGCGGATCACCGATTGCGGCTCGACGATCCTCGTGACCGCGGACGAGGGGCGGCGCGGCGGCAAGCGCGTGGCGCTGAAGGACAATGCCGACAAGGCCGCCGCGCTCGCGCCGGGGCTGGAGCGGATCGTCGTCGTCCGCGCGACCGGCGCCGACGTCGCGATGACCGAAGGCCGCGACATCTGGTATCACGAGGCCGCCGCTACGGTCGCCGCCGAATGCGCGGCCGAGCCGATGAACGCGGAGGATCCGCTGTTCATCCTCTACACCTCGGGATCGACTGGCAAGCCCAAGGGCGTGGTCCACACCAGCGGCGGCTATCTGCTCTGGGCCAACCTCACGCACGCCTGGTGCTTCGATCCGCGGCCGGGCGAGATCTTCTGGTGCGCCGCCGATGTCGGCTGGGTCACCGGGCACAGCTATATCGTCTATGGCCCGCTGTCGAACGGCTGCACGACGCTGATGTACGAAGGCGTGCCCAACTGGCCGAGCGCCAGCCGTATCTGGGAGGTGATCGACCGCCACCGCGTCGCGACGCTGTTCACCGCGCCCACCGTGCTGCGCGCACTGATGCGCGAGGGCGATGCGCCGGTGAAGCGCACCAGCCGCGCGTCGCTGCGCCTGCTCGGTTCGGTCGGCGAGCCGATCAATCCCGAGGCGTGGCGCTGGTATCACCACGTCGTCGGCGAGGATCGTTGCCCGATCATCGACATGTGGTGGCAGACCGAGACGGGCGCGGGAATGATCGCGCCGCTGCCCGGCGCCACGCCGCTGAAGCCGGGATCGGCGACCCGGCCGCTGCCCGGCGTCTTTCCGCAGATCGTCGACAATGAGGGCGCGGTGCAGGACGGCGCGGCGGAGGGGCCGCTGGTGATCGCGCGGAGCTGGCCGGGGCAGATGCGCGGCGTGTGGGGCGATGCCGAACGCTTCTTCGAGACCTATTTCCGCACCTTTCCGGGCACCTATTTCACCGGCGACGGCGCCCGGCGCGATGCGGACGGCTATTACTGGATCACCGGGCGGATCGACGACGTCATCAACGTGAGCGGCCACCGCATGGGCACCGCCGAGGTCGAGAGCGCGCTGGTGCTGCACGCACAGGTCGCCGAAGCCGCGGTCGTCGGCTTTCCGCACGACATCAAGGGGCAGGGCATCTACGCCTATGTCACGCTCAACGCCGGTCTGGAGCCGTCGGACGATCTGCGCCGCACGCTGATCGCCTGGGTGCGCAGCGAGATCGGCCCGATCGCCGCGCCCGACGTGATCCAGTTCGCCCCCGGCCTCCCCAAGACGCGATCGGGCAAGATCATGCGCCGCATCCTGCGCAAGATCGCGGAAGGCGACGTATCGTCGCTGGGCGACACCTCGACGCTCGCCGATCCGGCCGTCGTGGACGATCTCGTCGCGAACCGCGCACGGCCCTGAGCTGCCGGCCCCCGCATGAAATCGATCGACAACCGCGTCCGGCAAGCCGATCAGGACTATCCATGAACAAGGGGATGACGGCGATGAGAATTCTGGGTCTGGCATTGGTCACCTGCGCCGCGCTTTCGTTGGCGGCATGCGACAAGAGCGGCGACAAGAAGCTGGCGGACCGGGTGGAGAACCACGCCGATGCGCATGCCGACGCCCTGCAGAACCAGGCCGCCGCGCTGTCGGCGGAGGCCAAGCAGGTCCGCAAGACGGGCGAGCGCCGCGCCGACGCGATCGACGCGGCCAACCTGAACACCGCCGCCATGAGCAATGCGCAAAAGGCCGCGATCGTCAACGGCGCGGCACCCGCGGTCCAGTGATCGCCGCCGCCGGGGCGGCCCGTCCGGCTGGCGGATCGCGGTGACCGCCCGTCTGCGCCAGCTCCTCGTCAATCTCGGCGAAAAATTCTGGCTGTTGCCGGCGATCCTTGTGGTCGTTGGCATCCTGCTGGCCGTCGGGCTGGTCGATCTGGATCGCAGCGGGCTCGTTCCGCAGTGGCTGATCGAAAGCCCCTGGCTGTACAATGGCGGCGGCACCGGCGCGCGGACGCTGCTCGGCGCGGTGGCGTCGTCGACGATCGGCGTGGCGGGCACCGTGTTCTCCATCACGATCGCATCGCTGTCGCTCGCCGCCGGCCAGATGGGGCCGCGGCTGCTGCGCAATTTCGTGCGCGACCGTGGCAACCAGTTCACGCTCGGCGCCTTTCTCGGCACCTTCTCCTATGCGCTGATGGTGTTGCGCAGCGTGCGTACGCAGAGCGAGGGATCGTTCGTCCCGCACGCGTCGATGACGGTGGGCATCCTGCTCGCCTTTCTGTGCGTGGGCGTGCTGGTGTTCTTCGTCGGCCACATGGCGGGGCGGATCAACGTCGATACGGTGATCGAGCTCGTCAGCGCCGATGTGCGCCGCGCAATCGACCGGCTGACGACGACCGAGCCGGTGCGCGGCGATGCCGGTCCGGTCTTCACCGCCGCCGCGGCGAGCGTGCCCGATGGCCGGCGCGGTTATCTGCAGGAACTCGACGCCGGCCGGCTGGCGGATTGGGCGGCCGCGCACGGCGCCGCGATCCGGCTGCTCGTCCGTCCTGGCGACTATGTCTTTCCTGGCGCTGCGATCGCGCTGGTCGAGCCCGCGATCGAGGGTGCGGAACGCGCGATCCGCCATGCCACTGCGCTCGGAAGCCAGCGGGTCAGCAGCGTCGATCTCGAATTCGCGGTACGGCAGCTGGTGGAGATCGCGGTGCGCGCGCTGTCGCCCGGGATCAACGATCCGCACACCGCGCTCAGCGTGCTCGACCGGATGGGCGCGGCGTTGTGCGACATGGTGCCGCGCCACCTGCCCGACGGCGTGGTGATGCGCGACGGCCGGTCGTGCCTCGCCTTTCCCGTGGTGTGCTATGACGGGCTGGTGGATTCGATGTTCCACATGATCCGCCAGAATGCGGCGGGCAGCCCCGCGGTGCTGATCCGGATGATCGAGGTGATGACGGTGGTCGTCGGCTATGAGCGTCGGCCCGATCGCGGGGCGGTGCTTCAGCGGCATGCCGATCTGGTGCTGGCCGATGGCGAGCGCGATATCGCCAACCCGGACGATCTGGAGGAATTGCGGATGCGGCATACGCGGTTCGCGGCGATGCGTACGGGCGGCCCCGTGGCCGTCGCGCGGGGCCGGGCATGAGCGCCACGAACGGGGGAGCACACCGATGTCGATGATCCACGGCGTGACGATCACGCCGTTCGATGCCGCCGCGATCCTGATCGTGCTGGCTGCGGTGCTCGGCTTCATCAACAACCGGTTTCTCCACCTGCCGCAATCGATCGGGCTGACGGTGATGGGCGCGGTCGCGTCGTTGCTGGTCGTGGGTCTGGATCGGCTGATCCCCGGCGGCAACCTCGGCCACGGCGTCACGCGCTTTCTCGACGGCATCGATTTTCACAAGACGCTGATGGACGGCATGCTGTCGTTCCTGCTGTTCGCGGGCGCGCTGCATGTCGACTGGCGCGAGATGCACCGGGGCCGCGCGGCGGTGATCGTGCTCAGCACGGTCGGCGTGCTCGTCTCGACGGTGCTGATCGGAACGGGATTTCACCTGCTGACCGGCGCGATCGGCTATCCCGTGCCATGGCTCTGGGCGTTCACCTTCGGCGCACTCATCAGCCCGACCGATCCCGTCGCGGTGCTCGACATCCTGAAACGCACCGACGTGACGCCGACGCTCGAGGCGACGGTCGCCGGGGAGAGCCTGTTCAACGATGGCGTGGGCGTCGTGATCTTCACGATCCTGTTCGCCGCCGCGATGGGCACCGATCCGCTGTCCGCCGGCCACGCCTCCGTGCTGTTCGTCCAGGAGGCGGGCGGTGGCGCGGTGCTGGGGCTGCTGATCGGCTGGATCGCGATGCGCGGCATGTGCCGCATCGACGATTACAAGGTGGAGGTGATGATAAGCCTGGCGGTGGTGATGGGCGGCTATGCGGTGGCGAGCCGGATCGGCGTCAGCGGCCCGGTGGCGATGGCGGTCGCCGGCCTGCTGATCGGCAACCACGGCGTGGCGCACGCCATGAGCGAGAATACGCGCGATTATCTGCTGAAATTCTGGTCGGTGATCGACGATCTGCTGAATGCCGTGCTGTTCCTGCTGATCGGGTTGGAGGTGGTGACGATCCCCTCCGAAATGCCGCTGTTGATCGCCGGTGTCGCCGCCATCCCGCTGGTGCTGCTGGCGCGCACGCTGTCGGTGTTCGGGCCGCTGATCGTGGTGAGGCCGTTCCTGTCGCTCGGGCCGCTGGCGCCGGTGACGCTGATCTGGGGCGGGATGCGGGGCGGCATCTCGGTCGCGCTCGCACTCAGCCTGCCGCATTCCGGCGCGCGCGATCTCGCGCTCACCGCCACCTATATCATCGTTCTGTTCTCGGTGATCGTCCAGGGCGGCAGCATCGAACGCGTGCTCGGTTGGTGTTCGCGGCGCGTGGCTGGAAATGCAGGGTCCGGAAACGCCGGAGCCGGCGAACCGCGATGATGCTTGCCCCGGCGGGGCCGCAGCGCCGATAAGGCCCGGATGGCCTTGTCGTTCGAAAACATCTCTCGCCGCATGGCCGGCTTCGTCGACGGCCGGTTCAGCCGGAGCCGCCAGGCGCTCTCGCGGCTCCGGCGGCGGCTGGCGACCGGGATCGGCGCCGTGGTGCTGGGGCTGGCGGCGCTCGCCTTCGCCAAGCTGGGCGATCTGGCGCAGCAGCTCTTCGGCCATCTTCTCGCGACGCTCTCCTACGGGGTGCTCCTCCTGACGCCGGCGATCTTTGCGGGCGTGGTCTATGCCACGATGCGCTGGGTGCCCGATGCACGCGGCTCGGGCATCCCGCAGGTGATCGCCGCCGGCCGCGATCCGCAGCGCGAGGCCCTGGGGCCGCTGGTTTCGATGCGGACCGCGCTCGCCAAGGTGGCGATGACGCTCGCCATGCTGCTGGGCGGCGGATCGGTCGGGCGCGAGGGGCCGACCGTGCAGTTGAGCGCCGCGATCATGGTCGCGGTGCACCGGTTGCTGCGCGTGCCGATCGGCGCGGGCGTGCTGATCGCCGGGGGCGCGGCGGGGGTGGCGGCGGCGTTCAACACCCCGCTCGCCGGCGTCGCCTTCGCGATCGAGGAACTGGCATCGGCCTATGAGCAGAAGGTGGCGGTGCTCGTGATGGCGGCGGTGATGATCGCGGGGCTCGTCAGCCTCGGCATCGCGGGCGACTATGTCTATTTCGGCACGATGGGGCAGACGCTGGGGCTGCGCACCGTCCTGCTCGTCACCCCGGTGGCGGGGATCCTCGGCGGGGTGTCGGGCGGCATCTTCAGCCGCGTGGTGCTCGAATTCGCAGCGCCGTCGCGGGGCTGGATCGCGCGGTTGCGCAGCCGGCCGGTGATGTTCGCCGCGGGCTGCGGCCTGGTCGTGGCGGCACTCGGGCTGGTGAGCGCGGGTGCGACCTGGGGCACCGGTTACGGGGCCACCCGCCAGCTCGTCGAAAGCCACGGCCAGCCTTTGTGGTTCGGGCCCGTCAAGTTCCTGGCGGCGCTCGCGACCACGCTCAGCGGCGCGCCGGGCGGCGTCTTCGCACCGTCGCTCGCGGTCGGCGCCGGGGTCGGCAACGTGCTGACGATCCTGTTCCCGCACGATCCGGCGGGGGCAATCGTGCTGCTGGGGATGATCGCCTATTTCGTCGGCGTCGTCCGCGCCCCGCTCACCGCGGTTATCATCATCAGCGAGACGACCGCGAGCCGCGGCCTCATCATCCCGCTGTTCGCGACCGCGCTGCTCGCCGATGTCGTCGGCGCCATGGTGTGCCCGACGCGGCTCTATCATGGCCTTGCCAAGCCCTTCCTGCGCGGCACCCCGGCCAAGCCCGACATCGCGGCCTGACCGCACGGGCGCCGGCCTATCGAGGGAACCGTCGGCGGGGCCGGACGGTTCGTCACACTCTTTCCCTGCCGGAGGACGTGCGCGGTTGATGCGGTGCCCGGCCTTCGCCTAAGGCTGTGCGCATGACCGACATTCCCAACACGCAACCCGACAGCCGCGAAACGACGATCCTCGACGCGCCCGACAAGATGGTCAAGGTGCGCGATCTGTTCGGGATCGACAGCGACATGCAGGTGCCCGCGTTCAGCGAGGCAGACGAGCGCGTGCCCGATCTCGATCCCGCCTATGTGTTCGATGCCGACACGACGGTCGCGATCCTGGCGGGCTTTGCGCACAACCGCCGCGTCATGGTGCAGGGCTATCACGGCACCGGCAAGTCGACGCATATCGAGCAGGTGGCGGCGCGGCTCAACTGGCCGTGCATCCGCATCAACCTCGATGCGCATATCAGCCGCATCGATCTCGTCGGGCGCGACGCGATCGTCCTGCGCGACGGCCAGCAGGTCACCGAATTTCGCGAGGGGCTGCTGCCCTGGGCGCTGCAGACGCCCACCGCCCTGGTGTTCGACGAATATGATGCGGGCCGCCCCGACGTGATGTTCGTGATCCAGCGCGTGCTGGAGACCGAGGGCAAGCTGACCCTGCTCGACCAGAATCGCGTGATCCGCCCAAGCCCCTGGTTCCGTCTGTTCGCCACCGCCAACACGGTGGGCCTGGGCGACACCAGTGGCCTGTATCACGGCACGCAGCAGATCAACCAGGGCCAGATGGACCGCTGGAACATCGTCGTGACGCTCAACTATCTGCCCGCCGCGGTCGAGGCGCGGATCGTGCTCGCCAAGTCGGGCGAATATGACAAGCCCGACGGCAAGAAGGCGGTCGACAACATGGTCCGCGTGGCGGACATGACGCGCAAGGGCTTCATCAACGGCGACATCTCGACGGTGATGAGCCCGCGTACCGTCATCACCTGGGCGCAGAACGCGCTGATCTTCGGCGATATCGGCTTCGCCTTCCGCCTGAGCTTCCTCAACAAGTGCGACGAGGCGGAGCGGTCGCTGGTCGCCGAATATTATCAGCGCGTGTTCGGCAAGGACCTGCCCGAAAGCGTGGTGGGGAAGGCTTGAGCGCATGACTCGCGCCGAAGCCCTAAAACGACTGCGCGACCATCGCGAGGATCTCTATGCGATGGGGATCGAGCATGTCGCGATCTTCGGCTCGACCGCGCGCGACGAGGCGACGCCATCGTCGGACCTCGATCTGGCGGTAACGCTGCGCTCGGACATGCGACTGGGGTGGGATTATTTCGACCTCGATCAGCGTGTCGGGCAATTGCTGGGGGTTTCGGTGGACGTGGTATCCGACCCCGGACGCCGACCCCGGCTGCAGGCTGCCATCGAACGCGACCGTATCGATGCTTTCTGAACGAACCGCGGATCGCCTGCGCGACATCATCGACGATGCCCGGCGGATCGGCGACTTCCTCGGCACCATGACGCTGAACGATTTCCTGGCGAGCGAGCGCACACTTTTCGCAGTTGAGCGGCTGTTGCAGCGGATGACCGAAGCCGCCATCCAGATCGAGCCCAAGGATGCCGAGCGGCTTTCGGCGGCCTTGCCGATCGCGAAGATGCGCGGATTGGGGAATCGGCTGCGCCACGAATATCGCGACTTGGACAGGGCGGTCGTGTTCGAGATCGCTCGGGCGGAGGTGCCCGCGCTGGCTGCCGCCGCGCAACACGCGCTGGACGAGGGCTGATGGCCAACGAAACCCCTCTCGACCGGTTCAAGGCGGTACTCGGCGGAACCGCACGCGCGATCGCGGCGGAGCCCGAGATCGAGCTGGCCTTCACCGCCGACGCGCCCGCGCAAAGCGGCAAGCACATCAAGGTGCCGATGCCCGCGCGCGCGCTGCCCGCGGATCAGGTGGCGGAGGCGCGGGGCTTCGCCGACGGCTTCGCGCTGCGGCTGCGCCACCATGATGCGCCGCTGCATCTGCGCGCCGCGCCGGCCGAGGCGGTGGCCCGCGCCGTGTACGACGCGGTGGAGACGGCGAGGGTCGAGGCGCTGGGAAGCCGGGGCTATCAGGGCATCACCGCCAATCTGGCGATGGCGCTCGACGTGCGGCTGCGCGCCGACCCGATCACGCGCGCGCGGGGCCGCGACGAGGTGCCGCTGTCGACCGCGCTGGCGCTGCTCGTCCGCGAGCGGCTGACGGGCGAGGCGTCCCCCGCGGTCGCCGCGCCGGGGCTGGCGCTGGTGCGCGAATGGGTCGAGTCGAAGACCGACCTCGACGCGCTGGCGCTCGCGCTCGACGACCAGCGCGCGTTCCAGGGGCTGGCCATGAAGATGCTGGCCGATCTCGAACTCGTCGAGGGCGAACCCGCCACCGACGAGGCCGACGAGGGCGGCGACGAGGACGAGGGCAGCGAGGAACAGGCGCAGGACGACGACGCCGACGAGGGCGAGGAACAGGGTGGCGAAGGCCAGGCCGAGATGGAGGCGCGCGGCGAATCGCGCGAGAGCGACGACGAGGGCGAGGGGCAGGACACCAGCGAGGACTCGCTCGACGACATGGACGGCGAGCCGGGCGACGATGGCGAGGAGGGTGCGCAGCCGGTGCGCCCCAACCGGCCGTTCGCGGACCCGTCCGCGCAGTTCGACTACAAGCCGTGGACGACGCAGTTCGACGAGGTGATCGCCGCGAGCGAACTGTGCGATGCCGACGAACTGGCGCGATTGCGCGGCTATCTCGATCAACAGCTCGTCCATCTGCAGAGCGCGGTGTCGAAGCTCGCCAACCGGCTCCAGCGGCGGCTGATGGCACAGCAGAACCGCAGTTGGGACTTCGATCAGGAAGAGGGTCTGCTCGACGCCGCGCGGCTGGCGCGCGTGGTGGTGAGCCCCGGCCAGTCGCTCAGCTACAAGATCGAGCGCGAAACCGATTTTCGCGACACCGTCGTCACGCTGCTGATCGACAATTCGGGATCGATGCGCGGCCGTCCCATTTCGATCGCGGCGATCAGCGCGGACATCCTCGCGCGCACGCTGGAGCGGTGCGGCGTGAAGACCGAGATCCTGGGCTTCACCACCCGCGCCTGGAAGGGCGGCCAGTCGCGCGAGACATGGCTGGCGGCAGGCCGGCCGCCGCAACCCGGACGGCTGAACGACATCCGCCACATCGTGTACAAAAAGGCCGACGAGCCGTGGCGCCGCGCGCGCAACGCGCTGGGGCTGATGATGCGCGAGGGGCTGCTGAAGGAGAATATCGACGGCGAGGCCCTGCTTTGGGCGCATGCGCGGTTGCTCGCACGGCCCGAGGAGCGGCGGATTCTGATGGTGATCTCGGACGGCGCGCCGGTCGACGATTCGACGCTCAGCGTCAATTCGGGCAGCTATCTGGAGCGCCATCTGCGCCAGGTGATCGGCTGGATCGAGACCAAGTCACCCGTCGAACTCGCCGCGATCGGCATCGGCCACGACGTGACGCGCTATTATTCGCGCGCCGTCACGATCATGGATGCCGAGCAACTGGGCGGCACGCTGATCGAGCAACTGGCCGCGCTGTTCGATACGGATTGAGGGCCGTCTGCGTAGAGTTGACGACGCTATCTGGCTCCGTTCGCCCTGAGCTTGTCGAAGGGCCTGTTTCGGACAAGATGGCCCGATGGCGGAGAGGGTGCTTCGACAAGCTCAGCACGAACGGATTGGGAGATTGGATCCAACCGACCCCCGGCCGCTCCAATCAGGGTCGGGCGGCGCGGGCGGCCTCGGCGCCGTTGGTCAGGTCCGCGGCGCTCCAGCCCCCGCCCAGCGCCTGGACCAGTGCCACCGCGGTCGTCTGGCGGTCGAGCTGCGCCTGGATCAGCGCGCGCCGGGCGGTGAGCGCGGTGGCCTGTGCGCTCACCACGTCGGTAAAGACGACGATCCCCGCGCGATACTGATCGCGCAACGAGGCTTCGGACTTGTCGGCGGCGAACGAGGCGGTGCGCAGATACGCCTCCTGCCGCGCCAGGATCTGCGACGCGATCAGGTCGTCCTGCACCTCCTGAAAGGCGGTCAGCGTCACTTGCCGGTAATTCGCCACCGCCGCGTCATAGGCGGCCCGCGCCTGCGCGACGCGGGCACGGCGGGCGCCGAAATCGAGCAACGTCTGCGCCACCTGCGCGCCGAGCGACCAGAGCGAGGCGGCGGACGAGAACAGGCCGGACAGCGCGTTGTTGTTGAAGCCGCCCTCGGCCGAGAGGTTGACGGTCGGGAAGAAGGCGGCGCGCTGCACGCCGATCTCGGCATTGGCGGCGGCGACCGCGCGCTCGGCCGCGGCGACGTCGGGCCGGCGCTGCACGAGCGTCGCGGGCACGATGGCGGGCACCGCGGGGACGGCGGGAGTCCAGTTCGGGCCCATCGACGCCAGGGTGAAGCTTGCCGGGTTTTCGCCGACCAGCACCGCGATCGCATCCTCATATTGCGCACGCGTCCGCCGTTCGCCCTCCAGATCGGATTGCGCGGAGGCGAGCTGCGATTGCGCCTGATAGCTGTCGGTGCGCGCGACGATGCCGGCATTGTAGCGGTTGGTCGCGATGGTCAGCGAACGCTGATAGGCGTCCGCCGTCGCCGCCAGGCTCGCGATCTGCGCATCGACGGCGCGCAGCGACAGATAGTCGGTGGCGAGTTCGCCCTCCAGCGCGAGCCGGGCATTGGCCAGATCGGCCAGCCGCGCCTGTTCGGTCAGCCGGGCGTTGCGCGTGGTGTTGGTCAACTGCCCGAACAGGTCGGGCTGCCAGGCCGCATCCAGGTTCACGCGGTAATTGGTGGTGGTGCGGCCACCGGTGGTGATCGTGCCGGTGGTGGTTCCCGTGCTCGTCGTGGTGCCCGCGCCGGTTCCCGTTCCCGTGCTGCCACTGGCGATCGTGCCGCCGGTGACGACCGCGGTGTTGCCGCCCGAATAGGTGTGGGTCACCTGGCCGTTCGCCGTCACCGTGGGGAAGAGCGCGGCACGCGCCTCGCGCGTGGCGGCGCGTGCCTGGCGATAGGTGGCGGCAGCTTGGGCGAGCGTCTGGTTGTGCGCCACCGCGCGCGCGACGAGATCGTCGAGCGTCGGATCGGCGAAGCCCGTCCACCAGTCCGCGCGAGGCTGGTCGTCGGCGGGGCTCGCCACCTGCCAGCCGGGCGCGGTCTTCCAGGTGCCGGGCACGCCCAGCGCCGGTCGGTCATAATGCGGCGCGAGCGAGCAGCCGGCGAGGGCGCCCGTGGCCAGAAGGGCGATGGAACGGCGGAGGATCATGCGGGTCGCTCGCTGAGGCGCAGCCGCCGTTCGCGCCGCCGCGTCCGCCGCGTGGCGAGACGGTCGAGCGCGACATAGACGACGGGCGTGGTGAAAAGGGTGAGCAATTGGCTGGCGATGAGGCCGCCGATGATCGCGACGCCGAGCGGCTGACGCAATTCGGCGCCCTCGCCGAAGCCGATCGCCAGCGGCAGCGCGCCGAGGGCTGCGGCCAGCGTCGTCATCAGGATCGGGCGGAAGCGCAGCAGCGAGGCTTCGCGCGCGGCCTCCTCGGCGCTGAGCCCGCGGTCGCGCTGCGCATGGATCGCGAAATCGATGATGAGGATCGCGTTCTTCTTCACGATGCCGATCAGCAGGAACACCGCGATGAGCGCGATGATCGAGAAATCCATGCCCATGATCATGAGGCCCAGCACCGCCCCGACGCTGGCGGCAGGCAAGGTGGAAAGCACCGTCAGCGGATGGATCAGGCTTTCGTAGAGGATGCCGAGCACGAGGTAGATGGTGACGAGCGCGGCGAGGATCAGCAGCGGCTGCGATCCCTGGCTCTGCTGGAATTGCAGCGCGGTGCCGGCGAACGCGCCGTGCACGGTGGTGGGCATCGCGATCCGCGCCTCGGCGGCGGTGATCGCGGTCTGCGCGTCGGACAGCGCCTTGCCGGGCGCGAGATCGAACGAAACGGTGGCGGCCACCTCGGTGCCCTGATGGTTGACGCTGGCCGCGGTCGGCGCCTGACCGAAGCGGGCGATGGCGGGCAGCGGCACCATGTTGCGCACCGTGTTGGCGAGCGCGGAGCCGGTCGACGGGTTGCGCAGCGCGGGGTTGGTCGAGACGGTCGCGGTGGCGCTTTGGCCGGAGGCGGTGCTGGCAGTGCCGTTGGCTACCGCAACGCCCGTCCCGATGGCGGCGCCGTTTGCCGCCCCTTGCGTCGTCAGCCCCGACGACAGGCTGCTGCCGCTGCCGCCCGCGCTGCCCGACGTGCTGGCAACGCTGGTCGTGGCCGACGCTGTGGCACCCGCCGGCACGCGGATGTCGGGCAGCGCCTGCGGCCCCTGCGCATCGGCCTGCCGCCAGCCAAGGATCACGCTATACTGGTTGATGTCTTCATAGATGGTCGCGACGTTGCGCTGGCCGAACGCATCGTACAGCGCATTGTCGACGTCGCGCGGGGCAATGCCGACGCGCGAGGCCGCATCCTTGTCGATCGTCACGAAGCTTTCGACACCGTTCTCGGCCAGATCGCTGTCGACGTTCTTCAGGACCGGGCTGGCCTCCAGCGCCTTGGTCAGCTTCTGCGACCAGGTCTTCAGGTTTGCGGTGCTGTCCGCCATCAGCGTATATTGGTAGGTCGCGTTGCCCTGCCGTCCGCCCGCGCGCAGATCCTGTACGGGGTTGAGGAACAGGCGGATGCCCTTCACCGGCTGGAGATGCTGCTGGAGCCGCGCAATCACCTTGGTGCTGGTCATGCCGTGGCGCTGGCCGATGGGTTTCAGGCCGACCATGATGAACGCGCCGCCCGCGCGATTGCCGCCGGTGAAGCCGACGACGCTCTGCACCGCGCGATCGGCCTTGATGATGCCGATGATCTGGCGCAGCTTGTCCTGCATCGCCTGGAACGACACGCTTTCGTCGGCGCGCACGCCGGCCATCAGCAGCGGCGATTCCTGCTGCGGGAAGAAGCCCTTGGGCACTTCGATATAGAGATAGACGGTCAACCCCACGACCGCGACGAGCAGCAGCAGCATGAGCCGCTTCATCTGCAGCGCCCAGTCGAGCGCGCGGGCATAGCCGCGCTCGACCCGCACCCAGCCGCGCTCCAGCCATTGCGACGCGCGGCCCGGCCGATGCTCGGGCGAGACGGTGTCGGCGCGCAGGAACCAGGCGCACAGCATCGGCGTGGTGGTGAGCGACAGCACCAGGCTGATCATCACCGCCACCGACAGCGTCACCGCGAATTCGCGGAACAGCCGCCCCACGATCCCGCCCATGAAGAGGAGCGGGATGAACACCGCGACGAGGCTGAGCGAGATCGACAGCACGGTGAAGCCCACCTCGGACGCGCCGCGCAGCGCGGCGTCGAACCGGTTCATCCCCGATTCGAGATGCCGGGTGGTGTTCTCGAGCACGACGATCGCGTCGTCCACCACGAAGCCGGTCGCGACCGTGATCGCCATCAGCGACAGATTGTCGAGGCTGAAGCCGATCAGGTACATCACGCCGAACGTGCCGAGCAGCGACACGATCGTGGCGACGGCGGGGATCATCGTTGCGCGCACGTCGCGCAGAAACGCATAGACGACGATCACCACCAGGATCAGCGCGATGACGACGGTGATCTCGATCTCGCGGATCGATGCGCGGATCGAGCTGGTTCGATCGCTGGCGACATCCAGCCGGATGTCGGCCGGGATCTGCGCGCGGATGCCGGGCAGCTCCGCGGTGATGGCGTTCACCATCTGGATCAGATTGGCGCCCGGCTGTTGCGTGATGTTGACGATGATCGCGCGCTTGCCGTTGTAGAGCCCCAGCGTCCGCGTGTCGGCCACGCTGTCGGTCACTGCGGCGATGTCCTCCAGCCGCACCGCGCCGCCGTTGCGCCAAGCGATCACCAGCGGACGGTAATCCGCCGCCACGCGCCCGGCGGCGTTGGTGTAGATCTGCCACGATCGGCCGTTGGTGCCCTGCACCAGCCCCTTGGGACGGTTCGCGTTCGCCGCCTCGATCGCGGCGCGCACGTCCTCCATGGCGATGCCGTAGCTATTGAGCCGGTACGGGTTCACGTCGACGCGCACCGCGGGCAGCGATCCGCCGCCCACCTCGACGTCGCCGACGCCCGGGATCTGGAGCATGCGCTGCTGGATGATGTTCGACACCGCGTCGTACACCTGGCCCGCGGTGCGCGTATCCGAGGTGAGCGCGAGCGTGACGACCGGCTGGTTGGCCGGGTTCACCTTGCGATAGGTGGGGTTCTGCTTCAGCGTCGCGGGCAGGTCGACGCGCGCGGCGTTGATCGCCGCCTGCACCTCGCGCGCGGCGCCGTCGATATTCTTCGACAGATCGAATTGCAGGATCACGCGCGTCGAGCCGAGCGAACTGGACGACGTCATCTCGTTCACGCCCGAGATGGTCGACAGCCGGCGTTCGAGCGGCGTCGCGACGCTCTGCGCCATCACCTCGGGGCTGGCGCCCGCCAGATTGGCGGACACCGCGATCACCGGCAGGTCGATCTGCGGCAGCGGCGCGATCGGCAGCGAGAAGAAGCCCGCGATCCCCGCCAGCGCCAGCCCCACCGTCAGCAGGATCGTCGCGATCGGCCGCCGGATGAAGGGCGCGGAGAGGTTCACGGGCGGGCTTCCGGCCCGACATTGGGGGTGGCCTTCACGCCCCAGCCGCGCGCGGCGAGCCGCTGCTGCGCGCGATCGAAATAGAGATAGACGATCGGCGTCGTGAAGATCGTGAGCAACTGGCTGACCAGCAGCCCGCCGAAGATCGCGATGCCCAGCGGCCGGCGCAGCTCGGCGCCTTCGCCCAATCCCACCATCAGCGGCACTGCGGCGAACAGCGCGGCGAGCGTCGTCATCAGGATGGGGCGGAAGCGCAGGATCGCGGCCTGGCGGATCGCCGCGATCGGCGCGAGCCCCTCGTCGCGTTCGGCCGCGATCGCGAAATCGATCATCATGATCGCGTTCTTCTTCACGATGCCGATCAGCAGCACGATGCCGATGATCCCGATCACGTCGAGATCATGGCCGGTGATCCACAGGGCGAAGAGCGCGCCGACCGCGGCCGAGGGCAGGGTCGACAGGATCGTCACCGGGTGGATGAAGCTTTCGTAGAGCACGCCGAGCACGATGTAGACGCACACCAGCGCGGCCAGAATCAGCCAGAGCTGGTTGGAGAGCGACGAGGCGAACGCGCCCGCCGCGCCGAGGAAGGTGATCGTCACGCCGCGCTTCAGTTGCAGGTCGTCCACCGCCTTCTGGATCGCATGCGTCGCGGTGCCGAGCGAGACGCCGGGCGCGGTGTCGAAATTGACCGTGGCGGCGGGGAACTGGCCGACATGCGTGATGGCGAGCGGCGACTGCCCCTCGGTGATCCGCGCGACGGCGTTGAGCGGCGTCGCGCCGCCCTGTGCGGGCAGATGGAGCAGCCCCAGTTGCTGCGGATCGGTGACGAGCCCCGCGGCGGCCTCGAGGATCACGCGATACTGTGTCGTCTCGGTGAAGATCGTCGAGACGATGCGCTGGCCGAACGCGGAATAGAGCGTGTCGTCTACGCTGGAGGCGGTGATGTTGAGGCGCGCCGCGGTGTCGCGGTCCACGGTGACGACGGCGGACGCCCCCATCGCGCCCGCATCGGTGGAGATATTGGCCACCTTCGTCACATGGCCGAGCGCCGCGGCGATCCGCTTGGCCTCGGCGGTGACGTCCGCGGTGTTCGAGCCCTGCACGGCGATGCGATATTGGGTGGGGCCGCTTTCCGCGTCGATCGTCAGATCCTGCGTCGGCTGGAGATAGAGCGTCACGCCGGGAATGCGGTCCACCGCGTCCTTCAGCCGCGCCATCAGCCGCTGCTGGTCGTCATGGCTGGTCTTCAGGTTGACGAGCATCGTGCCGGTGTTGAGCGCGGCGTTGTTGCCGCCGTCCACGCCGACGAACGACGACAGCGATTCGACGTCGCCGTCCTGAAGGATGGTGCGCGCCGCCTGGAGCTGGAGCGCGGCCATCCGGTCGTAGGAGACGCCGGCGGACGCGACGATCCGCGCCTGCAACTGGCCGGTGTCCTGCGTCGGGAACAGCCCCTTGGGGATGACGAGGTACAGCCCCACCGTCAGCGCGAGCGTGGCGATCGCGACGAGCAGCGTGGCGAACCGGCGCGCAAGCACGAAATCGAGCGCGCGCTCGTAACGGCGCTCCACGCGCTCGAACAGCGCCGCCGATCGCTGCGCGACGCGGCTCGGGCGCTCGTCGCCCGGTGCCTTCAGCCAACGGGCCGACAGCATCGGCGTCAGCGTCAGCGAGACCACCGCGGAGATCAGGATCGTCACCGCCAGCGTCACCGCGAATTCGCGGAACAGCCGGCCGACGATGTCGCCCATGAACAGCAGCGGGATCAGCACCGCAATGAGGCTGACGGTAAGCGAGATGATCGTGAAGCCGATCTCGCCCGCGCCCTTCAGCGCCGCCTCGAACGGCGGAATGCCCTCCTCGATATGGCGCTGGATGTTCTCGATCATCACGATCGCGTCGTCCACCACGAAGCCGGTCGCGATCGTCAGCGCCATGAGGCTCAGATTGTCGAGGCTGTAGCCGAGCAGGTACATCACGCCGAACGACCCGATCAGGCTGATCGGCACGGCGAGCCCGGCGACGAGCGTCGCGCGCGCCGAATGGAGGAAGAAGAAGATCACCAGCACGACGAGCGCGACCGCGAGGACGAGTTCGAATTCCACGTCGTGCACCGAGCTGCGGATGCCCGTGGTGCGATCGGCCAGGATCGTGGCATGCAGCCCGGCCGGCAGGCTCTTCAGCAGTTCGGGAAGCTGCACCTTGATCGCGTCGGTGGTGGCGATGACATTGGCGCCCGGCTGGCGCTGGACGTTCAGGATAATCGCCGGCGTGGTGTTCGCGAGCGCCCCCAGCCGCGCGTTCTCCGCACCCTCGGTCACCTGCGCCACGTCCTTCAGCCGCACCGGCGCGGCGTTCTGATAGGTGACGATCAGGTTGTTGTAGTCGTCGACCGATTCGAGCTGGTCGTTGGCGTTGATCTGGTAGGATCGGTTGGGCCCGTCGAAACTGCCCTTGGCCGAATTGGCGTTGGCGTTGGTGATCGCGGTGCGGATCTGCGCCAGGCTGAGCCCGTAGCTCGACAGCTTCTGCGTGTCCGCACGGATCCGGATCGCGGGCTTCTGCCCGCCGGCCAGTCCGACCAGACCCACGCCGGTGATCTGGCTGATCTTCTGCGCCAGGCGCGTGTCGACGATCGACTGAACCTGGGTGAGCGGGATCGTGGTCGAGGTGATCGCGATCGTCAGGATCGGCGCGTCGGCGGGGTTGATCTTGGCATAGACCGGCGGCGCGGGCAGGTCGGCTGGCAGCAGCGCCTGCGCCGCGTTGATCGCCGCCTGCACCTCCTGCTCCGCCACGTCGAGCCCTTCGGCGAGCGTGAACTGGAGCGTGATGACCGACGCGCCCGACGCGCTGGTCGATTCCATTCGCGCGAGGCCCGGCATCTGCCCGAACTGGCGCTCCAGCGGCGCGGTGACCGTCTGGCTCATCACCTCGGGGCTGCCGCCCGGATAGAGCGTCGTTACCTGGATCGTCGGATAATCCACCTGCGGCAGCGCGGACAGCGACAGCAGGCGAAAGCCGACGAGCCCGGCCAGCACGATCGCGACCATGAACAGCGCGGTCGCGACCGGCCGCAGGATGAAGAGGCGGGACGGGCCCATGGTGGCGATCAGCCGCGCTGACGCCGGCCGTGCCGTCCGCCGCCACCCGCCGCCGGCGCATCGCCGGGCAGCGCCACCTTCGCGCCCTCGGTCAGCCGGTCGCCGCCATCGGTGACGATCGTTTCGCCGAGCGCCAGCCCCGAGACGATCTGCGTCCGGTCGGCGCCGACGATCCCCGTCGTCACCTTGCGTTCGGTGACGGTGCGGTCCGGCTTCAGCAGCCAGACGAAGCTGCCGTCCGGCCCCGAGCGGATCGCGGCGGGCGGCACCGTGACGGCATCGGCGACGGTGTCGATGGTGAGCCGCACGTTGACGAACTGGCTGGGGTAGAGCTGGTAGCGTGCGTTGGGGAAGCGCGCCTTGCCCTTGATCGTGCCCGTGGTGGTGTCGACCGCGTTGTTGAGCGTCGAGAAGCGCCCGGTATCGAGCGTCTGCGTGCGCGTGCTGTCGAGCGCGATCGCGGGGATCTCGGCACCGGCGGCGATGCGCTTCTGGATCGCGGGCGCCTGTTGCTGGGGCAACGCGAACTCGACGTCGATCGGCTGCAGCGTCGTCACCACGACGATTCCGTTGGTGTCGCCCGCGCCGATATAATTGCCGATATCGACCACGCGCAGACCGACCCGGCCCGATACCGGCGAGATGATCCGGGTGAAGCCCAGATTGATCCGCGCCGCGTCCACCTGGCCCTGGTCGATCGCGATCGTGCCCTGGAGCTGGCCGACGAGCGCGGCCTGCGTGTCACGGTCCTGCCGCGCGATCGAATCCTGCTTCAGCAGCGTGTCGTAGCGTTCGAGCAGGACGCGCGCGTTCGCCAGTTGCGCGCGGTCGCGGGCGAGCGCGCCCTGCGCCTGGAGCAGCGTGGCGCGATAGGGCCGCGGATCAATGACCGCCAGCGGCTGGCCCTTCGCGACATTCTGCCCCTCGCGGTAGAGGATCTGGACGATCGTGCCCGATACCTGCGGCCGCACGGTGACGGTGGCGGCGGGCGTGACGGTGCCCAGCGCCTCGACCTGGATCGGCAGATCGGCCTGCGCCGCCTTGGCGGTGCCGACCGTCGTCGGCTGCTGCATGCCGCCGCCGGGCCCGCCACGCCCGCCGCCGCCACCGCCGCGCCGCCCGCCGCCACCGCCCTGTCCACCCGAGTTCGACGCGCTGTTGTGCGACAGGAACACGGCGAAAGCGATCAGCAGCAACAGCCCCAGGATGCCGCCGATCCAGCTGATCGTGCGACCTCGCCCGGACAGGCGCCTTGGCAGCGGGTCCGAAACGGCGCCGGTCCGCATCGCCGACGGGTCTTGGGGATCATATTCGGTCATGCTGACTCCGTCGCCGTCGACCTGATCTTCACCGCCCGAGGCGGCACGCTGTCAAGCCGCCGCCGCTGCTTTCGTGTTGCCGTAAGGACGATCGCGTTGAACCGTGGATGAATGCCCGGCCATTCAGCGCGTGGCGGCGACCCAGGCGTCGATCTTGGCCTCCAGCACGGGCATCGGCAGCGATCCCGTGTCGAGCACCTGCGCGTGGAACGCGCGCGGATCGAACTTCGCGCCCAGCGCCGCCTTGGCCTTGTCCTTGGTGCGCTGGATCGTCAACTGGCCGATCTTGTAAGCCAGCGCCTGTCCCGGAATCGCGATGTAGCGCTCGACCTCCGCGGTGGCGTCGGTGCGCGCCATCGGCGAATTGGCGAGCATATAGTCGATCGCCTTGTCGCGGCTCCAGCCCTGCGCGTGGATGCCGGTATCGACCACCAGCCGCATCGCGCGCAGCATCTCGTCGTTGAGGCCGCCCATCCGCTGATAGGGATCGGTTTCCATTCCCAGATCGTGCCACAGCGATTCCGAATAGAGCGCCCAACCCTCGACATAGGCGGTGTTGCCGCCGAAGCGCATGAAGGCGGGCAGCGCCACATTCTCCTGCGCCAGGCTGATCTGGAAATGATGGCCCGGCACCGCCTCGTGCAGGAACAGAGTCTCCATCTCCCACATGTAGCGCGAGGGCAGGTCGTAAGTGTTGTAGTAGAACACGCCTGGCCGCGATCCGTCGGGCGTGCCCTGCTGGTAGGATCCGCCGGCGTCGGTCTTTTCCTTGTACGCGGGCACCGGGCGGATCTCGAGCGGGGTCTTGGGCGTCAGGGAGAATTGCTCGGGAATGCGCTGATACACGCGCCGCCCGATCGCCTCATAGCCCGCGCGGAGCTGTTCGGCGGATTTGGGCGCAAAGCGCGGATCGGTGCGCAGGAAGGTGAAGAACTCGGGCAGCGTCCCCTTGAAGCCGACCGCGACGCGCTGCGCCTCCATCGCCTTGGTGATGCGCGCGACTTCGGACAGGCCGAGATCGTGGACATAGGTGGCGGTGAGCGGCAGCGTGGTGTTCTGTTCGATCAGATAGGCATAGAGCCGGTCGCCGCCCGGCATGCCCGACAGCCCCACGCTGTCGCGGGCGGCGGCGAGATAGGTGCCGCTGAGGAAATCGCGCATCCGCCGTTCGGCCGGGATCACCACGTCGCGGATCTGCGCGGCATAGGCGGCGCGCAGCCGCGCCTGATCGGCGGGGGAGATGGTGGCGGGAAAGCGCTTGAGCGGGGCGTAGAAGGTCGATCCCTCGACGCCTTGCGCGATCAGATTGTCGAACTGGCCGATCATGTTGCGCACGACCAGCTTGGGCTGGACTATGCCCGCCTGCATGCCCTGGCGGAATCGGCCGATCGCCTCGTCGAGCAGCACCGCATATTGCGCGTTGCGCTTCAGGTTGTTCTCGTAATCGATCAGCGTCTTGAACGGCGCGGCGCCCTGGCCCGAGGCGAAATCGGGATAGAAGGTCTGGATGCCGTAGAAATGGTCCATCGGCCGCACGACCGTGAGCGCGACGAGATCGGGCTGGAGCCCGCGCAGGCCGATCGCGGTCTGGTTCTTGAACACGTCATAGGCCACTTGGTCGACATGGCTGAGCCGGGCGCGGTCGATCCGCGACAGTGCGGCCAGATCGCTCTCCGCGGCGGCCTTTTCGGCGGCGATCGATGCGTCCGAGAAGAAATCGCCCAGCCGATCGGCATAGCGCAGGTCGCCGCGGCTGATCGCGCTCACCGGGTTGCGCTTCAGGCTGGCCTCGTCGCTGTCGTAGAACAGCCGCTTCAGCTTCGCATCCTCGGGCCGGTCGCCCGGCAGCGGCACGGGCGGCGGCAGCGCCTGCGCGAAGGCCGGGGCGGCAGTGGCGGCGAGCAGGGCGGCGATGAACAGACGCAAGCGGCGTTTCCCTTCGAAGGATTCGCCGTCGTTATGATCGCGGGTGGGCGCTCCGCCAAGCGGTTTGAAGCGCCGCCCTATTCTTCGGCGACGCCGGTATGCACGTCGAACTGCGTCAGCGTCGCCGGGCCGAAGGTGGTGGTCAGCGCGGTGTCGGTCGCGTCGCGGCCGCGCGCCATCAGGATGCGCCCGATCCGCGGCTTGTTGTGGCGCGCGTCGAACGTGTGCCAGGCGCCGCCCAGATACACGTCGAACCAGGCGGAAAAATCCATCGGACCGGGGATCGGCGCGATCCCGATATCGCCCAGATAGCCGGTGCAATAGCGCGCCGGGATGTTCATGCAGCGGCACAGGGTGATCGCCAGATGCGCGAAATCGCGGCACACGCCCTGCTGCTCCTGATGAGCGTCCCACGCCGTCTTGGTCGAGCGGGCGTGATGATAGCCGAATTCGATATGGTTGTGGGTGAATTCGACGATCGCTTGCACCCGCTCCCAGCCGGATTTCACATGGCCGAACAGGCCCCAAGCGGTGTCGGACAGCCGGTCCGTCTCGCAATAGCGGCTGCCGAGCAGATAGATCAGCACGTCGTCGGGCAGGTCCTCCACCGCATGCTGCACCGCATCGGGGCTCTGCAGATCGGGCTCGCCGCTGTCGTGGATGGTGAAGTCGCAGCTCAGCGTCAGGCCACCGACCGGCACGGTGACGCGCGTGCAAACATTCCCGAACGCATCGAGATAATCGTACATCGGCACATCGGGCGTCGCGACGATCCGCTGCAGCGTCCGCAGGTCCTTGTTGCGCGACGGATGGATGCTGAGCATCGCCATCATCGGTGTTGGCACCTCGGTGTCGAAGCGGATGTCGTAGCCGGCGCGGATCAGCATGTCGCGATACTCCTGGGGGTGGGGGCTGCGGATTGCAGCGCCGGCGGATCGACGGTGATGTCGACCGATATGGTCATGTCGAGGAAGCTGCCGGGAAAGCCGCTCCAGGTGCCCGAGATCGGCACCGCCTGGTAAAGATCGCGCGCGATCGCAACGCGGATCAGCCCGCGGTTGCCGACGATCCCGTTGGTGGGATCGAATTCGACCCAGCCCGATCCGGGCAGATACACGCGCACCCAGGCATGGGTATTGCCCCCGCCGGTGCGCTGCTCGCGGCGCGTGGGGCTGTAGACATAGCCGGAGACGAAGCGCGCGGCGAAGCCCAGCGCGCGGACCGCCTCGATCATCAGCATCGCATAGTCGCGGCAGGTGCCCTTGCGGCGCTCCAGCGTCTCGATCGGCGTCTGCGTGCCCTTTTCGGGGCGCGCGACATAGGTGAAGTCGCGGCGGATCGCCGCCGTCATCGCCGAGAGCATCTCGAGCGTATCGGTCTGCCCCGACGCGCCGACGAAGCGCCGCGCCCAGGCGTCGATCCGGCGCTGCGGATCGTGATGCTGGCGCTCGATCGAACGCAGCAGATCGGGCATTTCCTCGGACGAATAGGTGAAGGGATAGAGCCGGGCGTAATTCTCGATATCGACGTCCTGCACTTCGGCGGGGCGGTGATCGAGGCGGATGCGGCTGTCGAACACCAGCTCGGCGGCGGGGCGGTCGAACGTGGCGATGGCCACCGAATTGCCGAACACGTCCTGCAGCCAGCGGATATCGGCGGGTTCTGGCGTGATCGCGAGCGTCGCGTCGACGAGATGCTGGTCGTAGCTTTCGCGCGGGCGCACCATGATCCGGTGCTCGCCAAACGCCACCGGTTGGCGGTAAGTGTAGCGCGTGATGTGCGAAAGGGTGAGCAATGGCATCGGTACGTATCCCGTGAGCGACGAACCGACCGACCGGCTGCTGGGGACCGATGATGCCGCGCCGGTCCAAACAATCAACCCCAAAGGGCGATCATCGTTCCTGCTGATCGGCGATCATGCCGGCAATGCGATCCCGCAGCGGCTCGGCACGCTGGGTCTGGAGCCCGCCGAGCGCGTGCGGCACATCGCGTGGGACATCGGCATCGCCACGCTGGGCGCGTTGCTCGCCGAGACGCTCGACGCGGTGTTCGTGCGCCAGACCTATTCGCGGCTGGTGGTGGACTGCAACCGGCGGCACCAGGCGCCCGATGCGATCGCGCCGGCGAGCGACGGCACGGTGGTGCCGGGCAATGCCGATCTGACCGAGGCCGATCGCGCCCGGCGCTTCGCCGAGATCCACGAACCCTATCAGGCGGCGATCGCCGCAGAGATCGCGCGCCGCGACGCGGCGGGGCAGGCGACGATCCTCGTTTCGTTGCACAGCTTCACGCCGGTGATGCGCGGCTTCGCGCGGCCCTGGGAGGTGGGGATCCTGCACGATGCGGGAAATACCGGCTTCTCGCACGCGATGCTGGCCGCCCTGCGCGCGGAGGGCGACCTGACAGTGGGCGACAACGAGCCATACCGGATGGACCTGATCGACTATACCATTCCCCGCCACGCCTATCCGACGCTTCGCCCCTATGTGGAGATCGAGGTGCGGCAGGATCTGATCGGCGACGCGGCGGGCTGTGCCGCGTGGAGCGAGCGGCTGGCCCGCATCCTGACGCGCGCGGCGGGGTAGGGGGGGGCGTTTCCGACGATCGTTCCCCGGCCTTCGCCGGGGAACGAGACGGGGATCAGAGCCCGCCCGCCACCTGCGCGCGATAGGCCGCGACGATCTCCGCGGCGATCGCGTCCGGCGTGCGCATCGCGCCGTCGGCCATGGTGGAGACGGTGGCCCAGGCGCCCAGCATCCCGGTCGCGCCGATCGCGGTATAGTTCGCCCGCACCCGCGCCTGGAGCGCATCGTCGGCCTCGTTCTCGTCCAGCCCGCGGTCGGTGTAGGAGCGCTGCTGTTTCTGCAGCACCTGCCGGCGCGCGCGATCGAGCGGGGTGTCGAGGAAGATCGAGAGATCGGGCGCGGGCAGCGCGAACTGCACCGTCTCCAGCGCCACGATCCACCCCATCAGCGCCGCCGCCTCGTCGGCGGGCACCTTGGATGCCTGATAGACCATGTTGGACGCGATGTAGCGATCGAACACGATCACGTCGTTCTCCGCCGCCGCGCACGCCAGGTGGTCGCGCGATTCGTAGCGGTCGAGCGCATAGAGCACCGCCGCCGCCTGGGGCGAGGCGGTGCGCGGCAGTCGGCCGGACAGCAGCTCGCCGAGCATGTGGCCGCCCACCGTTTCGGCATAGCGCGGGAACGAGATCACCGTCGCGCGCGTGCCGGCGGCGTTCAGCCGTGCGGCGGCGGCGGCGGATGCGGTGGCCTTGCCGGCGCCGTCGGCGCCCTCGATCGCGAGAAGGAAGCTCATGGCCGATGCCCTAGCGCAAAGTCGCGCGCGGAACACCGTGCGGCGTGACGATCAATCGCGTCGCCAGAGCTGCGTCTTGCAGAGGAAGCGCCCCATGAGGCAGCCCTTCACCCGGATCGTCTGCGGATCGGCGAGCGTGATGGTCGAATCGAAGCTGCGGCCCATGTCGGGCACGAACAGCGTGCCGCTCCACACATTGTGCCCGCTCGGCTTGTAATCGCGCAGCAGCGCCACGCCGATCAGCGCCGCGCCGCTGCCGCGTTTCGCATCGGCCTCGGCGGCGGCCGAGGCGCGCACCACCCATCCGCAGGTGGCGGCGCCGCAGGGGCCGGTGCGCACGGCGACGCTGTTGCTGGGATTGTGCCACACCCCGTCGATGACCGGCGCGGGCGCGGGCAGGGCGGCTGCCATCAGCAGGGCTGCGATCATCGGGGCTCTCGAACACAGGAGGGAACGCGCCGGCGCGCGTCTTCAGCCCGCCCGCCCTGCACGGACCGCGATGAACGCCGCGTGGACGGCGGATGACGAGCGCGTCACCCCTGCGCCTGCGCCTGGTGGCGCGCATGGTGGCGGATCACCTCGTCGATGATGAAGCGCAGGAACTTCTCGGAAAATTCGGGATCGAGCCGCGCTTCGGTGGCCAGCCGGCGGAGCCGCGCGATCTGGCGTTCCTCGCGGCCCGGATCAGCGGCGGGCAGGCCGGTCGTCGCCTTGTGCCGCCCCACCGCCTGCGTGACCTTGAACCGTTCGGCGAGCAGGCAGACGAGCGCGGCATCGATATTGTCGATGCTCTGGCGATAGCCGTCCAGGATCTCGTCGGGCATCGTCGGCAGCTCCCATCATGGTGATGCGCCGATGTTGCCGGGTTCGGCCGCCCCGGGCAAGCGCCGGTACGAGGCCACAAGGCTTGCCTTGCGCCGCCCCAGCCGTCAGAGGCTCAGCGCATCATGAGCGCCACGATCCACCGCCTCGACTCCCGCCAGCCGCCGTCGCTCGAGCCGATGGTGAAGCTGGTCGCCGGCGACATGAATCAGGTGAACGCGGTGATCCTGTCGCGGATGCAGTCGGACATTCCGCTGATCCCCGAACTGGCCGGCCACCTGATCGCGGGCGGCGGCAAGCGGATGCGGCCGATGCTGACGCTCGCGAGCGCGCAGGCGATCGGCTATACCGGCACGCGCCACCACCGGCTGGCGGCGGCGGTGGAGTTCATCCACACCGCCACGCTGCTGCACGACGACGTGGTCGACGGATCCGATCTGCGCCGTGGCAAGCGCACCGCCAACATCATCTGGGGCAATCCCGCGACCGTGCTGGTCGGCGATTTCCTGTTCTCGCGCGCGTTCGAGCTGATGGTGGACGACGGCAGCCTGAAGGTGCTGAAGATCCTGTCGAGCGCGTCGGCGATCATCGCGGAGGGCGAGGTGAACCAGCTCACCGCCGCGCGCCGCATCGATCTGGCCGAGGATCGCTATCTCGACATCATCGGTGCCAAGACCGCCGCGCTGTTCGCCGCCGCCTGCCGGATCGCCGCGGTGGTGGCCGAACGCCCCGAGAGCGAGGAGATCGCGCTCGACACCTATGGCCGCAATCTGGGCATCGCGTTCCAGCTCGTGGACGATGCGATCGATTACGTCTCCGATGCGGGCACGATGGGCAAGGACAGCGGCGACGATTTCCGTGAGGGCAAGATGACGCTGCCGGTGATCCTGGCGCATGCCCGCGGTTCGGCGGACGACCGGCGCTTCTGGAAGGACGCGGTCGAGGGCCGGCGTTCCACCGATGCCGATCTGGCGCATGCGGTCGGCCTGATCCGCGCGACTCGCGCGATCGACGACACCATCGCGCGGGCGCGCCATTACGGTCAGCGCGCGATCGACGCGATCGCCGGGCTCGCATCGGGCAAGGCCAAGGACGCAATGACCGAAGCCGTCGAATTCGCGGTCGCACGCGCCTATTGATATCGAGTTCGATGACGATACCGCCACCCTTTCGCCCTGAGCTTGTCGAAGGGCCTGTCCGGAATGCGAAGGCCTATGCGGAGAGAAGGTGCTTCGACAAGCTCAGCACGAACGGTAAGGGAACCGGGGCCATCTGGCGTCGTCGATCCTAACGGCAGAAGCCCGCATGATCGTCCTCCAGATGGAGGTGGTTGCGGTGCGCGGCGTTGTAGTCGGGGCTCAGCACCGTGCCGAATCGTTTGCAGGCGGAGACATGGACCGTCTGGAGAAACCCGCGCACCTGCGGATCGGGTGAGTTCCAGTCGTTCAGGACCGTGATCCGGCGGCCGTCCTTCAGCACCACGCCGCCGAAATCCACCGCATTGGCGATCGCATGGCCCGAGCGGCGATCGGCATTGCGCACCGAGCCGACGACGTTGCGGCAGGCATAGCTGCCCATCCCCTCGACTCGCGCGATCTCGCTGCCGAGCATCTGATAGGCGGCGGGCGCCAGCGCGTTGCGCGTCCAGCTCGCGAACGCACGCGCCTCGCCGCAGCGAAGCGCGGTGATGCCGGTGACGGGCACGCCGATGTCGATCAACTGCACCGCGCCGAACACGCCGCAGCCGGCGCCGTAATCATGATCGGGCAGGGTGCGGTAGGACACGCCCATGCGGGTGAGGTCCGCTTCGCACTGCGCGGTCTCGCGAATCGCGGGCCGCGCCGGCTGGCCACGCGTGGCGGCGGGATGCTCGACCCGGCCGCACCCCGCAACGAGGAGGGCGAGGAGCGCCCATCGCATGTCCGTTCGCGTCATGCGTGGCGAAGCATCGTTCTTCATGCGCATAGACGTAGAGAGAAGACCTGCCCGCCGACAAGCTCGGCACGGACGGGAAAAGCCACCGCTCGTCCGTGTCCGGCCATTCCGCTTGCCACAATGCTCCTGCATCCCTAACGCCGTCGACGGGCCACGCCGCCCCAACGCGGCGCGTGCTCTCTGTGAGGAGAGAGACATTGACGGATACGCTTACCGCCCCCGAATCGGGCGCGACAACGAAGCCTGCCACCAAACCGGCACGCCCCTATTTCTCCAGCGGCCCCTGCGCCAAGCCGCCCGGCTGGGACGCGGCGAAGCTGGCCACCGCATCGCTCGGACGCTCGCACCGTTCCAAGATCGGCAAGCAGCGGCTGCAATATGCGATCGACCTGATGCGCGAGACGCTGAAGCTGCCCGACACGCACCGGATCGGCATCGTGCCGGGCTCCGACACCGGCGCTTATGAGATGGCGATGTGGACGATGCTGGGCGCCCGGCCCGTCACCGCGCTCGCCTGGGAGAGCTTCGGCGAAGGCTGGGTGACCGACGCGGTCAAGCAGTTGAAGATCGATCCGACCGTCATCCGCGCCGATTACGGGCAATTGCCCGATCTGGCCGCGGTCGACTGGTCGAGCGACGTGCTTTTCACCTGGAACGGCACCACGAGCGGCGTGCGCGTGCCCGATGCCGACTGGATCCCCGAGACCCGCGAGGGCCTGTCGTTCACCGATGCGACCTCGGGCGTCTTCGCCTATGACATCGACTGGGCGAAGATCGACGTCGCGACGTTCAGTTGGCAAAAGGTGCTGGGCGGGGAAGGCGCGCACGGCGTGCTGATCCTCGGCCCCCGCGCGGTGGAGCGGCTGGAAAGCTATACGCCCGCCTGGCCGCTGCCCAAGGTCTTCCGCCTCGTGTCCAAGGGCAAGCTGGCCGAGGGCGTGTTCAAGGGCGAGACGATCAACACGCCGTCGATGCTGGCCGTCGAGGACGCGATCTTTGCGCTCGAATGGGCCAAGGAGCTGGGGCCGGACGGGCTGATCGCGCGCAGCGATGCCAACGCCGCCGCGCTCGACCGGATTGTGGCGGAACGCGCCTGGCTCGGCCATCTCGCCGCCGATCCCGCCTCGCGTTCCAAGACCAGCGTGTGCCTGACCGTGGAGGGCGCGGACGAGGCGCTCATCAAGGCGATGGCGTCGCTGCTCGAAAAGGAAGGGGCGGCCTTCGACGTGGCGGGCTATCGCGATGCGCCGCCGGGCCTGCGCATCTGGTGCGGCGCCACCGTCGACACCGCGGATATCGTGGCGCTCGGCCCCTGGCTCGACTGGGCCTACGCGACCGCCAAGGCGGGCTGAACCCACCCTCTTCCGTTCGCCCTGAGCTTGTCGAAGGGCGTGTCACAAACGTTACCGTTCCGGGCATGGGCTTCGACAGGCTCAGCCCGAACGGCCTCTAGGATATTTCCATGCCCAAAGTCCTGATTTCCGACAAGATGGATCCCCGCGCCGCGCAGATCTTCCGCGAGCGCGGCGTCGAGGTGGACGAGATCACCGGCAAGACGCCCGACGAACTCGCCGCGATGATCGGCGAATATGACGGCCTTGCGATCCGCAGCTCGACCAAGGTGACCAAGGCGATCCTCGAGCACGCCACCAACCTGAAGGTGGTGGGCCGTGCCGGCATCGGCGTGGACAATGTCGACATCCCCGCCGCCTCTGCCAAGGGCGTGGTGGTGATGAACACGCCGTTCGGCAATTCGATCACCACCGCCGAACATGCCATCGCGCTGATGTTCGCGCTCGCGCGCCAATTGCCCGAGGCGGATGCCAGCACCCAGGCGGGGAAATGGGAAAAGAACCGCTTCATGGGCGTCGAGTTGACCAGCAAGACGCTGGGGCTGATCGGTGCGGGCAATATCGGCTCGATCGTCGCCGATCGCGCGCGTGGCCTCAAGATGAAGGTGGTGGCGTTCGATCCGTTCCTCACCCCCGAGCGTGCGATCGAGATGGGCGTCGAGAAGGTGACGCTGGACGAGCTGCTCGCCCGCGCCGATTTCATCACGCTGCACACGCCGTTGACCGACCAGACGCGCAACATCCTCTCGGCCGAAAACCTCGCCAAGACGAAGAAGGGCGTGCGGATCATCAACTGCGCACGCGGCGGCCTGATCGACGAGGCGGCGTTGAAGGCGGGGCTCGATTCGGGGCAGATCGGCGGCGCCGCGCTCGACGTGTTCGTCGAGGAGCCGGCCAAGGCGAGCCCGTTGTTCGGCACGCCCAATTTCGTCAGCACGCCGCATCTGGGCGCCTCCACCACCGAAGCGCAAGTCAACGTCGCGATCCAGGTCGCCGAGCAGATGGCCGATTTCCTGATGTCGGGCGGCGTCACCAACGCGCTCAACATGCCGAGCCTGTCGGCGGAAGAAGCGCCGAAGCTGAAGCCATACATGGCGCTCGCCGAAAAGCTCGGCAGCCTCGTCGGGCAGCTGGCGCATGGTTCGATCTCGGGCATTTCGGTCGAAGTCGAGGGCGCTGCGGCCGCGCTCAACCCCAAGCCGATCACCGGCGCGGTGCTGGCGGGCTTCATGCGGGTCCACACCGATACGGTGAACATGGTCAACGCGCCGTTCCTCGCCAAGGAACGCGGGCTCGACGTGCGCGAGGTGCGCCGCGAGCGCGAGGGCGATTACCACACGCTCGTCCGCGTGACGCTCAAGACCGATGCGGGCGATCGCTCGGTGGCGGGCACGCTGTTCGGCGATCAGGCGCCGCGGCTGGTCGAGCTGTTCGGCATCAAGGTCGAGGCCGATCTGGCTGGGCCGATGCTCTATGTCGTCAACGAAGATGCGCCGGGCTTCATCGGCCGGCTCGGCACCACGCTGGGCGCCGCCGGTGTCAACATCGGCACCTTCCACCTCGGCCGGCGTCAGGCCGGCGGCGAGGCGGTGCTGCTGCTGTCGGTGGACGAGGCGGTCACCGCCGACCTGTTGACCCAGGTGCGCGCGCTGCCCGGCGTGAAGACCGCGATGGGCCTGGTGTTCTGAACCCGGCGATGCGGGGAGGATTGCGCTTGGAGCCGCTCGCGCTATCAGCCGCTTCATGACCGCACTCCTCCCCGAAGGCTTTCACGATCGCCTGCCGCCCTTTGCCGACGCGGCCGCGGCGCTCGAAGCGCGGGTGCTGGAAGCGGCGCGGCGCCACGGCTATGAACGGGTCGACCCGCCGCTCGCCGAATTCGCCGAGGGGCTGGGTTCGCGGCTGAAGGCGGGCGGGCTGCACGATGCGGTGCGCTTCGTCGATCCGGTGTCGCAGCGGACGCTGGCGATCCGGCCTGATCTCACCGCGCAGGTGGCGCGGATCGCCGCCACGCGGATGGGGCACCATCCGCGCCCGGTGCGGCTCAGCTATGCTGGATCGGTGCTGAAGCTGCGCGCCTCGCAACTGGCACCCGCGCGCGAGCTTCGCCAGATCGGCTGCGAGCTGATCGGCCTCGATTCGGTCGCGGCGGCGGGCGAGGTGGTCGGCGTCGCGGTCGCGGCGCTCGCGGCGGCGGGCACGGGGCCGGTGTCGATCGATTTCACGCTGCCCGATCTGGTCGATACGCTCGCGGCGGGGCCGTTGCCGGTGCGCGACATCGCCGGCTTACGCGACCGGCTCGATGCGAAGGATGCGGGCGGGGTCGCCGCGCTCGCGCCCGATTATCTGCCGCTGGTGGCGGCGGCAGGGCCGTTCGCCACCGCCATGGCGCGGCTGCGGGCGTTCGATGCGCATGGCGTCCTCACCTCGCGGCTCGATGCGCTGGCGCGGATCGCGGCGGCACTGGGCGATGGCGTGCGGCTCACGCTCGATCCCACCGAGCGGCACGGGTTCGAATATCAGAGCTGGCTCGGCTTCTCGTTGTTTGCCGACGGTGTCGCGGGCGAAGTGGGGCGCGGCGGCACCTATACGATCGTCCACGAGAACGGCAGCGAGGAGCCGGCGACCGGCTTCTCGATCTATGCGGACGCGCTGGTGGGGCAGGCGGGCGGCGGCGAGCGGCGTCGGCTCTTCCTGCCGCTCGCCACGCCGGCCGCGCAGGCTGCGGCGCTCCGCGAGGCCGGCTGGGTGACGGTGGCGGCGCTGGAGGCGGACGATACGCCCGAAGCGCAACTGTGCACGCATTTCTGGCGCGAGGGGCAGGCGGTGCCGCTCGGCGGTTGACACGGGCGCCGGGCAGCCGCTAGGCGCGCCTCCGCAATCATTGGACACACCCGTCGCGCCGAGTCCTGTCGAAGGGCGCGCGGGTCCGCTCGGCAGGCGGAGCTTGGTACATGGCGAACGTGGCAGTCATCGGCGCGCAATGGGGCGACGAGGGCAAGGGCAAGATCGTCGATTGGCTCGCGAGCCGCGCCGACATGGTGGTGCGCTTCCAGGGCGGCCACAATGCCGGCCACACGCTCGTCGTGGGCGACAGCACCTATAAATTGTCGTTGCTTCCGTCGGGGCTGGTGCGCGGGACGCCCTCGGTGATCGGCAACGGCGTGGTGCTCGATCCCTGGGCGCTTCGCGACGAGATCGCCCGGCTCGGCGCCCAGGGCGTGGTCGCCACGCCCGACACGCTGCGCATCGCCGACACCTGCGCGCTGATCCTGCCGTTCCACCGCGACCTCGACGCGCTGCGCGAGGATGCGAGCGGCGCGGGCAAGATCGGCACGACGCGGCGCGGCATCGGGCCGGCCTATGAGGACAAGGTCGGCCGCCGCGCCATCCGGGTGTGCGATCTGGCGCATCTGGACGATCTGGGCGCGCAGCTCGACCGGCTGACCGCGCATCACGACGCGTTGCGGGCGGGTTTCGGCGAGCCGCCGATCGATCGCGCGCGGCTCCTGTCCGATCTGCGCGAGATCGCGGGCTTCGTCCTGTCCTTCGCCAAGCCCGTCTGGCGCGACCTGAACGCGGCGCGCGCGGGCGGCAAGCGGATCCTGTTCGAGGGCGCACAGGGCGTTCTGCTCGACAACGATCACGGCACCTATCCCTTCGTCACCTCGTCCAATACGGTGGCGGGGGCAGCGGCGGCGGGATCGGGCATCGGTCCATCGGGCGTCGGCTTCGTGCTCGGCATCGCCAAGGCCTATACCACCCGCGTCGGCTCCGGACCGTTCCCGACCGAGCTTCACGACGATGTAGGGCAGGGGCTCGGGCAGCGCGGCCATGAATTCGGCACCGTAACCGGCCGCAAGCGGCGCTGCGGGTGGTTCGATGCGGTGCTGGTGCGGCAATCGGCCGCGGTCGGCGGGATCACGGGGATCGCGCTCACCAAGATCGACGTGCTCGACGGGATGAACTCGGTGAAGATCTGCACGGGCTATCGGCTGCGCGGCGAGACGCTCGACTATTTTCCCGCCCATGCCGCGGATCAGGCGCAGGTGGAGCCCGTCTACGAGACGATGGAGGGCTGGCAGGGCACGACCGCGGGCGCGCGGAGCTGGGCCGATCTGCCGGCGCAGGCGATCAAATATATCCGGCGGATCGAAGAGCTGATCGCGTGCCCGGTCGCGCTCGTCTCCACCAGCCCGGAACGCGCCGACACGATCCTGGTGCGCGATCCCTTCGCCGACTGACATGAAAAACCCGGCCGAGCGGGGCTCGGCCGGGTCCGTTATTTTCGCTCGCGGAGCGCGATCAGCGCGGCGGAGTCGTGGTGCCGGTCGTGCTCGTGCCGTTGTTCGAACCGGTGGCTCCGTCCATCGTGCCCATCGTTCCGGTCGTGCCGCCCATGGTACCCGTGGTGCCCATCGTGCCGGTGCTCGTACCACCGCTCATCGTGCCCGTGGTCGAGCTGCCCATCGTGCCCGTGGTGGAGCTACCCATCGAGCCCTTGCGCGAGCCACGACGGCCGCTCGAACGCGTCTGAGTCGTGCTGCCGGTCGACATGCCGGTTCCCATGCCGGTCGTTCCGCTCTGCATCGACGTGCCACCCGAAACCGAACCGGATGCCGAACCAGCGGTGCCACCGGTCGTCTGTGCCATTGCGGCGGCAGGAAGGATCAGCGCCGCAGCGCCTAAGGCCATGATGATGCGCATGTTTTCTCTCCAGGATTGACAGAAGCTCCAACGGTTGGATCGTCCGTCCGTTCCCTGGTCAGCCGCATTGGGCGCGGTGGAGGAGCGCCTGATCCGCTAGAACCAGCGCGACCATCGCCTCCACGACGGGCACGCCGCGGATACCGACACAGGGGTCGTGGCGCCCCTTGGTCGCGATCTCGGTCGCGCTGCCGTCGCGGGCGATCGTCGGCATGGGCGTGAGGATCGAACTGGTCGGCTTGAACGCGACGCGCAGCCGGACGGGCTGACCGGTCGCGATCCCGCCCGCGATCCCGCCGGCATGGTTGGCGAGGAATTCCGGGCCACCGCCCGTTCCCGGCGGCGCGGGCCGCATCGGATCGGCATTGGCCTCGCCGGACAGCGCGGCGGCGGCGAACCCGTCGCCGATCTCGACGCCCTTCACCGCGTTGATCCCCATGCACGCCGCCGCAAGCTCGCTGTCGAGCTTGGCGTAGAGCGGTGCACCCCAGCCGGCGGGCACGCCCCTCGCCTCTGCCGCGATCACCGCGCCGAGCGACGATCCGGCCTTGCGCGCATCATCGACCAGCGCTTCCCACCGCACGGCCGCCCGCGCATCGGGGCAGAAGAACGGGTTGGCATCGATCTGCGCATCGTCGAAATTGGCCGGATCGATCGCGTCGCCGCCGATCGCCTCGACCCAGGCGCGGACGCGGACCTGCGGGATCACCAGCCGGGCCACCGCGCCCGCCGCCACGCGCGAGGCGGTCTCGCGCGCGGACGAGCGGCCCCCGCCGTGGGGATCGCGAAACCCGTATTTGGCGTCATAGGCGTAATCGGCATGGCCCGGCCGATAGGCGCAGGCCACCTCGGAATAATCCTTCGATCGCTGATCGACATTCTCGATCATCAGGCTGATCGGCGTGCCCGTCGTGTGCCCCTCGTACACGCCCGACAGGATGCGCACCGCATCGGGCTCGCGGCGCTGCGTCGTGAAGCGCGAGGTGCCGGGGCGGCGCCGGTCGAGCCAGGGCTGGATATCGGCTTCGGCGAGCGCGATCCCTGGCGGGCAGCCATCGACCACCACGCCGATCGCCGGCCCGTGGCTTTCTCCCCAGGTGGTGAAGCGGAAGACGCGGCCGAAGCTGTTCCAGCTCACGCCAGCGCGATGTCCGGCGCGTCTTCGGCCTTCATGCCGATGACGTTGTAACCCGCGTCGACATGGTGGATTTCGCCCGTCACGCCGCTCGCCAGATCGGAGAGCAGGTACAGGCCGGCGCCGCCCACATCCTCGATCGTGACGTTGCGCTTCAGCGGGGAATTCAGCTCGTTCCACTTCATAATATAGTTGAAGTCGCCGATGCCGCGCGCCGCCAGCGTCTGGATGGGGCCCGCCGAGATCGCATTCACGCGGATCGCGTCGCGGCCCAGATCGACCGCGAGATATTTGACGCTCGTCTCCAGCGCGGCCTTGGCGAGCCCCATGACATTGTAATGCGGGATGACCTTCTCGGCGCCGTAATAGCTGAGCGTCAGCAGGCTGCCGCCATCGGGCATCATGCGCGCCGCGCGCTGCGCCACCGCCACGAACGAATAGACGCTGATGTTCATCGTCATGGCGAAATTGTCGAGCGTGGTGTCGGCGAAACGGCCGCGAAGCTGGGTCTTGTCGGAAAAGCCGATCGCATGGACGACGAAATCGATCGTCGGCCAGGCATTGCTCAATTCGGCGAAGGTGGCGTCGAGCGCATCCATGTCGGACACGTCGCAATCGAAGAGGCGCGCGACGCCGAGTTGCTCGGCGAGCGGGCGCACCCGCTTTTCCATCGCTGCGCCCTGATAGCTGAACGCGAGTTCGGCGCCCGCGTCGGACAGCTTCTTCGCGATCCCCCATGCGAGCGATTTGTCGTTCGCCAGACCCATGATGAGTCCGCGCTTGCCCGCCATCAAACCGTTCACGCGACCACTGCCTCCATCGTTGTGCCGTGGGCCGTCTGTAGCGCCGGTTCGGGTGGTTCCGCCAGCGCCGCGTTCAGATGCGCACCGAAGACGAGGCCGAGCCCGATCAGGTAGAAGAACAGCAGCGCGACGATCACGCCCGCCAGGCTGCCATAGGTGAGGTCGTATCCGCCGAGCCTCGCCAGCACGAGCGGCAGCGCCGCCGTCATCGTCACCCACCAGACCGTGGTGAACAATGCGCCCGGCCATTTGCGGCAGTTCGTTTCGCGATATTTGGCCGGCGTCACCGAATAGAACAGCATGTAGAGCGCCCCGAACATCACGAGGCCGGGGATCGCGCGCGAAATCCCGATCCACGTCGCGGCGTTCTGCGCGAACGGCAGCAGGCGATAGATGAACTGTTCGACCGCGGTGAGGATGCCCTGAACGAGGAACGACACCAGCGCCAGGATCACCGATGCGATGATGGCGAACGTCGTGCCCAGACGCGAGCGCCACAGCGGCGTCTTGCTCGTGGTGCCATAAGCACGGCGGAAGATGTCGCGGATCGTCTCGACGAAGCTTCCGACCGTCCAAAGCCCGACCAGACCGCCCAGCCACAGCAACGACCCGGTGCGCGCCGCCAGCACGTCGGCGATCGGCTTGCGCAGCAGATCGCCGACATTGGGCGGCAGCACATGGAGGAACGAGCTGACCGCACGCTGCGTCTCCGTGCTCTGCCCGAGCAGCGACAGCACCGCCGCCGCCACGATGAAGAACGGAAACAGCGTCATCAACGCGAGATAGGCGAGGTTCCCGGCATAGATGAACCCGTCATTATAGACGCCCAGACTCGTTCGCTTGAGCACCTGGAAGGCATAGCTGCCGGGCCCGATCTTCGCGAGCTGGTGATCGATCCGAGCGCGAGGGCCCCGGTTCTTGGCCCGGTCTTCCGGGGTCAGCGCATTGGGCTCGTCCATGGGCGTCAGACTCCCATGGCGGCTCTGGGGTTCCCGGCATTCGCCGGCGACCAATGTTCGACGAATTCCCGCAGCGCCGGATCGTCGCCGGGCACGTCCACCATCAGCGTGATGAGCTGGTCGCCGCGGCCACCGCCTTTCTTGTGAAAGCCCTTGCCCTTCAGGCGCAACGTCTTGCCCGATGTCGTGCCCTTGGGGATGGTCAGGTTCACCGGCTTCTCGACGGTCGGCGCGCGGATCGATCCGCCCAGCACCGCCTCGGCGAGCGTGATCGGCAGATCGAGCCGCACGTCGTCGCCGTCGCGGATGAAGAAACGGTGCGACTGCACCTCCAGCGTGACGATCGCATCGCCAGCCCCGCCGGGGCCGCTCTCGCCCTTGCCGGCCAGCTTCATCTGCGTTCCGGTCTCGACGCCGGGGGGCAGCTTCAGGTCGATCGACTTGCCGTCGCCCAGCGTCACGCGCTGCGGGTTGAGCGTCGCGGCATCGATGAAGGGCACCTGGAGCCGATAGGCGATGTTGGCGCCCTTGGGCTGCGGCCGCCGGCCGAATCCGCCGGCGAACCCACCGCCGCCGCCCCGCTGGCCGCCGCCGAACAGCCCCTCGAAGATGTCGCCCATGTCCGCTTCGCCGCCGCCGAATTCATAGCCCTGGCTGCGAAAGCCGCCGCCGGCACCAGCGGGCCGGCCGCCGCCGCCCTGGCCGAAGCCGAACGGCGCCGCGGGATTGCCGTCGCCATCGATCTCGCCGCGATCGAAGCGCGCGCGCTTGTCCTTGTCGTTCAGCAGGTCATAGGCGTTCGTCACCTGGCTGAAGCGCTCGGATGCCTTGGGATTGTCCTTGTTGCGATCGGGATGCAGCTCCTTGGCGAGCTTGCGATACGCTTTCTTGATGTCGGCCTCGGTCGCGCTGCGGGCGACGCCCAAGGTCTGGTACGGATCGGCCATTCTGTCCCCGTTCGGTGTGTTACGGGGATATGTAGGTCATGGGGGCGGGCGCGCCAATCCCGGCCGGCGTTTCGATCGGCGCCACGTCCACGCTGACCGTCATGTCCTGCGCCGCGGATCCCAGCACCACGCCATCGACGGGCGCGATCTCGGTATAGTCGCGCCCCACCGCCATGACGATGTGATCGGCCGCCATCCAGATGCCGTTGGTTGGATCGAGCCCCACCCATCCGATCGCGGGGCCGCACCACAGCAGCACCCAGGCATGGGTCGCATCGGCACCCACCAGACGCGGCTGGCCAGCCGGCGGGATCGTGCGGATATAGCCCGAGGCATAGGCGGCCGGCAGCCCCGCGCCGCGCAGGCCCGCGATCATGATCTGCGCGAAGTCCTGGCAGACGCCGCGGCGCTGGACGAAGGCGTCGTGCGGGGTGGTGTCGACGAAGGTCGCATCGCCGTCATAGACGAATTCGCGCTGGATGCGCTGCGCCAATGCCATCCCCGCCTCCAGCGCGCCGCGACCGGGATCGAGATCGGGCGCACACCAGTCTGCGATGGCACGGTCGAGCGGGATGAGGGGCGAGGGGTAGAGGTAGCCGGCGGGGCCTGCCGCAGAGGCATCGCGGCTGAGCCGCGCCATCGCCGCCACGTCCGCCAGCGTCGGGTCGTCGGGGGAGGGAATGGGGATCAGCCGATCGACCATGATCCGCGACATGCTTTCGATCGTCAGCGTGCGGACGGGCGAATCGACCACCAGCCGGGTGACGTTGGCGAGCCCGGCCTCGGCATGCGCGGGAAAGGTGTGGCCGGCCGGGTGGACGCTCAGCGTATAGGAATCGAGCCGCTGCCCCGGCCAGTCGATCGGCTTCAGCCGCAGGTTGCAGCGCGCGAACTTGACGTTGGCGCCGTAATCGAAGGTCGTGATGTGGCGAATGTCGTAGATCATGCGAGCGTCAGGCCGGTTTCGCGCAAGGGTTCGGCACCTTGCAGGAAATAGCGCCGCGCGATCGCATCCGACAGCGCGCCCAGCCGCCGTTCGATATCGCCCAGCATATCGGCATCGAGCCGGGCGGCGGTCGTGGTGGCGGGAATGGCATTCAGCGCGATGCCCTGGGCCTGTTGCGGCTCGGCCATGCCGTCGTCGTCGAGTACGGGCAATTCGGACAGGCGCTCGACGATCCGCTGCGTCTGATAGGCGAGCGCACGCGGGTTGCCGGGATCCAGCGCGACGAGATCGACCACGGGCACGCGCGCGATCCCGGTGAGGTAACGCTGGCGATAGCTGATCTGGCTGTCGGCGAGATCGAGCAGCGTGGACAGATCGTCCGCGCGGGCACCCGCCATGCCGAACAGGCGGCAGGCGCGCGCGATCGTCGTCGCCCGTTCGATCCGGCGGCCGAGATCGAGGAACCGCCAGGCCGCGGTCCGCCCCATATGCTCGGCCGACAGCCCGGCGATCGCGGCATAGCGGCGCTGGAGCGAGCCGGCGCGGTCGAGCAGCCCGCGGTGCGTGGGAAAGGGCGCCTCGAGCAGCCGGATCATGTCCGCCGACAGCCGGTCGCGCGAGCCGTCGCCGATGGCGCGCGCGTGGCGGTTGAGCGCCGCCACCGATTGCCAAGCGCTATCCTCCATCGCGGTGCGGGCGAAGGCCTGAAGGTCGGCGCGGCGCAGCGACGGCGGATGCGGCGCGGCGCCCGCGCCCGCGATCAGCCCGGCGAGGCGCCCCACCGTCTCGCCCGCGAGCGCCGCGCCGCCATCCGCATCAATCGAATGGCCGAGCAGCACGCGGATCGCGCCGAGCAGCGCCTCGCCGCGTTCGAGATAGCGGCCGAGCCAGAAGAAATTGTCCGCGACGCGGCTGGGCAGCGTGCCGGGATTGCGGCGGATGTGGAGCGAGTCGCTGGCGGGCAGCAGCGAGACGGGCGCGACGGGCTCCGGCCCATGGACGCACACATCGGCGGACCAGGTGCCTTCGCCCATCACCGCGGCGCGGACATCGGCCAGCGCGCCGATCCGCGCGAAGCCACCGGGCAGCACCGTCCAGCCGCCATCGGCCCCGCGCGCCGCGAACACCCGGAGCGTAAAGGGGCGGGCAGCGAGCGCATCCTCCACGACGACGGGCATGGTCGAGAGATGGACCATTTCCTGCCCGACATAATCCTGCGGGCGCCGGGCCATATCCGCGAGCAGCGCTGTGCGCGCATCGCCCGTGATCTCGGCACCCGGCACCGGCAGTCCGCCCGGCAGGCCGAGTGGCGCGGCGGCGAAGGCGGGGCCGATCAGCAGCGAATCGAAGTCCTCGCGCACCCGCGCCGCCTCGTGCGGCTGGCCGCACCACCAGGTCGCGATATTGGGCAGGCGCAGATCCTCGCCCAGCAGCCGCTTGGCGAGCGCGGGCAGGAACGCACCGAAGGCGGGCGCTTCCAGGACGGCAGAGCCCGGCGCGTTCGAGATGACCGCGTTTCCGGCGGCATAGGCGTCGATCAGCCCCGGCACCCCGATCTGCGAGCGCGAATCGAACGCCAGCGGATCGAGCATCCGCGGATCGACCCGGCGCCACAGCGCATCGACGCGCTTCAGCCCGGCGATGGTGCGGACATAGAGCTTGTCCTCCAGCGCGGCGAGATCGGCACCCTCGACCAGCAACAGCCCCAGATAGCGCGCGAGATGCGCCTGTTCGGGATAGGTCGGGTTGTAGCGGCCGGGCGTCAGCAGCCCGATCCGCGGATCGCTGCGCTTGCACAAGGCGGCGAGCCCTTCGCGGAAGGCGGCGAAGAAGGGCGCGTGACGCTGCACGTTCAGCCGCGCCTGCAAGCCGCCGAGCGTGCGCCCAAGCGCCAGCCGGTTTTCGAGCGCATAGCCCGCGCCGGCGGGGGCGCGCAGATGATCGGCCAGCACGAACCATTCGCCGGTGGGCCCGCGGCCGAGATCGATCGCGACGAACTGCAGGTGCCGGCCGCCCGGCGGTTCGATCCCGACCATCGGCCGCAGGAACCCGGCGCTGCCGGCGACGAGCGCGGCGGGCAGCAGGCCGCGTTCGACGAGGCGGGCGGGGCCGTAGAGATCGGCGATCACCGTCTCCATCAGTTCGGCGCGCTGGATCACGCCGCGCGCGATCGCGTTCCACTCCCCGGTGCCGATCAGCAGCGGTACCGGAGAGACGGGCCAGGGCCGTTCGTCCGCCTCGCCGACGATGCGGAAGCCGGTGCCGATATCGGCGGCGTGGCGCTGTACGCGTTCGCGGGCATGGCCGAGATCGTCCGAGGCGACGCTCGCCAGTTCCTCGAACATCGCGGGCCAGGCGGGGTCGTCGCCGCCACCGAGCACGTCGCCGGCATGCGCGTGGGTGCGATACGCCGCGATCCAGCGGCGGGCGTGGACGCTCGCGTCGAACAGGGGGGCGGGATCGCTCGCCATCGCCAATGCTCGTCCGACCCCCGTTTGCACCCCGCCCTTGCTGGACGGTTCGTCGGATCGAGGCAACCGTGAAATGCGCGCGCGCTACAGGTCGGGCAGGGTCTGGTCCGCGACGCCCCATCCGGCGAGCGCCGCCGAGGCCGCCCGCGCGATCAGTTCGTCCGCGTCGGTCACATGGTAGCGCGCCGCGGTGTCGAGGTCGCGCAGCTCGGTCCAGGAGACCGGCGCGGCGACGGGCGCTCCGGCGCGTGCGCGCGCCGAATATGGCATGATCGCGGTGGCGCCGCGCTGGTTGCGCAGCCAATCGATGAAGATCCGCCCCTTGCGCTTCGCCTTGGCCATCACCGCCACGAAGCGTTCGGGCTGGGCACCCGCCAGCGCGCGGGCGAACCGGTCGGCGAAATCCTTCACCTGCGGCCATTCGGCCTCGGGCGTCAGCGGCACGACGACATGGACGCCCTTGCCGCCCGACAGCATCGGGAAACTCGCCAGACCGATCTCTGCCAGTTGGTCGCGCAGATGCTCTGCCGCCGTCTTCGTTTCGCCGAAGCCCAGCCCCTCGTCGGGATCGAGGTCGAACACCATGCGATCGGGCCGTTCGAGCGCGGCATTGGCCGAGCCCCAGCCATGAAATTCGATCGATCCCATCTGAACGCACGCCACCAGCCCGTCGGCATCGTCGACATAGAGATAATTCTCGGTCGATCCGTCCTTTTCGCGGATCGGCACTTGATGGACCTGCTCGCCGAAGCTGCCGGCATCGTGCTTCTGGAAGAAACAGGCGCGGCCACGCCCCTGCGGACAGCGGACCAGGCTGACCGGCCGGTTCGCGACCCAGGGCAGCATGATCGCCGAGACCTGCGCGTAATAATCGGCGAGCATGCCCTTGGTGACATCCGAATCGGGAAAGATCAGCCGGTCGCGGCTGCTGACCTTCACATGGATCTCGGGCGCGGCATCGACTGGCACCGGCGTCTCTGCCACCACCGCGTCCGCCGGCTTGTCCGCGCGCAGGCCGAGAAAGCTCGAATGGCGCAGCACGCCGTCGGGCGTGGTTTCGGCAAAGGCGACTTCGGCGACCATTTCGGGCTTCACCCAGCGCGCGCCGCGCACCGCGGCCTTGGGCGCCTTCACCGTCGGCGTGTCGGCGGCGACGGCGTCGAGCCGTTCACGCAGATCGTCCATGGTCGCCTGGTCGAAGCCGGTGCCGACTTTCCCCGCATAGACGAAACCGTCCTCGCCCTTCACGCCCAGCAGCAGCGACTTGAAGCCGCGCTTCTTGTCGGATGGTAGCCAGCCGACGATCACGAATTCCTGCCGGTGCGTGCATTTGGTCTTCAGCCACGCGGTGGTGCGCTTACCGACATAGGGCGCGTCGGCGCGTTTCGAGACCACGCCTTCCAGCCCCTCGCGACACATCGCTTCGAAAAGCTTCTCGCCCGCGCCGACGATGTGGTCGGCGAACTGGATGCGCTCGCCGCCGGGGATCAACGGGCGCAGCCGTTCCTTGCGATCGAGATTGGCGAGCGGCGTCAGATCCTCGCCGTCCTGCATCAGGATATCGAAGGCGAAGAACGTCATGTCGCCCGCGTTCGCGATCGCGTCCTTCAGCGTCGAGAAATCGGGTTTGCCGTCCTTATAGGCGACGATCTCGCCATCGATCAGCGCGCTCCTCGCAGGGAGCGCCGCGGCGGCCTCGGCGATCGCGGCGAACTTGTCGGTCCAGTCTAGCCCGGTGCGGGTGAAGACCTTCGCCTTGCCGTCCGCGATGGCGATCAGCGCGCGATAGCCATCATATTTCACCTCGTGCAGCCAGGCCCCGCCGGCCGGCACCGCATCGACGAGCGTGCAGAGCTGAAGGTCTCGGAAGAGGGGCGGCACGGCATCATCCCCGGCATGCTTGAGCCGGGTGGCGCGCTTGGGCTTGCGCGACGGTGATGGCGAGGCAGGGGGCGCGGCCTTGCCCTCCGCGATCTCCGCCATGGTACGGCCGGTGGACACGCTGGTGAGCGCATCCTCGACCAACAGGTCGGTGCCGCCCGCTTCCGCATCGGCGACCTTGCGCAACAGCCAGTTCTCGCCGCGCTCCTTGCCGCGCGGTTTCAGGCGGACGAGGATCCATTCGCCTTTCATCCGCTCGCCTTCGAGGACAAAATGAAGATGGCCCTGTTCGATATCCTTCGCGCTCTTGCCCGCGACCGGTGCCCAGGTGCCGCGATCCCACAGCATCACCGTGCCGCCGCCATATTCCCCGGCCGGGATCGTGCCCTCGAACGTCGCATAGGAGAGCGGATGATCCTCGGTGCGCACGGCCAGACGCTTCTCGTCTGGGTCGAGGCTCGGCCCGCGCGTGACCGCCCAGCTTTTCAGCACGCCGTCCACCTCCAGCCGGAAATCCCAGTGGAGCCGGCTGGCGTCGTGCTTCTGCACGATGAACGAATTGCCATTGCCAGGCGCGAGCGTGCCCGCGGGTTCCGCGGTCTTCGCGAAATCGCGTTTGGCGTTGTAGCGCGCGAGCGGATCGGGCTTGGCGTCAGGCACGTTTCTTGGCCGGTGGCTTCCGGGCGGCGGGCTTCTTTTCGGCCGGCGCCTTGTCCGCCGGCTGCTTTGCGGCGGTCGGCTTCCTGGCCGGTGTCTTGTCGGCCGTGGCGCCGCCCATCGACTTCTTCAGCGCCGCCATCAGGTCGACGACGTTCGATCCCGATTTGGTCTCGCCCTTGTCCTCGATGATCGTCTCGCCCTTGGCCTTGCGCTTGCGCTCCACCAGATCCTTCAGCGCATCGACATAGCGGTCGTGAAATTCCTGCGGGTGGAAGGCCGCGGTCTTCTTGTCGATCAGCGCCTGGGCGAGATCGAGCAGTTCCTGATCGGGCTTGTCGTCGGGGATCTCGCGGAAATAGCCTTGCGCCTTGTGCACCTCGTCGGCGTAGCGCAGCGTTTCCAGGACCATGCCGCGCCCGCACGGTTTCAGGCTCACGACATATTCGCGGCCGCGCATCGCGAGCTGGCCGAGCCCGACCTTCTTCGACTGGCGCAGCGCCTCGCGCAGCACGATGAACGCCTCCTCCGCCAGATCGTCGGCGGGGACGACGAAATAGGGCTTTTCGTAATACAGCACGTCGATCTCGCTCGCATCGACGAACTGGGTGAGTTCGAGGGTCTTTTTCGATTCGAGCTTCACCGCGTCGATCTCGTCCTGCTGGAGCAGGACATATTCGCCCTTCGAGACTTCATAGCCTTTCATGATCTCGTCGGTGTCCACCGGGCCCACGCCCGTCACCACCTTCTCGTAATGGATCGGCTGCCCCGAGGGTTCGTGGATCTGCTTGAAGGAAATCGCCGCGCCGGATTTGGTCGCCGAATAGATCTCGACCGGGATCGACACCAGCGCGAGCCGGATCTGTCCCTGCCAGTAAGCGCGCGCGGCCATGCCTGTTCCTCGTTGCGGATCCGATTCAATCATCGGCAGCGGGAGTCGTTCCGCCGGTTTCGCCGGGCACGCGATCCCGCTATGGGGCGGCGATGGCCGACGATCCCTTTGCACTGTTCGATAGCTGGTTCGCCGAAGCGAACGCGAGCGAACCCAATGATCCCAATGCGATGGCGCTCGCCACCGTCGGTACGGACGGCCGCCCGACGTCGCGCATGGTGCTGCTGAAGGGGCATGGCCCCGATGGTTTCGTGTTCTACACCAATCGCGAAAGCCGCAAGGCGGGCGAGTTGGCGCAGAATGCCGAGGCGGCGTTGCTGTTCCACTGGAAGTCGCTGCGCCGGCAGATCCGGATCGAAGGATCGGTCGTGCTGGCGAGCGACGCCGAGTCGGATGCCTATTTCGCCTCGCGCGGGCGTGATTCCCGGCTCGGCGCCTGGGCATCGGACCAGTCCCGGCCGCTCGACGCGCGCGAGACGTTCGAGGCGCGGTTCGCCGCGATGCAGGCGCGATTCGAAGGGCAGGACGTTCCCCGGCCGCCGCATTGGGGCGGCTACCGCGTGACTCCCCGCGCGATCGAATTTTGGCAGGATCGCGCGCACCGGCTGCACGAGCGCCGGCTGTTCACGCGCACCGATACGGGCTGGAACGAGGGATTGCTGTTCCCATGACTCAGGACGAACGCAGGAAGGTGATCCCGCTCGCGACGCGCGCCGCGCTGGCGAGCGTTGCGATGGCGACCGCGCTGCTCGTGCTGAAGGGCGTGGGCGCGTGGTTCACCGGGTCGATCGCGATGCTCGGGTCGCTCGCCGATACCGGGCTCGATCTGCTCGCCAGCCTCGTCACGCTGTACGGCGTCCGCCTCGCCGCGACGCCCGCCGATCACGACCACCGGTTCGGCCATGGCAAGGCGGAGGCGCTGGCGGCGCTGTTCCAGGTGGGGCTCATCACCGCCTCGGCGGTGGGCATCGCGTGGCGCGCGATCCTGGCGTTCGGCGAGAATACGCCCACCAGCGACGCGAATTTCGGCATCGGCGTCTCGGTCGCGGCGATCGCGGCGACCGCGGTGCTGCTCTGGTATCAGCGCCAGGTGATCCGCCAGACGGGATCGGTCGCGATCCTGGCGGACAACGTCCATTATCAGTCCGATGTGGCGCTGAACGGATCGGTGATCGTCGCGCTGGTTCTCGATCAATATCTGGGCTGGCACAAGGCCGATCCGGTCTTCGGCATCGTGATCGCGCTGTGGCTCGCCTGGGGCGCGTTCCAGGCGTCGTCGAGCGCGATCGATCAGTTGATGGACAAGGAATGGCCCGAGGATCAGCGCATCGCGTTCCTCGACGTGGCGGCGCGGCAGGAGGGACTGAAGGGCATTCACGATTTCCGCACCCGCCGTTCGGGTGCGCATGATTTCGCGCAGTTCCACATGGAGGTCGATCGCGATCTGACGGTGGGCGCGGCGCATGATCTGGTCGAGGCGGTCGAGCATAATCTGCGCCGCGCCTTTCCCAAGGTGGAAGTGCTGATCCACCTCGATCCCGAAGGCCATGTCGATACCGACAATCCGCTGATCGAGGCGGACGTGACCCCCCATTGGTTCGGGAAGCGAATCTGATGCGCATTCCCTTCACCCAGATCGATGCGTTCGCCGATGGCCCGTTCGGCGGCAACCCCGCGGCAGTGATGCCGCTGGCCGCATGGCTGGACGATGCCGTGCTGCTGGCGATCGCGGCCGAGAACAACCTGTCGGAAACCGCCTTCCTCGTTCCCGCGGACGGGACGGAGGCGGATTTCGAGCTGCGCTGGTTCACACCCGCGGCCGAAGTCGCTCTATGCGGCCACGCCACCTTCGCCAGCGGCCATATGGTGCTGTCGTCCGATCCCGCGATCGATCGCGTGCGCTTCGCGACGCGGCGCGCCGGGATCCTCGAAGTGGCGCGAGACGGCGCCGGCTATCGGATGCGGCTGCCGGCCTGGGCCCCGTCGCCGCGGCCACTCGACTCGATCGTCGCCGCACTCGGCTTGGCGCCCGAAGCGGTCGAGGCGACCTTGTGGCACGAGAAGGGCTATGCGCTCGTCATCGTCGGCGACGAAGCGCGCGTGCAGGATTGCGCGCCCGACATGCGCGCGCTAGCGGCCGAGGGCGGGATCGTGGCGATCGTCGCTGCGGCAGGCGCCGGTGGCGCCGGCGCGACCGACATCGTGAGCCGGGTGTTCGTGCCCGCCTTTGGCATCGACGAGGATCCGGTGACGGGCTCTGCCCATGCGGTGATGGTGCCCTATTGGGCGCAGCGCCTCGGCCGTGACCGGTTCACCGCGTTCCAGGCGAGCGCGCGGGGTGGCCGACTGACCTGCACGCTGGCAGGCGACCACGTGATCCTCGGGGGCACGTGCGTCACCGTGATCGAAGGCACGTTCCTGCTGCCTTAACGCCCCGGCTTGCGACTCCGGCCGCGCGTCATCGGATCGGGCTTTGTCGGCTTCACCCAGCCTTCGGGCGGCGTCATCCGCTGCTGGCTGGTGCCGAGGCCCATCGCGCCCGGCTGTTGGCGCGTAAGGCCGGCGGTGTCGGCCGCGCTATCGTCGGCGCCGCCGCGCAACAGGCTGATCCGGTCGCGCAGCCGCTGCGCTTCCTCGAAATCGAGCCGCGCGGCGGCGGCTTCCATCGCGGTGCGCAGCTCCTCGATGGTCATGCCGCGATCCGCGCCGCCTCGGTCGCCGCGATCCAGCCGCCGCCGAGCACCCGTTCTTCCGCATAGAGCACCGCGGCCTGGCCCGGGGCGACGCCATATTCGGGCGCGTCGAACACCACCCGGTCTCCCACGAGGCGCGCGGGCACCGGCTTGGCCATCGAGCGCACCTTGGCGGTGAGCGGCCCCATAAAATCGCCGCCCAGCCAGTTCATCCGCTCGATCCGCGCCGCGCCGACCGCCAGTGCGGCACGCGGGCCCACGACGACGCGCCGCGTCTCGGGTTCGAGCCGGACGACATAGAGCGGTTCGGGCGTGCCGCCGATCTCGAGCCCGCGGCGCTGCCCCACGGTGAAGTGGATCAGGCCGCGATGCTCGCCCATCTTGGCGCCGGCGAGATCGACGATGTCGCCCGTGGTGTCGATGCCGGGCCGCAGCTTCTTCACCAGCCCGGCATAATCGCCGTCGGGGACAAAGCAGATATCCTGGCTGTCCGGCTTGGCCGCGACGCCCAGGCCGATCTCGGCAGCGATCTCGCGCACCCGCGTCTTGGGCAGGGCGCCCAGCGGAAAGCGCAGATAATCGAGCTGCGCCTGCGTCGTCGCGAACAGGAAATAGCTTTGGTCGCGCGCCGGATCCGCGCCGCGGTGGAGTTCGGCCCCGTGCTGGCCCTCGATCCGGCGGACATAATGGCCGGTGGCGAGGCAATCGGCCCCCAGATCGCGGGCGAGCGCCAGCAGATCGGTGAATTTCGGGCCCATATTGCACTGGACGCAAGGGATCGGAGTGCGCCCGGCGAGGTAATCGTCCGCGAACGCGTCGACCACCTGCGTGCGGAAGCGCGTTTCATGGTCGAAGACATAATGGGCGATGCCCAGCCGGTCGCACACCGCGCGCGCATCGCGGATGTCGCGCCCGGCGCAGCACGATCCGGCACGCCCCACCGCTTCGCCATGATCGTAGAGCTGGAGCGTGACGCCGATCGTCTCCGCGCCCGTCGCATGCGCCAGCGCGGCCACCACCGAACTGTCGACGCCGCCCGACATCGCCACCACGATGCGCTTGGTGCCCGCCGCGGGGCCGAGCTGGAAATCCACCTTGTCCATGATGCGACCGCTCTACAGCAGGCGGCGCGGCCATGCAAAATCGCGTGGGTTCACGAAGCGTTGCACCGGGCTTTACCCCGCCTTCACCCCCTCGCGCCTAGAGCGGCGATCCCGAACATGACGATGGTGCCCGCGCGTTGGATCTGAGCTTTCCCCGTTTCGACAAATCCCGCGAGCTCGGCACGTGCGAGCTCGCGGTGCTGCGCGGGGATCTGTCGGTGCTGCTGGTGGGGATCGTCGCACGCCAGGTGTCCAGCCCCACCGCGGGGATACAGGCGCTGTTCCTGCCCGACCCCGACTCGCGGCTGTTCGCGCCGCTCGACGGCGCGTTCAACGGCCAGATGGCCCGGGCGCTCATTCGCTGGAAAGACGGATGAAGACTGCGTTTACCCAAGGATTTCAGGCGATCTTCAAGCCCGCCCGTTATCGCCGAGCATGGAATTTGGAAGGGGTTTCCGGCCCCATCGAGGTTGAAGAATGATCGAGAACCAGAAAATTCGTCCTGCCAAGGTCATCGGTCCACTGGGTGAGGAGCTGACGCTCGACTCGCTTCCGCCGCCGTCCACCACGCGTTGGGTGGTACGCCGCAAGGCCGAGGTGGTGGCCGCGGTGAATGGCGGGCTGCTCTCGGTGGATCAGGTGTGCGATCGCTATGGTCTCACGCCCGAGGAGTTCGCCGGATGGCAGCGCGCGATCGATCGATCGGGCATGCCGGGGCTGCGCGTCACGCGCATCCAGCACTACAAGTCGCTCTACGAACGTCAGCAGAAATACTGAGGCCGCGCATTAACGAAACGCACACGGAACAATTGCGCGAGCTCGCGAGTCTCACTCCCATCGCCCGGCTTACGGGTTCAACGGAGGGAATGCGACATGGGTATCATCATCTGGCTCATCGTGGGTGGCGTCGTGGGCTGGCTGGCCAGCCTGGTCATGCGCACCGATGGCCAGCAGGGCATCCTGCTCAACATCGTCGTCGGCATTATCGGGTCGGTGATCGCGTCGTTTCTGTTCGGTGGCGGGATCAACCAGGTCATCACGATCACGACGTTCATCTATTCGCTGATCGGCGCGATCATCCTGCTCGCGATCGTCAATCTCGTGCGTCGCGGCACCGTCCGCTGACACCATAAGGTTCGTCACGAAAAAGGGCCGTCCGGGCGACCGGGCGGCCCTTTTCTCGTTGAGGCTCAGTCGAGCAGGAAGCGCACCGACAGCGTGACGGTCACGTCCTTCTCGCCGGCGGCGATCGGCGTGCTGTCCTTCATCGCCATCGTCCGCATCATCGCCATCGGCGGGTTGCCGCCGCCCGCATTCTCGCCGTTTTCGGCAATAGAGATCATTCGCACGACATGCAGCCCGGCGGCGCGCGCATAAAGGTCGGCGCGGGCGCGGGCGCGCTTCACCGCATCGGTGCGCGCCTCGTCGAGTGCGGCATCGGGCTGGTCGATCGAGAGATTGGGACCCTCGATCTGGTTCGCGCCTTCGGCCACCAGCGCATCGAGGATCGCGCCGGCCCGCGCCACGTCGCGGAAGCGGATCGTGACGCCGTTGCTGGCCTGATAGCCGGTGACGACGGGGGGCTGGTTCTCGGCATAGCGATATTGCGGATTGAGCGAGACGTTGGCGGTCGCCACGTCGCGCGGCGCGACGCCCGCCTTCTTCAACGCCGCCAGCACGCGCGTCATGCGCTGGGCATTGTCGCCGAGCGCGGCGGCGGCGGCGGCCGCCTGCGACACCACGCCCGCGCGGATCGTCGCCACGTCGGGCACGCGCATGGTACGCCCCTCTGCGGTCACGTCGAGCAGCGTGCCGGCGGCGGGAACGAGCGGCTCGGTGGATGCCGGCCCCTGCGCGGAGGCGGCGCCGGCGAGGGGCAGGGCGGCAAGCGCCGCGAGCAAGGCGGGTTTCAGGGCAGGCATCGTGTATCTCCCGGTCACGACAGAATGTTGCGTCGATAGCGCCGCTCGTGCCCCGGAGCCAGCGAACCGCTCCTGAACGGACGCTTCACCTTGCGGAAAGCGCTGCTTTCGCACACACCCGCCTTCGAGTGCGCGGGGGCCACTTGAGCATAGTGACTTATTGAGCTAACACAGCTCGAGGCCGGGTGGCTGGCGGGACGGGGATGGGCAGGCGATGAATTACGAACCGCGGCAGATCGGTGGCGAGGAACAGATGGCGCTGCCGGACTATACCGCGCCGCGCAGGGGCCGGCGGACGGGGATCATCGCCGTCCTCGTCGTGCTGGCGATCGCGGTCGCGTGGTTTGCGATGCATCGCAAGGCGCCCGTGGCGGCCAAGCCCGGCGAGCAGGTGCCCAACGTCTCGGTCGTGGTGCCAGGCCGTTCCACGATCGACCGCACGATCTCCGCGAACGGCACGCTGGCCGCACGCCGCGAGATGCCGGTGGGCGTGGCGGGCGAGGGCGGCGCGGTGACGCGCGTGCTGGTCGAGCCGGGCACCTGGGTGCAGGCCGGGCAGGTGCTGGCCACGGTCGATCGATCGGTCCAGACGCAGACGGCGAGCTCGATGCAGGCGCAGGTCGCGGTGGCCCGAAGCGATCAGGTGATCGCGCAGGCCGAGCTCGAGCGCGCGCAGCAACTCGTCGATCGCGGCTTCATCTCCAAGGCCGATCTGCAGCGCAAGGTGGCAACGCGCGACGCCGCGGCGGCGCGGGTGGCGGTCGCGCAGGCGTCGCTTCAGGAAACGCGCGCGCGCAACGGCCGGCTCGATATCCGCGCGCCGGCCGCCGGGCTGGTGCTCACGCGCACCGTCGAATCGGGGCAGGTGGTCAGTTCGGGTTCGGGCGTGCTGTTCCGCATCGCGCAGGACGGGCAGATGGAGATGCGTGCCGCGCTCAGCGAATCGGATCTTGCCGGGCTGCACGTCGGCGCCCGCGCCACCGTGACGCCGGTCGGCAGCACCCAGGGCTTTCCGGGATCGGTCTGGCAGGTCTCGCCGGTCATCGATCCGCAGACCCGCCAGGGGATCGCGCGCGTCGCGCTCGCCTATGCGCCCGAACTCCGTCCCGGCGGCTTCGCGGCCGCCACGATCGTCAGCGGCGCCAATGTCGCGCCGCTGCTGCCCGATTCGGTGCTTCAGAGCGACGACAAGGGCAATTTCGTGTATATCGTCGGCGCCGGCGACAAGGTGGAGCGCCGCAACGTGCGCGTCGGGCCGGTGTCCGATGCGGGCGTGACGATCCTGTCGGGGCTGAACGGCACCGAACGGGTGGTCGTCTCCGCCGGTGGCTTCCTGGCGCCCGGCCAGCATGTGAACCCCATCGTCGAGAAGGCGCACTGAGCATGAGCTTTCGCAACATCTCGGCCTGGGCGATCCGCAACCCGGTGCCGCCGATCGTCCTGTTCCTGGCGCTGACGCTGGCGGGCATCCTGAGCTTCATGCGCATGGACGTGAACGACCAGCCGGACATCGATTTCCCGGTCGCGATCGTCATCATCAGCCAGCCGGGCGCCGCGCCCACCGAGCTGGAAACCCAGGTGACTCAGCGGATCGAGGCCGCGGTGCGCTCGCTCCAGGGCATCGACGAGATCGACTCGACGGTGACCGAGGGCCAGTCGCAAACCGTGGTCCAGCTCGCGATCGGCACGCCGATCGACCGGGCGGTGAACGACGTGCGCGATGCGATCGCGCAGATCCGCGGCAACCTGCCCGAGGGGATCCTGGAGCCGCAGGTGTTCCGCGCGAACACGACGGGCAACGATCTGGCGAGCTATTCGGCGGTCGCGACCGACATGACGGTCGAACAGCTCAGCTGGTATATCGACAACACGGTGGCCAAGGAGCTGCTGTCGGTGCCGGGCATGGCCGAGGTGGACCGCAACGGCGGCGTCAGCCGCGAGATCCGCGTGATCCTCGATCCGCTGAAGCTGCAGGCGCAGGGCCTGACCGCGAGTTCGGTCAACGCGCAGCTTCGCGCGGTGAACCTGAATGCCGCGGGCGGCCGTGCGCAGATCGCGGGTTCCGAACAGTCGGTCCGCGTGCTGGGCAACGCGCGCAACGCGAACGATCTGGGGATGACTCAGATCAACGTCGGCAATGGCCGCACCGTGCGCCTGTCCGACCTGGGGGTGGTGCGCGATCTGTTCGCCGAACGCCGCAGCCGCGCGGCGGTGGACGGCCGCCAGGCGATCAGCTTCGATTTCCAGCGCGCCAAGGGTGCCTCCGACGTGACCGTGTTCAACGAGGCAGTGAAGAAGCTGGAGGCGCTCGAGAAGCGCAATCCGTCGGTTCACTTCATCCAGCGCCAGAACAGCGTAAAGCGGACCGAACAGCAATATGACAGCGCGATCGAGGCGATGATCGAGGGCGCGGTGCTCGCCGTCATCGTCGTGTTCCTGTTCCTGCGCGACGTGCGCGCCACCGCGATCTCGGCGCTGGCGATCCCGTTGTCGGCGATCCCGACCTTCTGGTTCATGGATCTCCTTGGCTTCACGCTCAACCAGATGACCTTGCTCGCGCTGTCGCTGGTGGCGGGCGTGCTGGTCGACGATGCCATCGTGGAGATCGAGAACATCGTCCGCCACATGCGAATGGGCAAATCGGCCTATCAAGCGTCGATCGACGCGGCCGATGAGATCGGTCTCGCCGTGCTCGCCACCACCATGTCGATCGTCGCGGTGTTCCTGCCCGTGGGCCTGATGCCGGGCGTGTCGGGCCAGTTCTTCAAGAATTTCGGGCTGACGGTCGTCGCCTCGGTGCTCATGAGCCTCGCCGTCGCGCGCCTCATCACGCCGATGATCGCGGCCTATTTCCTGAAGGCCCACGGGCAGGCCAGCCATGGCGAGGGGCGGCTGATGGACGGCTATATGGCCACGCTGCGCTGGACGCTGCGCCGCGGCGCGCCGGCCGGCGCGGTCGCGGGCTTCGGGCGCCGGTTGCTGGCGCGCGCGCGCGACCATCGGCTGTGGGTCGCCGGCTTCGGCGTGTTCGCCTTCCTGATGACGGTGGTGATGTTCGGCGTGCTGCCGATGACGTTCCAGCCGTCCACCAACGAGGATACCTCCACCGCGACGATCGAGATGGTGCCGGGCACCACGCTCGACCAGACCGATGCGGTGGTGACGCGCGTCGCCAACATGCTGCGCGCGCGCAAGGATGTGGTCGAATCGGTCTATGCGCGCACCGGCTCCAATGGCGCGGTGAACACCGGCCGCGTGACCGCCACGCTGAAGGACAAGCGCACGCTGACCAGCACCGAGTTCGAGCGCAGCATGGCGCCACAACTCGCCGCCATCCCCGATGCGCGCGTCGCATTCCGCTCGCAGTTCAGCTTCGGCGGCAGCAGCCGCGATCTGAACGTGACGCTGGGCGGCGACGATCCGGTGCTGCTCCAGAACACCGCCAACCGCATCGTCGCCGAGATGGCGAAGCTGCCGACAGTCACCGCGCCGCGCGTCAGCGGCAATCTCCAGCGACCCGAGATCGTCATCAAGCCACGCTTCGACCTGGCGGCGAACTTGGGCGTGACGACGCAGGCGCTGTCGACGGCGATCCGCATCGCGACGCTTGGCGATATCGATCAGAACAGCGCGCGCTTCTCGCTTTCGGATCGTCAGATCCCGATCCGCGTGGCGCTCGACGAGAATGCGCGTTCCAGCCTGTCGACGATCCAGAACCTGCCGGTGCAGACCGCGACCGGCGGGTCGGTGCCCCTGAGCCTCGTCGCGGATATCGGCTTCGGTTCGGGGCCGACGAAGATCGACCGCGTGAACCAGCAGCGCCAGATCTCGCTCGGCGCGGATCTCGCACCCGGCGTGGTGACGGGCGTCGCGCAGAAGCAGATCCATGATCTGCCCGCGATGAAGAACCTGCCGCTGGGCGTGACCGAACTGACGCTGGGGCAGAGCAAGTGGCAGGCGGAAATGCTCGTCAACTTCCTGGTCGCCGTCGTGGCGGGCACGTTCCTCGTCTTCGCGGTGCTGGTGCTGCTCTATCGCCGCGCACTGCCGCCGTTCGTCAACATGGGCTCGCTGATGCTGGCGCCGCTGGGCGGCCTGCTGGCGCTGTGGGCCACGGGCAATCCGCTGTCGCTGCCCGTGTTCATCGGGCTCCTGATGCTGCTTGGCATCGTGGCGAAGAATTCGATCCTGCTGATCGACTTTGCGCTGGAGGAGATGAACAAGGGCGTCGACGTGCTGAGCGCCATCCTCGATGCCGGGCACAAGCGCGCGCAGCCGATCGTCATGACGACCGTGGCGATGGTGGCGGGCATGATCCCGACCGCGCTGTCGCTCAGCGGCGACGGATCGTGGCGCGCGCCGATGGGCATCACCGTCATCGGCGGCCTGCTGTTGTCGACGTTGCTTACGCTGCTGATCGTGCCGGCGACCTTCAGCCTCGCGGTGGGGATCGAACGCTTCGTGGGGCCGCGGCTCGGCCGACGCCTGCTCACCTATCGTCCCGGCGACGATGGTTCGCGGGTGATCGAGGGGCCTGCGCATCCCGGCGCGATCGGCTTCCACGATGGCCCGCATCCCGCCGAATGATCCGGTTCGATCGGCGTCCGTCCTGAACAATCCCGCCGCTGGAGGATTGTCCGGGGCATGACCATGCCTGCCCGATCCGCCAGCGAAGCGCCCCCCGCCGGGCTGGTCCGGATGCGGATCATCGCGACCGGATTGCTGATCGCGATGGCCGCGCTGTTCCTGCTGGCGCGCGGGCTCGACGCGCGCCATCCCGGCTGGGGCCCGGGCTGGGGCTATGTCCGCGCCTTTGCCGAAGCCGCGATGGTCGGCGGCCTGGCGGACTGGTTCGCGGTGACTGCGCTGTTCCGCCACCCGCTCGGGCTGCCGATCCCCCACACCGCGATCGTGCCGCGCAACAAGGATCGGATCGGCGACACGCTGGCGCAGTTCCTGCGCGCCAATTTCCTGATCCCGGCGGTGATCGCCAGGCGGATGCGGCGGCTCGACGTGGCGGGCGCCATCGCGCATTGGCTGACCGATCCGCCCGAGGGCGCTGGCGGACGTTTTCGCGGCGGTGCGTCGCGGATGGTGGCGCAGGTGCTGGAGGGGCTCGATCCGGCGCGGCTGGGCGGCATGGTGAAGGGCGCGGTCGTGACGCGGCTGCGCGAAACCGAAGCCTCCCCGATCCTCGGCCAGTTGCTGAAGGCGGCAATTGCCGAGAACCGCCACGCGCCGATGCTGGAGGCGGCGATCCGCTGGGGTGCCGCGACGCTGCGCGAAAACGAGCAGCTCGTCCGCGCGATGGTGCATGATCGCGCCGGGTCGATCCTGCGCTGGACGGGTCTGGACGAGACGGTGAGCGACAAACTGATCGCCGGGCTCGACAAGCTGCTGGACGACATGGCCGCCGATCCGCAGCACCCGCTCCGCCAAAAGGCCGAACTCGGGCTCGATCGGCTGGCCTGGGATCTGCAATATGACCCGGCGATGCGCGAACGCGTCGAGGGGATGAAGTCCGCGGTGATCGACAATCCCGCCATGCAGCGCTGGATCGAGGGGCTGTGGGAACAGGGGCGCCGTGCGCTGCTGGCCATCGCCAACGATCCCGAGGCGGCGATGGCGGGGCCGATCGGCGCGCTGCTGCGGCAGGTGGGCGACACGCTGCAACACGACCCGCGGCTGGGGCCGACGATCAACCGCTTCGTCCGCCGTGCCGTCGTGGGCATCGCCGCGGACTATGGCGACGGAATCGTCCGGCTGGTGTCGGAGACGGTGCGCGGCTGGGATGCCCAGACGATCACGCGACGCCTGGAAAATGCGGTGGGGCGCGACCTGCAATATATCCGCGTCAACGGCACGCTGGTGGGCGGCCTGGTCGGCGTTGCGATCCATGCGGTGGACGTGCTGCTTTAGCGCAGGTGACGTCAGGGCGATCCAGCCTCTCGGTCCGTTCGTGCTGAGCTTGTCGAGGCACCTTGTCTGCCGTCGAGCATGTGCGTGTGGAACAGGCCCTTCGACGAGCTCAGGGCGAACGGATCGCGGTGACGGTATCAAACGCTAGCGACGGGCGGATCGATGCGACGGTTCGGTTCGTCCTACGCCGCATCCACCTTGCCGATCCCGCGACTTTGACGCAAAGGTGATGGCGATGAGCGCGACAGCCGATTTCAAGCAGGACGGCACGGGCGGCGGAACGTTGCGCTTCAGCGGCAACCTCTCGCTCGCCTGTATCGGCGATCTGCCGCAACGCCTCGAGGCGCTGGACGGCACCGTCAAGCGTGTCGACCTGTCGGGCGTCGAGCGGATCGACACCGTCGGCGCCTGGGTGGTCCACCGTTTCGCCGCGCGCCACGACGCCACGGTCGAGGGGCTGGGTGAGGATAGCCGGCATCTGATGGACCAGGTGGTCGCGGCCGATCAGTCGGTGGCGATGCGCCCGCAGCATGTCGGCGCGTTCGTGCGCGTGCTGGGCGAGATCGGCAACGCGGTGGCGCTCACCGGGCGCACCTTGCTCGGGCTGCTCGGCTTTCTCGGCGCGACCAGCCTGGCGATGGGGGCGATGATCCGCCACCCGCGCCGCTTCCGCTTCAACGCCGTGGTCCAGCAGTTCGAGGTGGTCGGCGTGGCCGCGCTCGCGATCATCGGCCTTATGAGCTTTCTGATCGGCGTCGTCATCGCGCAACAGGGTGCGGTGCAGCTGCGCCAGTTCGGCGCGGAGGTGTTCACGATCAACCTGGTCGGCCGGCTGACGCTGCGCGAGATGGGCGTGCTGATGACCGCGATCATGGTCGCCGGGCGTTCGGGCTCGGCCTTTGCGGCGCAGCTCGGAACGATGAAGCTGACCGAGGAAATCGACGCGATGCGCACGATCGGCGTGTCGCCCATGGAGGCGCTCGTCGTTCCGCGCACGATCGCGGCGATCATCATGATGCCGCTGCTCGGCTTCTATGCCTCGATGGTGGCGCTGGTCGGCGGCGGGCTGCTGGTGTGGATCACCATCGGCGTCCCGCCCGTCACCTATGTGCAGCGCATCCGCGAGGTCGTGCCGATCACCGATCTGTTCATCGGGCTCATCAAGGCGCCCGTGTTCGGCGCGATCATCGCGATCGCTGGCTGTTTCCAGGGCATGCAGGTCGAGGCCAACGCCGAACAGGTCGGCCTGCGCACCACGTCGGCGGTGGTGCAGGCGATCTTCCTCGTGATCGTGCTCGATGCCTTTTTCGCGGTGTTCTTCACCTGGGTGGGGTGGAACTGATGCCGCAGGTGGGCAAGGGTTCGGACGAGATCCTCATCTCGGTCAAGGGGCTGAAGAACCGCTTCGGCGAGCAGCTCGTGCACGACGGCGTCGATCTGGACGTGCGGCGCGGCGAGATCCTGGGTGTGGTCGGTGGCTCGGGCACGGGCAAATCGGTGCTGATGCGCTCGATCATCGGGTTGCAGACGCCCGAGTCCGGCGAGATCACGGTGTTCGGGGAACATATCATCGGCCGCGAAGCGACCGAGGCGACCGACGTGCGCAAGCGCTGGGGCGTGTTGTTCCAGGGCGGCGCGCTGTTCTCGACGCTGACCGTCGCCGAAAACGTGCAGGTTCCCTTGCGCGAATTCTACAGCGAACTCGATCAGGCGCTGCTCGACGAGATCGCGTCGTACAAGGTGGTGATGACCGGCCTGTCGGCCGATGCGGGGCCGAAATACCCCGCCGAGCTGTCGGGCGGCATGAAGAAGCGCGCGGGACTGGCGCGCGCGCTGGCGCTCGATCCCGAACTGCTGTTCCTCGACGAGCCGACCGCGGGCCTCGATCCGATCGGCGCGGCGGCGTTCGACACGCTGACGGAGTCGCTCCAGAAGACGCTGGGGCTGACCGTCTTCCTCATCACGCACGATCTCGATACGTTGTACGCGATCTGCGACCGGGTGGCGGTGCTGGCGGACAAGAAGGTGATCGCGGTCGGCACGATCCCGGAATTGCTCGCGCTCGACCATCCGTGGATCGAGGAATATTTCAAGGGGCCGCGCGGCCGCGCCGCCGTCGCCACGCAGGAGGCGCATGCGCGTGCCGACGAAGAGGCCGCCCGGCACCCGACCGAGGTGCAGGTCAACCAAACCGCCGAGGATCGCGCGCCTGCGACCTATGCCGAAGACAATGCACCCGAGAACCGCCGCGCGGCTGCCGGGAAGGAAGCAGGGGCTAGCTGATGGAAACCCGTTCGAACCATGTGCTTGTAGGGGCCATCGTGCTGATCCTGCTCGCCGTGCTGGCGCTCTTCACCGTCTGGATCGCGCATCTGGGCGGTTCGTCGGAGAAGGAGTATGACATCTTCTTCAAGACGTCGGTCGATGGCCTCGCCAAGGGTTCGGCGGTCACCTTCTCGGGCGTGCCGACGGGGCAGGTGAAGGAGATCGCGCTGTGGAAGCCCGATCCGCAGTTCGTGCGCGTGCGCGTGACCGTCAACAACGATACCCCGATCCTCCAGGGTACGACCGCGACCATTTCGGGCGTGGGCTTCACGGGCGTCAGCCAGGTGTCGCTCGACGGCGCGCGCAAGGGTGCGGCGCCGATCGGCTGCCCGGAAACCAATCCGCAGCAGCTCTGCCCGTACGGCGTGCCCGTGATCCCGACGAAGCAGGGCGGCCTGGGCGCGATCCTCAATTCGGCGCCGCAGCTTCTCGAGCGGTTGTCGACGCTGACCGAGCGGCTGACGGGCATGCTGTCGGATCGCAACCAGGCGTCGATCGCCGGCATTCTCGACAACACCAACCAGTTGACCAAGGCGCTGGCGAACCGCGGTCCCGAGATCGCCGCCACGCTGGCGCAGACGCGGGTCGCGATCCAGCAGGCGGGCGACGCCGCGCAGAAGATCGGCCAGCTGGCCGAGACGAGCAACGGCGTGCTGACCGATGACGTGAAGCCGGCGATGCAGAACCTCAATCAGGCAATCGCATCGGCCAAGCAGAGTGCCGACACGCTGAACGCGGCGGTGGGCGATGCGCGGCCGGGGCTGCAATCCTTCTCGAAGCAGACCATCCCCGAAGTGGGTCAGTTGGTTCGCGACCTGCGGATCATGGCCGAATCGCTCTCCTCGGTCGCCAACAAGGTGGATCAGCAGGGCGCGGGCTCGCTGATCGGCCAGCAGAAGCTTCCGGATTATAAGGGCAAATGACGATGAAGACGCCGTTCCTCCTCCTCGCTGCCCTGCCGCTCGCCGGCTGCATCAGCTTCGCCGCCAAGCCGCCGCCCTCGCTGCTGACGCTCAGCGCCGATGCGAGCGTTCCCGTCGGGCAGGACCAGAGTTCGGGCACCGCCAAATCGGTGACGATCCAGGTGCCGTCGGTGCCGCAGAGCCTGGCGACCGCGCGCGTGCCGGTGCAGGCAACGCCCACCTCTATTGCCTATGTGAAGAACGCGCTCTGGGCCGAGCCTCCGGCGCGGCTGTTCGCACGGCTGCTGTCGGACACGATGACGGCGCGTACCGGGCGGGTGGTGCTGTCCGGCGCGCAGTCGACGATCGATCCGGGCGCACGGCTGAGCGGCGAATTGCGCAGCTTCGGGCTCGATGCCGCGACGCAGAGCGCGGTGGTGGTGTTCGATGCGTCGCTGATCCGCGTGAACACGACGACGATCGAAAAGCGCCGTTTCGAGGCGCATGTGCCGGTGGGGGCGATCGACGCGACATCGGCCGCGCCCGCGATCAGCCAGGCGGCGAACCAGGTCGCGGTGCAGGTCGCCGACTGGGTAGGGCGGTAAGCCCGCCGCTCCGCCCGATGCGGAGCGGCCGCCCGGCGCGGCTCAGCGGTTCATGACGTTCCCTTTGCTCCGTTCGCCCCGAGCCTGTCGAAGAGCCTGTTCCGCAAGCAAAGGTCCGCCCACGAAGAGCGTGCTTCGACAGGCTCGGCACGAACGGGTTTGCAGACCGATCAGACCAACGTCACACCCGTTTAACCCAGCGCCTCGAGCTGCTCCGCCAGTTCGAGCCAGCGCATCTCGGCCGCATCCTTCTCGGCGCGGGCGGTTTCCACCGCCTTGGTCAGCCGCACGAAACCCGCATGATCGCGCGTGTAGAGATCGGGCTTGCCCAGCGCCGCCTCGTCGCGGGCGATCTGCGCGTCGAGCGCCTCGATGCGCGCGGGAAGCTGGTCGTAATCGCGCTGGTCCTTGTAGCTGAGCTTGGTGCGCGCCGGGGGTGGTGGAGCGGCCGGGCTGGGCTTGGCCGACGCGCGTTTCGCCTCGGTCGAGGGCTTGCGGCGGCGTTCCCAATCCTCGTAGCCGCCCGCCACCACGTCGACCGTGCCGCTGCCGTCCAGCCCCAGCGTGATCGTCACGGTGCGATCGAGGAAATCGCGATCGTGGCTGACGATCAGCACGGTGCCGTCGTAATCGGCGATCACCTCCTGCAACAGGTCGAGCGTCTCCAAGTCGAGATCGTTGGTCGGCTCGTCGAGCACCAGCAGGTTCGACGGCCGCGCGAACTCGCGCGCCAGGAGCAGCCGCGATCGCTCGCCGCCCGACAGCGACCCGATCTTCGCCTCGACCATGTTCGGATCGAACAGAAATTCCTTCAGATAGCCGTGGATGTGCTTCTTGGTGCCGAGCACCTCGATCCAGTCTCCGCCATCGGCGACCACCTCGCGCACCGTCTTTTCCGGCGCCATCAGGCTGCGCTGCTGATCGATCACCACCGCGTCGAGCGACTTGGCGAGCTTGATGCTGCCGCCATCGGGTTCGATCTCGCCGGTGAGCAGCTTGAGCAGCGTCGATTTGCCCGCGCCGTTGCGGCCGACGATCCCGATCCGGTCGCCGCGCGTGACGCGCAGCGTGAGGTCGCCGATGATCGTGCGGCGCGACTCCCCGGCGCCGAAGCCCTTGGTCACATGCTTGGCGTCGATCACCACCTTGGATTTGGCGTCGTCGGTGCCGGTGACGAGATTGGCCGATCCTTGCGGCCCCATCATCGCCGCGCGTTCGGCGCGCATCTCCTTCAATTGCGTCAGGCGGCCCTGGTTGCGCCGCCGCCGCCCCGTGACGCCGCGCAGCAGCCAATGCTCCTCGATCTTCAGCCGGGCGTCGAGCCGCTCGGCCTGGCGCGCCTCTTCGGCATAGACCTGCTCGGTCCAGGCCTCGAACCCGCCGAAGCCGATCTCGGCGCGGCGGATCGCGCCGCGGTCGAGCCACAGCGTCTGGCGGGTGAGGCGGGTGAGAAAGGTGCGATCGTGGCTGATAACGACGAAGGCGCCGCGGAAGCGCTTCAGCCAATCCTCCAGCCATTCGATGGCGGCGATATCGAGATGGTTGGTCGGCTCGTCGAGCAGCAGCACGTCCGGGTCCTGCGCCAGCGCGCGGACGATCGCCGCGCGCCGCCGCTCGCCACCACTGGCGGATGCGGCATCGCGGGACAGGTCGATGCCGAGCTGGTCCGCGATCGCGTCCGCCTCGTGCGGCAGGGGCGCATCGGCGCCTCCCATGACATAATCGCGCAGCGTCGCGACGCCGCGCAGATCCGGCTCCTGTTCGAGCATCACGATGCGCGTGCCGGGTACGACGGTGCGGCGGCCCTCGTCCGCATCGACGCTGCCGCCGATCAGCTTCAACAAGGTGGTCTTGCCGGCGCCGTTGCGGCCGATCAGCGCAAGCCGGTCGCGCGGGCCGATATGGATGTCGAGGTGGCGAAAGAGCCAGCCGGAGCCCTGAACGATGCCGAGGTCTTCATAGGATAGAATGGGTGCTGCCATGGCCGGGCGGCCTAACGATGTAGCGACGCGAAATCGAGGCCTAAGCGCGGCCGGACGGGCAAAGGCGCGCGGCTTCGCGTTCACAGGCTGTTCAATGCGGCATGGCTATGCCACCTCTCATGACGATGCCCATCGCCCTCCTTCTTGCGCTGACCGCGCAGCCGATGCCCGAACAGGCACCGGACCAGCGCCATAGCGACCAGATGCGCGCCTTCGAGGCACGGCGGGAGGGGCGGCTGCTGCCGCTGCGCGAGATCGAAGGGCGCGTCGTGCCCACGATGCGCGGCGCGCAGTATCTCGGCTTCGACTTCGATGCGGGGGCCGGCATTTACACGCTGAAGTTCCTGCGCAATGGAGCCGTGATCTGGGTCGAGGTCGATGGCCATTCGGGGCAGATCGTCGGCCGCACCGGCCGCTAGAATTCCATGCAATCCGGGAGAGACACATGCGCGTTCTGATCGTCGAGGACGAGCCCCATCTCGGCCAGCAGTTGAAGGCCACGCTGGAGGGTGCAGGCTATGCGATCGATCTCGCCACCGATGGCGAGGAGGGCCATTTCCTCGGCTCCACCGAAAGCTATGACGCGATCGTGCTGGATCTGGGCCTGCCCGAGATCGACGGACTGACCGTGCTCGATCGCTGGCGCAAGGAGGGCCGCACCGCGCCGGTGCTGGTGCTCACCGCGCGCGACAGCTGGTCGGACAAGGTCGCCGGGCTCGACGCCGGCGCGGACGATTACGTCGCCAAGCCGTTCCAGACCGAGGAGCTGATCGCCCGGCTGCGCGCGTTGATCCGCCGGGCGAGCGGCAACGCCTCGTCCGAGCTGACCGCGGGCGACGTGCGGCTCGACACGCGCAGCGGCAAGGTGACCAAGGCCGGCGATCCGGTGAAGCTGACGGCGCAGGAATACAAGCTGCTCAGCTATCTGATCCACCACAAGGGCAAGGTGGTGAGCCGCACCGAGCTGATCGAGCATATCTACGATCAGGATTTCGACCGCGATTCGAACACGATCGAGGTGTTCGTGACGCGCATCCGCAAGAAGCTCGGCCAGGACGTCATCACCACGATCCGCGGCCTTGGCTACAGCCTCGAAGATCCCGACGCGTGAGCGCTGCGGTGGGATGACGGGCGTGGACGAGGCGCGATCCTCCGCGCGCACCACGGGCTCGCTGTCGCGGCGCATGATCCTGATCGCGGCGGCGTGGATCGCCTTGTTGCTGTCGGGCGGGGGCTTTGCGCTCGACCGGGTGCTGGCGAGCGCCGTGACGCGCAATTTCGACGACCAGCTCGAATATGTCCTCACCGCCCTGATCGTGTCGTCGGAGATCGGCCCGGACGGCGAGGTGATCTTCAACCGCGAGCCTGCCGACCAGCGTTTCCTCGAGCCGTATTCGGGACTCTATTGGGAGGTGTCGGCGACGGGGCGAGAGCCGTTCCCGTCGCGCTCGCTCTGGGACCGGCGGCTCGGCTATGGCGGCCCGCATACCGATCGCAGCGTGCATTCGTACGACAGCGACCAGTTCGCCGGCGAACGGCTGCGCATCCTCGAGCGCGACGTGACGCTGCCGGGCTCCAAGGTGAAATGGCGGTTCCAGGTGGCGCAGACCCGCGACGGGCTGGACGCGCAGATCGCGGCGCTCCGGCGAACCCTGGTGCGCAGCTTCGCGCTGTTGGGCCTGGGGCTGATCGTGCTGGCTGCGCTCCAGACCTTCTATGGCCTGTGGCCGCTCCGCCGGGTGCGCGAGGAGATCGCGCGGATGCGGGCCGGCCAGTCCAGCCGCATCGGCAGCGCCATGCCCATCGAGGTGGCGCCGATGGTCGAGGAGCTGAACGCGCTGGTGGCGCACAACGAGCGCCAGGCGGAGGAGGCGCGGCGCCATGCGGGCAATCTCGCCCATGCGCTGAAGACCCCGCTGACCGTGCTGATGAACGCCGCGACCGCGCATGCGGACGATCTCGACGACACGGTGATCCGCGAGACGCGGACGATGCGCCGCCAGGTCGACCACCATCTCGCCCGCGCCCGCGCCGTCGGTCGGCGCGGCTCCGCGCACAGCCGTGCCGAAGTGTGGCCGAGCCTCGAGTCGGTCGAGCGCGCGGTGGGGCGGCTGTATCGCCATGTCCGCATCGACGTGGACGGGCCGCGCGACCTGTCGGTCCATGTCGAGCGGCAGGATCTCGACGAGATGCTGGGCAATCTGATCGAGAACGCCGCCAAATATGGCGGCGGCAGCGTATTCGTGACGGTGGGCGCCGAGGCCGGATTCGTGGAGTTCCTCGTCGAGGATGACGGCACCGGCATCCCCGAAGAGGAGCGGACGCGGATCTTCGATCGCGGCGCGCGGCTGGACACGAGCAAGCCGGGCACCGGGCTCGGCCTCGCGATCGTCCGCGACGTGGCGGAGATCTACGAGGGCACCGTCAGCCTGGAGGAGAGCGAGGATCTCGGCGGGCTACTCGTGCGGCTGAGGCTGCCGGCAGCACCCTGACGCAAGCCGCTCAGGCCGCCTGACGCAAGTCCTGCATCGCGGCGGCGGCGATCGACAGGCTGTGCTTGCGGGCGTCGTGATCGTAGATCGCGCTCGTCAGCATCACCTCGTCCACGCCGGTGCGCGCGACGAAGGCGCCGATCTCACGCGTGACCTTGGCCGGCGCCCCGATCGCGGAGCAGGACAGCACGTGATCGAGGATCGCATTGCCCTGCGCGCCGAGACTCTCACGATAACCTGCGACCGGTGGCGGGAGCTGGCGCGGATTGCCGGTGCGCAGCGCAACGAATGCCTGCTGCTGCGAGCTGGCCAGCAGTTCGGCCTCCGTGTCGGTATCCGCGGCGAAGACGTTGAAGCCCGCCATCGCATGGGGCTTGGCAAGCTGCGCCGAGGGGCGGAAGTCGCGGCGATAGATCGCCAGCGCCTGATCCAGCACGTCGGGCGCGAAGTGCGAGGCGAAGGCATAGGGCAGACCGAGCGCGGCGGCGAGCTGCGCGCCGAAGGTGCTGGAGCCGAGGATCCACATGTCGGGCCGCGCACCGGCGCCCGGCGTCGCGACGATCCCGGTCTGGCCGTCGTCGGCGAAATAGCTTTGCAGTTCGAGCACGTCCTGCGGGAAGGCGTTGGCGTCGGTCTCCAGCGTGCGGCGCATGGCGCGTGCGACGCGCTGGTCGGAACCGGGCGCGCGGCCGAGGCCCAGATCGATCCGGCCGGGGAACAGCGCGTCGAGCGTGCCGAATTGTTCGGCGATCGTCAGCGGTGCGTGGTTGGGCAGCATGATCCCGCCCGCGCCCACGCGGATGCTGCGCGTGGCGGCGGCGACATGGCCGATCACCACCGCGGTGGCCGCACTCGCGATCCCCCGCATGCCGTGATGCTCCGCGCACCAATAGCGGGTGAAGCCGAGGCTTTCCGCGTGAACGGCAAGGTCGGCGGCGTTGGCGAGGGCCTGTCCCACAGTGCCGCCTTCGACGACGGGGACGAGATCGAGCAGAGCATATCGGGTCATGGAGCGAAGATGGGGAGGCGACCGGGCAAGGTCCAGTGCGCCCGGCCTCGCGGGCCTCAGAACCCCAGTGCGTAGCGGACGGCCAAGCCATAATCGGGTGCGAGCGCGGCGATGTTGCCGGGATCGCGCCGCCAGAACAGGTTGGTCTGGATCGAGCCGGCATAGAGCGGCCGGCTATAGCGCGCCTCGACATCGACTTCGCGGCCGGTGGGCGAGAGGTTCAGCCGCTCGGTCGTCCATCCCGTCACCGCGGCGCTGGCATAATCATAGGCGGTGGGCAGCGCCAGATCGAGCCCGCCATGCGCGACGCGGAGCGGTTGCGCCACGCGCAGGCCGACGCTGTCATGGCCGAAGACGCCATCCTTGCCGATATCGGCCGCATAGGAATCGGTCCGCAGCGCTCCGCTGCCCGACAGGTCACTGCGCAGCGCGGCGCCGGTCCAGCCCTGACGCATCGATCCGCCAAGCGACCAGCCGGCGCCCATGTCGAAGCGGGCGGCGGCATCGACGAACCAGCTCGACGCATGTGCACCGCCCAGGCCGCTGCCGAAGCTCGCCCCCAGCACGGTGTCGTGCTCGTCCAGCCGACTGGCGGTGACCAGCATGGCGAGCGCGCCGAAATGCCGATCGAGCGACAGGCCGTAACGCGCATAGCCGGTGCGCCGCCACCGTTCCGCCCCCGCCAGCACGTCGAGGTCGCGCGGCGACAGCACCGCGCCCGTCTCGCCCTCCACCGATACGCCCCAGGCGCCGAATTGCTGGCGCAGCGCGCTCGCGCCCTTCGCCGCGGTGCCGAAGCCCGTGCCGTCGTCGCGGGCGACCAGAAAGGCGGGCGAGGATTGGCCGGCGAGTTGGGCTGTGATCCCGCTTGCGCCGCTCGCGAAGGCGAAGCCGAACGCCGCGCCGCTGCCCAGCCGCTGAGTCACGGTGCCGGCGATCGCGCGCGCCATCTGCGCGTCGGTGCTGGTGAGCGTGGTGCGTTCGATCCCGACATCGCCGTTGATGCGCGGCGCGAGCGTGAGCGAGACGCTCATGCCGTTGGCGCTCATGCCGATATTGCGCTGGGTCGATTGCAGCATGGCCGCCAGGCCGCGCTGCGGCTGCGCGCGCCGGAGCGTCTGTGCGAGATCGAGCGAGAAGGCGCGGCTATAGCCATCGAGGATCACCGCACCCAGCGCGCCCGAGGTGGCATCGCCCATCGGCGCGGAGAGCGTGCCGTTCACCGCGGTGGAGACCGCCTGTTTCGATCCGGCCACGCGCACCGTGCCGGCGGGCTGGAACGCCTTGGTGAGATCGAGCACGCCCTGGCCGTAGATCGAGTCGATTCCCGCATCGCCGGCGTCGCGTGCGGTGGAGAAGAGCAGGTTCACGATCTGCGCGCCGGTCAGGTTCGGAAAGGCCTGCGCGAGCAGCGCCACCGCACCCGCGATCTGCGGCGTTGCGAACGACGTGCCCGACCAGAGATAGGCGGTGCCGGTCTGGTCGGGCGCGCGGACGCGCTCGCCCACCGCGGCGAGATAATGTTGCGCGGTGTCGCCCGCGCGGTTGCTGAAGCTGGAGATCGCATCGGCCCCCGCGGTCGCGCTGCTGTTCGCGCCAACCGACCCCGCCACGATCACGAGATTGCGCGATACCGCGGCGTTGTTGGCGAATTCGGCGGAAGCCTCGGGATTGGCGGTGCCGTCATTGCCCGCCGCGATCACGATCACGATACCGGCCGCGGTCGCGCGGTTGATCGCGGCGATCAGCGCGTTCGAGGCAGCGTCCGCGCCGCCGAGCGAGATGTTCACGACCCGCGCGCCGTTGGTGCGCGCCAGATCGACGCCGCGCGCGATATTGTCGTCGTTGAACGAACAGTTGCTCCCGTCGGTGCTGGTGCTCGCCGCCGCCGATGTGCAGGTGCCCGGCGTGTCCGCCCGCAGCACCAGCACGGTCGAGTCGAACGCGACGCCTTGGGTTCCCGTGCCGTTCATCCGCCCGGCGAGCGTGAACGCCACCGCCGTCCCATGGCCGCTTGCGTCGACGATCCCCGAGCCTCCGGCGACGTTTTGCGAGGCGGGCGAGATCCGGTCGCTGAATTCCGCGCTGCCAGTGTCGATGCCGCTGTCGATCACGGCGGCGACCACGCCCTTGCCGGTCGCACCGGCGTTATAGGCGGCCAGCGCGTTCATCGACGTCGCGCCCACGGTCGCGCGATATTCGGCGGTGTCGTAGCTGGCCGTGGCGGTGGGGGTCGGCGTCGCGGTTGGTGTGGGTGTGGGTGTGGGTGTCGGGTCCGGGGTGGGCGTGGAGACCGGGGTCGGTGTGCTGTTCACGCCACCGCCACCGCCGCAACCCGCGAGCATCACGCTCGCGCCGATCGCCGCCGTGTGCATCCACCACGCCCTGATTCGCGCCATGCCCCATCCCCTACGCCCCGCCCTCACCCCGGGCGACACCGGCACGTCATAGCGTTCATCGGTTTGCCGTCCGTTAAGCACGGCCATCATGCGCGCTTCTTGCCGCCGAGGATATGCCTGCCTACAGCCGGCGCGTGATCGCCGCGCTCGCCTCCATCCGCACCTGGATCTTCGATCTGGACAACACGCTGTATCCGGCGCGCGCCAATCTGTTCGCCGGGATCGATGCGCGGATGACCGCCTTCATCGCGGATCGGCTGGGTGTCGATCCCACCGAGGCGCACCGCATCCAGAAAGGCTATTTCCTCGATCACGGCACCACCCTGTCGGGGCTGATCGCCGAGCACGACGTCGATCCGCACGAATTCCTCGCCTATGTCCATGATGTCGAGATGGGCATGCTGGAGGAGGACGCGCCGCTTGCTGCCGCCATCGCCCGGTTGCCTGGCCGCAAGCTCGTCTTCACGAATGGCGATACGCCTTATGCGATCAGGGTGCTCGATCGCCTTGGCCTCGGCGAAAGCTTCGAGGCGATCCACGACATTCACGCCATGGGGCTCGTGCCCAAACCGCACCCGAGCGCCTATGCCGGGCTGTGCGCCGCCCTCGCGATCGACCCCACCACCGCGCTGTTCGTCGAGGACATGGCGCGCAACCTGAAGCCGGCCAAGGCGATCGGGATGACGACGGTGTGGATCGACAACGGCTCCGAACAGTCCGCCGATCCCGATCGCAGCTATATCGACCATATCGTCCACGACCTGCCGACATGGCTCCACCAGATATTGGAACCCGCATGACCGACCTCGCCACCACGATCGATGCCGCCTGGGACGACCGCGCGAGCCTGGGTCTCGATACGCAGGGCCCCGTGCGCGACGCGGTCGAGGCGGCGCTCGCGTTGCTCGATTCGGGCGAAGCGCGGGTCTCGGAGCCGGACGGCGATGGCTGGCGCGTCAACCAGTGGCTGAAAAAGGCGGTGCTGCTGTCGTTCCGCCTCAACGACAATGCGCTGGTCGAGGGTGGTGCGGCCGGGGCACCGGCGTTCGACAAGGTGGCCTCCAAATTCGCCGGCTGGGGCGATGCCGAATTCCGCAACGGCGGGTTTCGCGTCGTGCCGGGCGCGGTCGTCCGCCGCGGTGCCTTCATCGGCAAGGGCGCGATCCTGATGCCCAGCTTCGTGAACATCGGCGCGCATGTCGGCGAGGGGACGATGGTCGATACCTGGGCGACGGTCGGCTCGTGCGCGCAGATCGGGCGCAACGTCCATCTGTCGGGCGGCGCGGGTATCGGCGGCGTGCTGGAGCCGCTGCAGGCAGATCCGGTCGTCATCGGTGACGGCGCGTTCATCGGCGCGCGCGCCGAGGTGGCCGAGGGCGTCCGCGTCGGCGAGGGCGCGGTGCTGTCGATGGGCGTGTATCTCGGCGCATCGACGAAGATCGTCGACCGCGCGACGGGCGAGGTGTTTCGCGGCGCGGTTCCGCCCTATGCGGTGGTGGTGCCGGGTTCGATCGGCGGGGGCGACGGCAAGCCCGCGCTCTATTGCGCCGTGATCGTCAAGCGCGTCGACGCGCAGACGCGCAGCAAGACCAGCATCAACGAACTGTTGCGGGATTGACGGCTCGACAGCGGGGAGCCGGCTGCTTATCGAACGCGCAAACAGCATGAGGGGAACGCCATGACCGCCGCCAGCCAGGTACTCGACCGAGTCCTCGTGCTCGAAATGGTCCGCGTAACCGAGGCGGCGGCGATCGCCGCTTCCACGCTCGTCGGGCGCGGCGACGAGAAGGCGGCGGATGCGGCGGCGGTCGAGGCGATGCGCGAGGCGCTGAACTCGCTCTACATGGACGGCACCGTGGTGATCGGCGAGGGCGAGCGCGACGAGGCGCCGATGCTCTTCATCGGCGAGAAGGTGGGCTCCGCGATCGGCAAGGGCCCCAAGATCGACATCGCGCTCGATCCGCTGGAGGGAACGACGATCTGCGCCACCGCCGGGCCGAACAGCCTCGCCGTGCTGGCGATCGCCGAAGAGGGCGGCCTGCTCAACGCGCCCGACGTCTATATGCACAAGATCGCGATCGGGCCGGGCTATCCCGAGGGGCTGATCGATCTCGACCGGACGCCGACTGAGAATGTCGTCGCGCTGGCCGCCGCCAAGGGTGTGGCGCCGGGTGACATCATCGCCTGCGTGCTGGATCGTCCGCGTCATGCCGACCTGATCGCCGAGCTGCGCGGGCTGGGCTGCGGGATCATGCTGATCGGCGACGGCGACGTGGCGGGGGTGATCGCGACGACCGATCCCGAGACGACGATCGACATCTATATCGGATCGGGCGGCGCGCCCGAGGGCGTGCTGGCCGCCGCGGCGCTGCGTTGCGTCGGCGGGCAGTTCAAGGGGCGGCTGATCTTCCGCAACGACGACGAGCGCGCGCGTGCCGCCAAATGGGGCGTCACCGATCTCGACAAGCAATATGACCTGACCGAGCTGGCTCGCGGCGACTGTATCTTTGCGGCGACCGGCGTGACCGACGGGTCGCTGCTCGCGGGCGTGAAGCGCAAGGGCGGCAAGATGACGACCGAAAGCGTCGTGATGCGCGCGTCGTCGGGCACCGTGCGCTGGGTGAAGGGCGAGCATCGGATCTGATCCGGCGTGCTTGCCGGCGCGCTGCTGATCGTCGCGCTCGGCGCGCTCGGGTGGTTCCAGCGCGGCGACCGGCGCGAATTCGCATTCTTCAAGGCGCTGGCGGCGAGCGATGCGCGTCAGCAGCGGTTTCGCCTGTGGATCGTGAAGGCGGCGATCGCGTTTGCGCTGCCGGCGTTGGTCGGGCTTGCATGGTTGGGGCGCCTGGATGCGATCGCTCTCCTTCCGCCAGAGTTCGATCCGCTGCGCGCGGCACTGCCGTACCTCCATCATGGCACCGGCTCCTTTTTGTGGGGCATGGTCGGCGGGGCCGCGGTGGGCGGTGTCGGCGTGGCCGTATGGGCGGCGGTGCGGCGGCGGCAGGGGCGGGGGATGCCCGGGCCGATCGGCGATGCCGCCGCGCTGATGCCGCGCAACCGGGCGGAGATCGGCCATGCGGCGCTGCTGTCGATCACGGCGGGGATCGCCGAGGAACTGGGGTTCCGGCTCTATCTGCCGCTGCTCGTCGCGCTCGTCACCGGCAGCGCGGGGCTGGGGTTCGGGGTCGCGACGGTCCTGTTCGCGGCGATGCACCGCTATCAGGGCTGGGCCGGTATTCTTGCGACGGGCGCGATCGGCGTGCTGCTGGCGGCGGTCTATCTGATGACCGGAAAGCTGTGGGTGGCGATGCTGCTCCATATCCTGATCGATCTCAACGGGCTGGTCCTGCGCCCGCTGCTCGGCGGCGCGGGGCGGGTCAGCGCTTCAGGCGCCAGCCCGTCTTGAAGATCCACGCGATGATGGCGAGGCACAGCGCCAGGAAGCCGGCCGTCACCGCGAGGCTGAGCCCCACGTCCACATCGCCCTTGTCGAAGAAGCTCCAGCGGAAACCGCTCACCAGATAGACGACCGGATTGAACAGGCTGACCGTCCGCCAGGGCTGGGGCAGCATGTCGATCGAATAGAAGGCGCCACCCAGAAAGGTGAGCGGGGTGATGAGCAGGGCGGGCACGAACGACAATTGCTCGAACCCGTTCGCCCACACCCCGATGATGAAGCCGAACAGGCTGAACGCGATCGCGGTGAGCAGCAGGAACGCGATCATCGCCCCCGGATGCGCGATCCGCAGCGGCACGAACAGCGAAGCGGTGGCCAGGATGATGAGGCCGAGGATCACCGATTTGGTCGTCGCCGCGCCGACATAGCCCAGCACCATCTCCATCGCCGAGACGGGCGCCGACAACAGCTCGTAGATCGTGCCAGTGAATTTGGGGAAGTAGATGCCGATCGAGGCGTTGGCGATGCTCTGCGTCAGCAGCGACAGCATGACGAGACCGGGCACGATGAAGCTGCCATAGCCGACGCCGCCCACCTGGCTCATCCGGCTGCCGATCGCGCCGCCGAAGACGATGAAATAGAGCGAGGTCGTCAGCACCGGCGTGACGAGGCTCTGCCACAAGGTGCGCAGCGCGCGCGCCATTTCGAAGCGATAGATCGCCCAGACGCCATGAAGGTTCATCGCACCCGCTCCTCGACCAGACCGACGAAGATGTCCTCGAGGCTCGACCGGCTGGTTTCCAGATCGTCGAAGCCGATGCCCAGTTCGCCCATCCGGCGCAGCAGCGAGGGGATGCCGGTATGCTCGCCGCGCGCATCGAAGGTGTAGCGCAGGCGGCGCCCGTCATCGGCCAGCGCCAGATCCCAGTCGCCAAGACCTTCCGGCACCGCCGTCATCGGCACCTCCAGCCGCAATTCCAGCGCACGCTTGCCGAGCTTCGTCATCAGCGCGCGCTTCTCGTCCACCAGCAACAGCTTGCCGCCCGCGATGACACCGACGCGATCGGCCATCTCCTCGGCCTCTTCGATATAATGCGTCGTCAGAATGATCGTGGTGCCGCGTGCGCGAAGCCCGTGGACCAGCTTCCACATGTCGCGCCTGAGCGCCACGTCGACGCCCGCCGTGGGTTCGTCGAGGAACAGGATCTCGGGCTCGTGCGCCAGCGCCTTGGCGATCAGCACGCGGCGCTTCATCCCGCCCGACAGCGTCATGATCTTGGCGTCGCGCTTGTCCCAGAGCGAGAGGTCGCGCAGCACATGCTCGATATAGGCGCTGTGGCCCGATCGTCCGAACAGCCGCCGGCTGAACGTGACGGTGGCGAGCACCGTCTCGAACATGTCGACGTTCAGCTCCTGCGGCACGAGCCCGATCCGTCGGCGCGCGGCCTTGTAGTCGCGGATCGCGTCGTGCCCGTCGACCGTGATCGTGCCCGACGACGGCGTGACGATCCCGCAGACGATGCTGATGAGCGTCGTCTTGCCCGCGCCGTTCGGCCCCAGCAGCGCGAAGATCTCGCCGCGCGCGATCGCCAGATCGACCGTGTGGAGCGCGGTGGTGCCGCCGTCATAGGTCTTGGAAACGCCGGCGATGCGGAGGATCGGTTCGCTCATCTTGTCCCCCGTGCGGCGGCGATCGCCGCCTCGACCGTCTCGATCGGCAGCGCACCGGCCAGCACCTGATCGCCTACCACCCAGGCGGGCGTGCCCGCCATCCCCAATTGCCGGGCGAGCGCCAGGTTGGTGCGGATCGCCTGCGTCACGGCGGGGGTGGAGCCGGCCGTCGCCAACGCCTGCGGATCGAAGCCCGCGGCCCGCGACGCGGCGGCGAGGCTGGCCGGCGTGATCGGCCCGGCGGCGTAGAGCGTGTCGTGGAACGGCTTGAACTTGCCCGCCAGCGCCGCCGCCACCGAAAGCTGCGCCGCGGTGCCGCTCTGTTCGGACAGCACGGGCAGGTCGCGGAACACCACTTTCAGCTTCGGATCGCGCGCGACAAGTTGCTGGATCATCGGCAGGCTCGCGCGGCAATAGCCGCAATTATAGTCGTAATATTCGACGAGCGTGACGTCGCCCTTGGGGTTGCCGATCCAGGCATCGCCCACCGGCGTCACGATCTGCGCGCGGTTGGCGGCGATCACCTGGCCCGCGTCGTTCGCGCGCAGCTTCTCCATCGCCTCGGGGATGATCTGCGGGTTGGCGAGCACATAGTCGTGGACGATGCGCTCGGTGCGCGCGCGCTGATCGGTGCGGTCATAGGCGAGCAGCGCAAGGCTGCCGCCGATCGCGCCGAGCAGGGCGGCGGTGAGGAGAGGCCAGGATTTCATCGGCGTTTCTTGTACTTCTTGGGATTGTCGTCGAATTCGTTCTGCGCCGCGGTGGCGATGTCCTGCGCGCGAATCCAGTCGGTCGAATTGGGCGGCAGGTTGGCCAGCGCATCGTGCGCGCTGCGGTTGGCAGTGCGCAGGTCGCCCGTCAGGCTCGCCTGTTCGGCGGTGGCGAGCGCGGCGCGCGCGCTGTCGCCGCTGGCCTCATAGGCGGTGCCGAGCTGATACCAGGCGAAGGGATTGTCGTCGTCGCGCCCGACGGCGGTGCGCAGCACGCGGATCGCCTCGGGATAATTGGCGCGCTTCTCGGTCGCGATCAGCGCATGGCCCAGCGTCGTCGCGATCAGCGGGTTGTCGTGGCTGCCCGCGACCGCGGCGCGGAGCGGCGCGAGCGATTCCTGCGGCTGCCCGGCCTCGAGCAGGATCTGCCCCTGGATCTCGAGGAAATAGGGGTCGGCCGGATCGGCGCGGACGAGCGCGTCCGCCTCGGCGGCGGCTTTGTCGGGATAGCCGGCCTTGTGATAGGCATAGGCGCGCGCATAATGCGCATAGATCGTCGTGTCGGTCAGCGGATAGTCGCGCAGCGTCCGTTCGGGGCTGAGCACATAGCCTTCGAGCTTGGCCTTCACCCGCTTGAAGCGCTCCTCCAGCGGGCGGTCGGGCGGGTTGTTCCACGCCGGCGACGCCTGAAGATCGGCAGACAGCGCCTGGATGCGATCGCCCGACAGCGGGTGCGTCTGCATGTACGGATCGATGTTCTTCAGGCCATAGGCATATTCCTCGTTCTGCAATTTCTTGAAGAACGCCAGCATGCCCTTGCCCGAGATGTTCGCGCCGCGCAGGAAGCGTGCGCCGGTGGCGTCCGCGGTCGATTCCTGCACGCGGGAAAAGGCGAGATATTTGCCCAAAGCGGCGGACTGGCCCGCCGCCATGATCCCGGCGCCCGCATCGCCGCTGCCCGCCGCCATCGCGGCGAGGCCCAGCACCATCGACAGGATCTGGATGCCGAGCGCGGGCCGCGTGCCGCCGTCGGACAGGATGACATGGCCGTCGGCGACATGGCCCAGCTCGTGCGCGATCACGCCCTGCACCTGATTGGCGTTGTCCGCCGCCTGGAGCAGGCCGGAATTGACATAGACGGTCTGCCCGCCCGCGGTGAAGGCGTTGATCGCGGGATCGTTCAGCAGCACGACCTTGGCGTTGCGCGGCGACAGGCCGGCGGCGACGATCAGCGGGTCCGCCATCTGCTTGAACATCGCCTCGGTCTCGGCATCGCGCAGGATCGACTGGGCGGCGGCGGGCTGAGCGGCCAGCAGGAACGCGGCGGCGCAGGCCGCGACGATACGGCGGATCATGCGGTTTCGCCGATGGCGAAGTGGAGGAAGTGGAGGCGTGCGCGCCGGTTTCCACTTGCCCCGCCAGAGACGATTCCCGCGTGGGTGCGGCGGGCGGAGGACGGGGCGGCCATGCCGCGCATAGCAGCAGATTTCGGCGATGTAGGACAGCGGGAAATGGCGGGCGTCATGGCGGGGAAGGCTGGATCATGGCGCGTGAATGGCCGGTGAAGCGGGCGTGTCGTGTACCCCCACTTGTACCCCGGCGAAGGCCGGGGCCCAGGTGGGGGACGCTGCTTGGCAAAGCGTGGCGCCTGTCATCGGCCTCCCCCACCTGGGCCCCGGCCTTCGCCGGGGAACAGGGTGGGGGAGAGCCAAGGCCACACCCGCACCCCGGCCCTCCCGCGCCGAAGCGCGGGAGGGTAGGGCGGTCACGCGCCGAAGGTGCGCTGCCACCAGCCGCGGCGGGGCTGTTCGCCCGCGCCGGTTTCGGCGGGTTCGGCCTCCGCGGGCGCCTCGGGGGCGACCTCGGATTCGGCCTCGGTCTGCGGCGAGAGCGCGGAGACCGGCGCACCTTCGTCGGCGGCGTCGGCGATCGGCGTCTCGGCCTTTTTGCGGCGCGTGCGCTTGGGCTTCGCCGCTTCGTCGACGACGGGTGCCGCCTCGGTCGCGGGCGCTTCGACCGGCTCGGCGGCGGCCTTGCGCGGGCGACCGCGCTTGGGCTTGGGCGCCTCGTCGGCCGGTGCTGCCTCGATCACCGGTGCGGGCGCGGCGGCACGGGCACGCGGACGGCGGCGCGTCTTGGGCGCCTCCGCCTCGGGCTCGGTCACCGTCTCGGGCTCGGGCTCGGGCTCGACTGGTTCGGGCGTCGCCGCCACCGGGGTCGGCTCGGCCTCGACGGGCGTCGCATCCTCGGCGAGCGCATCGATCGTCACCTCTCCGGCGATCTCGGCATCTTCCGAGCGAGGCGCCTGCTCGCGCGCGTCGTCGCGGCGACCGCCACGGCGACCGCGACGGCCACGACGGCGGCGGCCTTCGCCTTCGCCGGCGGGCTGTTCGCCACCGTCACGGGCTGGTGCCTCGGCGGCTTCGTCCTCGGCCATGTCGGTCGCGTCGCCCGTATCGAGCGCGGTGCCCTCGGCCTCGTCGCCTTCGCTCTCGGCGTCGGTCCCTTCGGCGCCCTCGCCCTCGCCCTCGCCCTCGGGACGCGCACGGCCGCGACGGCCGCGACGGCGGCGGCGCTTCTTGCCGCGCGCATCGTCGCCCTCGCCACGCTCGTCGCGACGTGCGGTCTCGCGCGGCTCGCGGGCGTCCTCGACGGGCTCGTCGTCGGCCTCGACGTCCTCCTCGTCGAGCTCCAGCTCCTCGGGATAGTCCTCGTCGTCATCCTCGAGGATGAGCGCCTCGATCTTGGGGGCATGCTCGGGCGGTGGGCCGCTGGCCTCTACCGACATGCGCGCGCCCTCTTCCTCGCGGTCGGGCACGATCTCGACGACCACGCCATAGCGGTCCTCGATCTCGGCGATGTCGGCACGCTTGCGGTTGAGCACGTAGATCGTCGCTTCGTGGCTCGCGCGCAGCGTCAGCACCGAGCCGCGACCGCGGGCGGCCTCGTCCTCGATCATGCGCAAGGCCGACAGGCCTGCCGACGAGGCGGTGCGGACGAGCCCGGTGCCCTCGCAATGCGGGCAGGCGCGCGTGGAGGCTTCCAGCACGCCGGTGCGCAGGCGCTGGCGGCTCATCTCCATCAGCCCGAAGCTGGAGATGCGGCCGACCTGGATGCGCGCGCGATCGTTCTTGAGCGCCTCCTTCATGCACTTCTCGACCTTCCGGACGTTGGAATTGTTGTCCATGTCGATGAAGTCGATGACGACGAGGCCCGCCATGTCGCGCAGGCGGAGCTGGCGGGCGATCTCGGTCGCGGCCTCCAGGTTGGTCGCGGTCGCGGTCTGCTCGATATTGTGCTCGCGCGTTGACCTCCCTGAGTTGATGTCGATCGACACCAGCGCCTCGGTCGGGTTGATGACCAGATAGCCGCCCGATTTGAGCTGCACCACCGGGTGGTACATCGCCGAGAGCTGCTCCTCGACGCCGGCGCGCTGATAGAGCGGCACGGCATCGGCATAATGCTTCACCTTGCGCGCATGGCTCGGCATCAGCAGCTTCATGAATTCGCGGGCGTGGCGATAGCCGTCCTCGCCCTCGACGATCACCTCGTCGATATCCTTGTTGTAGATGTCGCGGATCGCGCGCTTGATGAGATCGCTGTCGCCATAGACGAGCGCGGGCGCCGCCGACTTCAGCGTCTCCTCGCGAATGCCGTCCCACAGCCGCGCGAGATAGTCGAAGTCGCGCTTGATCTCGACCTTGGTGCGCTGCAGCCCGGCGGTGCGGACGATGCAGCCCATCGAGGGCGGCAACTGCATGTCGGCCATGATCGACTTCAGCCGCTTGCGATCGCCCGCGTTGCTGATCTTGCGGCTGATGCCGCCGCCATGGCTGGTGTTGGGCATCAGCACGCAATAGCGGCCGGCCAGCGACAGATAGGTGGTGAGCGCCGCGCCCTTGTTGCCGCGTTCCTCCTTCACGACCTGCACCAGCAGCACCTGGCGGCGGCGGATCACGTCCTGGATCTTGTAGCGGCGGCGCAGGTTCATCCGGCGCTCGCGCAGCTCCTCGACCGCCTCGCTGTCGGCCGACTTGCCGCGGCGCTTGGCCGCGTGCGCGCCGTCCTGGCCGTCCGAATCATGGTCGTGCTCGTCATGATCGGGCTCGTCCTCGAACCCGTCCCCGTCACCCTCGTGATCGTCGCCATCGTGATCGTCGTCGTCGCCATCCTGCTCGGCGCGCAGCGCGGCCTCTTCGGCGGCGTGCTCGGCCTCTTCGCGCAGGAGCGCGTCGCGATCCTCCTTGGGGATCTGGTAGTAATCGGGATGGATCTCGCTGAACGCGAGGAAGCCGTGGCGGTTGCCGCCGTAATCGATGAACGCCGCCTGGAGCGACGGTTCGACGCGGGTCACCTTGGCGAGATAGATATTGCCCTTGAGCTGCTTGCGCTCGGCGCTCTCGAAATCGAATTCCTCGATCCGGTTATTCTTGACGACGGCGACGCGGGTTTCTTCCCGGTGGCGCGCATCGATCAGCATGCGTGTGGTCATAATGATGTCTCCACGCGCGCGCCGGGCCGTGGGGCTGCCGTCGCGCGCGATGATGTGGTGCGGCGGAGCTGGGCTCCGTCCCGCGGATGAGCGAAGATGCCTCTGTCCGCCGCGCAGCCTCGGGCAAGCGGCCCGGAAGCGCCCGCGCGACGACGACCCGTCCGGCGAAAGCCGGTCGGTCGGTCGAGCGGGGGGAATGCGTCATGCGTACGTCAACCTGGTTGGCGCCGCCCGGAACAGGGCGGCCCGTCGGCACCGGCGTGTCGCCGGCCGCAATCGCGCGAGCGATCAGGCGGAAGAACGACACATGGGTGCAACGACCTGACTAGCATCGCGCTCGCACAATCGCAACCGGCGGTAAGTTGCCGCATTGCCGGCAAAAACATGCCGAATTGCCGGTTAACCGGTTCGGGAAAGGCCCTCTTCGCGCCTCGCTGCCTATTCCGTGGCTCGACAACGATCAAAGGCTCGAAAGGGGTTCCATGGTTTTTCGCTGGACCGACCGGCCTGCGGCGCGGCATCTGCGCCGGGTGGCTGCGTTGTTCGCCTTGCTGTTCGGCTGGTTCGGCGCGCTGCCGTCCTTCGCCGCGACGATCGAGCGCGTCGCGGTGCGCGGCGGGCGGGTGATCGTCGACTTCGATTCGCGCGTCGACCGCGCGACCACCATGGTGGTGGACGGGCGCAACCAGATCGCGATCGACGTGGGCGACGCCGCGCCCGGCGCGGCGGCGACGGGCGCGGGGATCGTCAGCCGCGTCCGCCAGACGCGCACCGCGGACGGCACGCGCATCCTGCTCGATCTCGCCAAGCCCGCGATCGTCTCGGACGGTGGGTTCGACAGCGCCGGGCGTGAACTCACCCTGTCGCTCCAGCCGGTCGATGCCGCCGCCTTCACCGAAGCCGGGATCGCCGGGCCGCTGAACTTCTTCCCCTTCCGCTGGGGAACGCGGCCGGGTGCGCGCTACAAGGTGTCGGTGCCGGTGCCGCCGGCGGCCAAGGCGCCGCCGCTGCCCCGCGTGGCGGGCGACGACACGCGGCCGCTCGTCGTGATCGATCCCGGCCATGGCGGCGTCGATCCCGGTGCGATCGGCCCGTCCGGGCTGCGCGAGAAGGACGTGACGCTGCGCGTCGCCAAGGCGATCCGCGACGAATTGCTGGCGAGCGGCCGGGTGCGCGTGGCGCTGACCCGCGACGACGACCGCTATCTCGTGCTGCGCGAACGCTATGGCATCGCGCGGCGGCTGCACGGCGATCTGTTCATCTCGATCCATTGCGACAGCGTGGGGGCAGGCGATGCGACCGGCGCGTCGGTCTACACGCTGTCGGACGTGGCGTCGGACAAGGAGGCCGCCCGGCTGGCCGCGCGCGAGAACAAGGCCGACATCATCTCGGGCGTGAACCTGGGCGACGCGCCGGCCGACGTCTCGTCGATCCTGATCGACCTGACGCAGCGCGAGACGATGAACTCGTCCGCAGGCTTCGCCCGGCTGCTGGGGCGCGAGGCCAAGCCGCTGATGCCGCTGAAGGCGAATTTCCACCGCATGGCGTCGCTGATGGTGCTGAAGGCGCCCGACATGCCCTCGATCCTGTTCGAAACGGGCTATATCTCGAACCCCGCCGATGCGAGCTTCCTCGACAGCGCCGATGGCCGCCACCGGATCGCCGAAAGCGTGACCAACGCGGTGGAGGCCCATTTCGCGCGGCGCATGGCGGCGAAATAGGCTAGCCGCGGGGCGGGCGCCGGCCCGGTGCCCGTGGGGTGACCTCCGCCGGGCAGAGCCGGAAGGTCGAGCCCGATAGGGCGAATGCCCATCGTGAGCGGACCGTCAGCCGCAGCGTTTCGGTGCTGCGCGTGCCCGGCCCCACGCCCACCCCGATGCAGGAATTGGCCAGCATGTAATGCGCGCCATGCCGCGCCAGCACGCGGATGCGGCAGGCATGCGAATGCGGATCGCCCAACCCCACGCCGTCATAGCTCCGCATCACCGCGAAAGGCGGATCGGCGCACGGGGTGCCGGCCTCGACATAGATGCCGTGCGCGAGCGGCAGCGGCTCGGCAAGCGCCGCCGCGGGCCCTTCCAGCGCGCCGAGCGTGAAGGCGAGGGTGAGGACGAGGTGTGACGGGCTTCGCATCGGATGAGTCCTTTTCCGTGTATCTGACCCCCATCGATCGGTGCTTTCAAGCCCGCGCGAACCTGCTAGATGCGGGCGCCAGTCCATGGCGTCCGAAGCTCCTCCTCCCGCACGATCCCGGCTCCGCCGCGCCTGGGGGCGCTGGTGGGTGAAGCTGCTCGTCATCGTCGCGGCGCTCGCCGCGATCGGTTTCGCACTGCTGTGGGTGATCGTCATCCGCCAATTGCCCTCGGTCGATTCGCTGCGCGCCTATGAGCCGCCACTGCCGACCAACGTGCGCGGCATCGATGGCACGCCGATCCACAGCTATGCCCGCGAACGCCGCGTCGAACTGGGCTATGCCGAATATCCGCCGCTGCTGATCCGCGCCTTTCTGGCAGCGGAGGACAAGTCGTTCTTCGAGCATCACGGCGTGGATTTCACCGGCCTTGCCGGCGCGGTGATCGACTATACGTCGAAGATCGGCACCGGCCGGCGGGCACGGGGTGGCTCCACGATCACCCAGCAGGTCGCCAAGAACCTGCTGATCGGCAACGAATATTCGCCCACCCGCAAGTTGAAGGAGGCGATCCTCGCGATCAAGATCGAGGACACGCTGACCAAGCCGCAGATCCTCGAACTCTATCTCAACCAGATCGCGCTCGGCCGGAACGCGTTCGGCGTCGAGGCCGCGAGCCACGCCTATTTCGACAAGGAGCTGACCGAGCTGGATCTGGCGCAGCTCGCCTATCTGGCGATCCTGCCCAAGGGGCCGTCCAATTACGATCCGGTGCGCAACGCCGATCGCGCGCTCGTGCGGCGCAATTACGTGCTGGGCGAGATGCTGAAGAACGGCTTCATCACCCGCGCGCAGCATGACGAGGCGGTGGCGGAGCCGCTCGGCACCGTGCTGCGGCGCAAACCGAAGTTCGAGGCGGTGGGCGGCTATTTCGTCGAGGAGGTCCGCCGCCAGTTGATCGACAAGTTCGGCGAGACCGCACGCGACGGGCCGTACGGCGTCTATCAGGGCGGGCTGTGGGTGCGCACCTCGCTCGACACGCGGTTGCAGGATCTGGCCGCGCAGGCGCTGCGCGACGGCCTGCTGCGCTACGATCGCGGGCGCGGCTGGGCGGGGCCGATCCGCCATGTCGAGATCGACGGCGACAATTGGCTCCAGCCGCTGCTCAACACCAATATCGGGCTCGATTATTCGGACTGGCGCGCCGCGATCGTGATCGCGCGCGATCCCGAGGGCGCGCGGATCGGCTTTGCCGACGGCCAGACCGGCACGCTGCCGCGCTACGCGGCGCAGATGCCGGTGCGCGGGCGCGGCGGCAACGCGTTCGGCGCGATCAAGGCGGGCGACATCATCGCGGTGGCGCCCGAGGGCGGCGCCTGGGCGCTGCGCGCGGTGCCCAAGGTGTCGGGCGGCTTCGTGGTCGAGGAGCCGGGCACCGGCCGCGTGCTGGCGATGCAGGGCGGCTTCGACAACCGCTTGCAGGCGTTCAACCGCGCCACGCAGGCCGAGCGCCAGCCGGGTTCGACGATCAAGCCGATCATCTATTCCGCCGCACTCGACAACGGCATGACGCCCGCGACCATCCTGCTCGACGCGCCGTTCTGCGTCTATCAGGGCGCGCGGCTGGGGCAGAAATGCTTCAAGAATTTCGGCAACGAGGGCGGCTCCGGCCCGCACACCATGCGCTGGGGCATCGAACAGTCGCGCAACCTTATGACGGTGCGCGCCGCCGCCGCGACGGGCATGCCCAAGGTGGTGGAGCGGATCAAGGCGATGGGGATCGGTAGCTTCCCGCCCTATCTCGCCTATGCGCTGGGTGCGGGCGAGACGACCGTCGCGCAGATGGTGAACGCCTATTCGATCCTGGAGAATAACGGCCGCGGCAACACGCCGACGCTGATCGATTTCGTGCAGGACCGCCACGGCAAGGTGATCCTGCCCGAGAACTGGCGCGCCTGCGACGGCTGCAACGCGCCCGACTGGAACGGCAAGGCGATGCCGCGCCCGCCGTCGCACCTGCGCCAGGTGATCGACGCGATGACCGCCTATCAGATGGTGCACATCACCGAAGGCGTGATCCAGCGCGGCACCGCGGTGACGCTCGCCGATCTCAACCGCCCGATGTTCGGCAAGACGGGCACCAATTCCGGCCCGACCGACGTGTGGTTCGTCGGCGGCACGCCGCAGTTCGTCGGCGGCCTCTATATCGGCTACGATCACCCCGTGAGCCTCGGCGGCTATGCGCAGGGCGGCACGATCGCGGCGCCGATCTTCAAGCAGTTCGCGATCAAGGCCTATGACGGGCTGGAGAAGATCCCGTTCCGCGCGCCGCCGGGCATCCGCATGGTGCGGATCGATCGGGCGAGCGGCCGGCCGGTCTATGGCGCTTGGCCGGACATGAGCGACCCCCGGCCGGCGGTGATCTGGGAGGCGTTCAAGCCCGAAAGCGAACCGCGCCGCGCGGCGCGCCGCGAGGCGACGCCGGGCGCGACCCCCACCGCCGCGCCGCGCGCCAAGGCGGCAAGCGACAGCGATTTCTTGCAAAGACAGGGCGGAATCTACTAGCGCCCATTCCTATATAGCGTGGTGACCCGCCACATCGACGTCATCCCCGCGCACGCGGGGACCCATCTCCCCCGGTCCCTCGATCGAACGGTACGAGATGGGTCTCCGCTTTCGCGGGGATGACGGCAAAGGAGATTACCGATGCGCGCCGAAGCGCAGGCCCATGTCGACACCATCAACGATGCGCTGGCGCTGCTGCGCCGGTTCCTCGATTGGGACCGCGCGCTGCGCCGGCTCGACGAGCTGAACGCGCGCGTCGAGGATCAGGCCCTGTGGAGCGATCCCAAGGCCGCGCAGGAGGTGATGCGCGAGCGTCGCCGGCTGGACGAGGCGATCACCGCGACGCGCGCGATCGAGAGCGAGCTGGCCGACACCGTCGAGCTGATCGAGATGGCAGAGGCCGAGGGCGATACCGCGATGGAGACGGACGGCGTCGCCGCGCTCGCCGAGCTCGCCGCACGGTCGGACCGCGACAAGGTGAAGGCGCTGCTGGCGGGCGAGGCCGACGGCAACGACACCTATGTCGAGGTGAATGCGGGCGCGGGCGGCACCGAGAGCCAGGACTGGGCGGGCATGCTCAGCCGGATGTATTCGCGCTGGGCCGAGCGGCACGGGCTGAAGGTCGAGCTGATCGACCAGCATTCGGGCGAGCAGGCCGGGATCAAATCGGCCACGCTGCTGCTGAAGGGCGAGAACGCCTATGGCTATGCCAAGACCGAAAGCGGCGTGCACCGCCTCGTCCGCATCAGCCCCTATGACAGCGCGGCGCGGCGCCACACCTCGTTCGCGAGCGTCTGGGTCTATCCGGTCGTCGACGACAATATCGAGGTCGAATATAACGAAAGCGACCTGCGCATCGACACCTATCGCGCGTCCGGCGCCGGCGGCCAGCACATCAACACCACCGATTCGGCGGTGCGCATCACGCACATCCCGACCGGCATCGTGGTCCAGTGCCAGAACCAGCGATCGCAGCACAAGAACAAGGCGGAGGCCTACAACCAGTTGCGCGCGCGGCTCTACGAACGCGAACTCGCGATCCGCGAAACCGCGGCCAATGCCGAGAATGCGGGCAAGACCGATATCGGCTGGGGCCACCAGATCCGCTCCTATGTGCTGCAGCCCTATCAGATGGTGAAGGACCTGCGCACCGGCGTCGTCTCCACCAGCCCGTCCGACGTGCTCGACGGCGATCTCGACGCCTTCATGGCGGCCGCGCTGTCGCAGCGCGTGACGGGCGAAGTCGCCGATGTGGAGGACGTGGATTAAGTGCCGGTCGCGCGTTTGCCCCTGTCCCCGCCTCGAACGCGCTTTCCGCTCCGGACGCGGCACGGGGTGGCCGTGGCGATCGCCCTTCTCCTCGCCGCGTGCGACGGCTCCAAGCCGCTGATCCACCACGAACCCGAGCAGCCCGGCCCATTTCCCGCCGCCGATCGGCCGGTCGCGGGGATCGTCTCGTCGCGCTGGTCCACCGAGGAGGATCGCGACCGGCTGAACGAGGCGCGCGAGGTGATGGACAAGGGTGGCGTGGCGCGCGGCATGACCGTCGCCGATATCGGTGCGGGCGAGGGCTATTACACGATCCGCCTGGCCGCCCGCGTCGGCAAGACCGGCCGCGTGCTGGCCGAGGACATCTTTCCCGCGGTGCGCGATACGCTGGCGGAGCGCGCGGCGCGCGAGCGACTCGACACGGTCAGCGTGCGGCTCGGCGAGCCCGACGATCCCAAGCTGCCGCCCGCAAGCTTCGATCGCGTGCTGATGGTGCACATGTATCACGAGATCGCGCAGCCCTATGCGTTTCTCTGGCACCTGCGCCCGTCGCTCAAGCCCGACGGGCTCGTCGTCGTGGTCGATGCCGATCGCCCGACGCAGAATCACGGCACGCCGCCCGCCCTGCTGAAATGCGAGTTCGCCGCGGTCGGCTATGCGGAGGTGGCCATGAAGGACATGCCGTCCGCCGGCGGCTATCTCGCCACCTTCCGCGCGGTCGGCCCGCGCCCCGCGCCCGCCGCGATCAAGGCCTGCCGACTGGGCTGAGGGCGTGGCTTCACCCTACAGCATCCCCATCGCGCGCATGCTCGTCGCCGCCTCGCCCGCCAGCACCAGATGGTCGAACAGCACGACCCCCACCGCGTCGAGCGTCCGCGCGAGCAGGCGGGTATAGGCGTGATCGGCGCCGCTCGGCTGCGGATCCCCGCTGGGGTGGCCATGCACCAGCACGACGCGCGCCGCGCCGAAGCCGATCGCGTCGCGCACCACGGTGCGCAGCGGCACGACGAGATGGCTCCGCCCGCCGGCGACGTGACGCAGCGCGAGAAGCCGCCATTTCGGATCAAGATACGTCACCGCGGCGATCTCGCGCGGCGCCCGGCCGATCCCGGCGAAGCGGCGGGCGAGCGATTCGGCGTCGAACGGGGCGGGCGGCGGCGTCACGCACCCGGGTGCCCGCCGGCCCCGGTCCGCGCACGCGCAACCGCCTCCGTTCCGGCGCTTGGCGGATCGCGATCGCCCGCGTAGGCAGGCGGCCATGCGCCAATATCTCGATCTCATGGACCGCGTGCTCTCGACCGGCGTCGAGACGATGGACCGCACCGGCACCGGCACGCTGAGCGTGTTCGGCGCGCAGATGCGCTTCGATCTGGCGCAGGGCTTTCCGGTGCTGACCACCAAGAAGCTTCACCTGCGCTCGATCATCGTCGAGCTGCTGTGGTTCCTGCGCGGCGACACCAATGTGCGCTGGCTGCAGGAGCGCAAGGTGGCGATCTGGGACGAATGGGCGGATGCAGAGGGCGATCTCGGCCCCGTCTACGGCAAGCAGTGGCGCGACTGGGTGGCGGCGGACGGCCGCCATGTCGACCAGATCGCCGAGCTGATCGCGCAGATCCGCACGAACCCCGCCTCGCGCCGCCAGATCGTGACGGCGTGGAATCCGGGCGACCTGCACGCGATGGCGCTGGCGCCGTGCCATTGCCTGTTCCAGACGCATGTCGCGAACGGCCGGCTGAGCCTGCAGCTCTACCAGCGGTCCGCCGATATCTTCCTGGGCGTGCCGTTCAACATCGCGAGCTATGCGCTGCTGACGCACATGCTGGCGCAGCAATGCGGGCTGGAGCCGGGCGAGTTCATATGGACCGGCGGCGATTGCCACCTTTATGCCAACCATCTGGAGCAGGCGCGGCTGCAACTGACGCGCGATCCCGGTGCTTTGCCGCGGCTGGAGATCCGGCGCCGGCCGCCGTCGATCGATGCCTATGACTATGAGGATTTCGTCCTCCACGATTATGTCGCGCAGGCGCATATCAAGGCGCCGGTGGCGGTGTGATCGTGCTTCACGTCGCCCGCGCGGACAATGGCGTGATCGGCCGCGACGGCGCGCTGCCGTGGCGTATCCCCGCCGACCTGAAGCGCTTCAAGGCACAGACGATGGGCCGGCCGATGGTGATGGGCCGCAAGACGTTCGAGAGTTTCCCCGCGCTGCTGCCCGGCCGGCGCCACATCGTGTTGACCCGCGACACGGGGTGGCGCGCCGAGGGCGCGGAGGTGGCGCATTCGGTGGCCGAGGCGCTGGCGCTGGTGGGGCCGGACGCGGCGGTGATCGGCGGCGCGGAAATCTATGCGCTGCTGCTGCCGCATGCCGCGCGGATCGAACTGACCGAGGTGCATGCCGCGCCCGTGGGCGACACGGTGATGCCGCGCTTCACCGGTTGGCGCGAGATCGCGCGCGCGGATCATCCGGCGGACGGCGATCGCCCGGCCTATAGCTTCGTCACGCTGGAGCGCTAACGCGCCGCCTCAGCCGAGCGCCGCGCGCACCCGCGCCGCGACCGCATGGCCGTCCTCGCCCGCCTGCCGCATCGCCGCCAGCGACGGCGCGCCGGTGCGCTTGGCGAGGCGCACGCCGTCCGGGCCCGTCATCAGCGGATGGTGGTGATAGCGCGGCGTCGGCAGCCCGAGCAGCGCCTGCAACAGCCGGTGGACATGGGTGGGGGCGAACAGATCGTCGCCGCGCACCACGTCGGTCACGCCCTGCGCGGCATCGTCTACCGTCACCGCGAGATGGTAGCTGGAGGCGGCATCCTTGCGCGCCAGCACCACGTCGCCCTGCGCGAGCGGATCGGCCGCCACGGTCTCGCCATGGTCCGTCCAGATCAGCGGCCCCGCGCGCGCGTGCGCCTCCGCCATGGCGAGCCGCCACGCATGCGGCCGTGCGGGATCGGGCGCGACTAGCTCGCGGCAGGTGCCCGGATAGACCGCCACGGCGCCGTGCGGCGCGGACGCGCTGGCCGCGATCTCGGCACGGGTGCAGAAACAGGGATAGACGAGGCCCCGCGCTTGGAGCGTTGCGAGCGCGTCGTCGTAAAGCGCGGTGCGCTGCGACTGGAACGACAGGCCGTCCCATGCGAGCCCCAGCCAGGCCAGATCGTCGAGGATCCCGGCGACATGCTCGGGGCGCGAGCGGGCGCCGTCGATATCCTCGATCCGCAGCAGGAAACGCCCGCCGCGCGCGCGGGTGAAATCATGCGCGCGGATGGCGGAGGCGGCATGGCCGAGATGCAGCCGCCCCGTCGGGCTCGGCGCGAACCGCGTGACGATGGCGCCATCCGCCCCTTGACCCGCCATCCCGGCCCGTGCTGTCATGCCTCTGTCATCGCGATCGGCCATGCCGCGTGCAAGGCCATGATGTGGGAGGAGCCGTGTTTCATCCCGACCTGATCCGCCATCCGGAGGGCTGTCCGGCGCTGGTGCTGAACGCCGATTACACGCCGCTGTCCTATTATCCGCTGTCGCTCTGGCCATGGCAGACGGCGGTGAAGGCGGTGTTCCTCGATCGCGTGGATATCGTCGCGCATTACGAGCGCGAGGTGCACAGCGCCAATCTGGCGATGAAGCTGCCATCGGTGATCGCGCTGAAGCAGTTCGTGCGCCCCTCCGAATTTCCCGCCTTCACCCGCTTCAACCTGTTCCTGCGCGACCGTTTCGCCTGCCAATATTGCGGCCATCACGGCGATCTCACCTTCGATCACGTCATCCCCCGCGCGCAGGGCGGCCGGACGACCTGGGAAAATGTCGTCACCGCCTGCGCGCCGTGCAACCTGCGCAAGGGCGGCCGCACCCCTAAACAGGCGTCGATGCCGCTCTACGTCACCCCGATCCGGCCGACGAGCTGGCATCTGCAGGAACATGGCAAACGCTTTCCCCCGCACTATCTGCATGGCACATGGCGCGACTGGCTCTATTGGGATGTCGAGCTGGAGGCATAGGCGCCGCTGGGCGGTGGGGGACGGGCGAATGCGGTGGACGACGATCGCGGTGCTGGCAGGCGCGATGCTGATCGCGGGTTGCGGGCCGACGAAGAAGGAAAAGCGCGCGATGGCGGATGCCCGCGCGGCGAACTTCGTGCCGCCCTCGGTCACCTCGCGCGCCGATTTCGGCCGCCAGATGGAACGCCGCTTCCACGAACTCGATCACAATGGCGACGACGTGCTGACCCCCGACGAATATCCCCGCCGCGACTCGAAGCTCGCCGGGCTCGACCGCAACCATGACGGGCGGATCACGCAGGGCGAGTTCAGCGAGGGCATGATGGCGCGCTTCGACAAGGCCGATCTCAATCACGATTCCGCGGTGACCTCCGACGAGCGCGCGGTGCTGGCGAACGAGCGCTAGGGCGCGGCGACGCGCATCGATCCCGCCTCGAACCGTTCGTGCCGGGCGTGTCGAAGCACTCCCAGGGCCGGTGGGCGTTCGTGTGTGGAACAGGTCCCCTCCGGCGGAGATCGGTACAGGCTTCGACGAGCTGAGGTCGAACGGCGTGAGAGACGCCACCACCACAGGTCGGCCCTCGCCAATCCGCGATTGACCCGGATCGCGCCGCATCGCAGCATGCGGGCATGACCATACGCCCGCCAATCGCCAACAATCCCGATGTCCGCTATCTCGGTGCGCTGCTCGGCCGCGTGATCCGCGATCATGGCGGCGAGTCGCTGTTCGAGGCGACGGAGGCGATCCGCAAATCCTCCGTCGAGCGATACCGCGACGGGGCGGACGGCGCGCCCGCGCCCGACGTCGCGCTCGGGCGGCTCGGCCTCGACGAGACGCTGGCGTTCGTTCGCGGCTTCATGCTCTTTTCGATGCTCGCCAACCTCGCCGAGGATCGCCAGGGGATCGCCGCCGAGGAGGGCGCGACGCTGGCTGCGGCGCTCGATCGGCTGGCGGGCGAGGGGATCGACGGCGACGCGGTGCTCGACCGGCTGGGCCATGCGCTCGTCGCGCCGGTGCTGACCGCGCACCCGACCGAAGTGCGCCGCAAGAGCATGATCGATCACCGCAACCGTATCGCCGAGCTGATGCTGGTGCGCGATGCGGGCGCCGAGACGACGCCCGAGGGCGACCTGGTGGACGACGCGATCCTGCGCCAGATCGCCCTGCTGTGGCAGACGCGCGTGCTCCGCCGCGAGAAGCTGGTCGTCACCGACGAGGTGGATACCGCGCTCAGCTATCTGCGCGACGTATTCGTGCCGGCGCTCCCCGCGCTCTATCAGCGCTGGGATCGCGCGCTCGGCCGTCGCAGCCCCAGCTTCCTCAAGCCCGGAAGCTGGATCGGCGGCGACCGCGACGGCAACCCGTTCGTCACCGCCGATTCGCTGAACGTGGCGCTGGCCAAGGCGAGCGAGGCGGTGCTCGTCTCCTATCTCGATAGCGTCCATGCGCTGGGCGCCGAACTGTCGATCGCGTCCGCCGATGTCGATGCCGGCGTCGCGGCGCTGGCCGAGGCGAGCGGCGATGCCGCGCCCAGCCGCAGCGACGAGCCCTATCGGCGCGCGCTGTCGGGCATCTATGCGCGGCTGGCGGCGACTCACGTCGCGCTGACCGGCCGGCCCGCGCCCCGGCCCGGTGCGCTCAAGGGCGAGCCCTATCCCGATCCGGCGGCGTTCCGCGCCGATCTGGCGACGATCGCGCATGCGCTGGCCGCGGATGGCGGCGCGCTGTCGAGCGGCGGAGCGCTCGGCCGGCTGATCCGCGCGGTCGAGATCTTCGGCTTCCACCTCGCCACGCTCGATCTGCGGCAGAATTCGGCGGTGCACGAACGCGTCGTCGCCGAATTGCTGAAGGCGGCGGGGGTGGAGCCGGACTATCTGGCGCTCGACGAAGACGCGCGCGTGCGGCTGCTGCGCGCCGAACTCGCCAGCGCCCGGCCGCTCGCCAGCCCCTATATGGACTATTCGGACGAGACGCGGGGCGAACTCGCGATCGTGCGCGCGGCGGCCGAGGCGCATGCGCGCTATGGGCCGGCCTGCATTGCCAACTACATCGTCTCGATGGCCAAGTCGGTGAGCGACCTGCTCGAGATCAACCTTCTGCTGAAGGAATTCGGCCTCTACCGGCCCGGCGATCCGGCGAGCGCCGCGATCATGGCGGTGCCGCTGTTCGAGACGATCGAGGATCTGGAAGCCGCGCCCGAGGTGATGGCGGCGTGGTTCGCGCTGCCCGAAATGGCCGCGGTCGCGCGCGCGCGGGGCCATCAGGAGGTGATGATCGGCTATTCCGACAGCAACAAGGACGGCGGCTATCTCACCTCCACCTGGAGCCTGTCCAAGGCGTCGACCGCGCTGAAGCCGGTGTTCGAGGCGGCGGGCGTGCGCACGCAGCTCTTCCACGGCCGCGGCGGCGCGGTCGGGCGGGGCGGGGGCAGCGCGTTCGCCGCGATCCGCGCGCAACCTGCGGGCACGGTGCAGGGCCGCATCCGGATCACCGAACAGGGCGAGGTGATCGCCGCCAAATACGGCACCCGCGAAAGCGCGATGACCAATCTGGAGGCGATCGCCGCCGCCACGCTGCTCGCCACGCTGGAGCCCGAGCCGCTGTCGCCGTCCGAAAGCGCGCGGTTCGCGGGCGCGATGGACATTCTGTCGGCCACCGCGTTCCATGCTTACCGCGACCTCGTCTATGGAACGGAGGGCTTCCGCACCTTTTTCCGCCAGATGACGCCGATCGCCGAGATCGGCAGCCTGAAGATCGGCAGCCGCCCCGCGAGCCGCACCAAGTCCGACCGGATCGAGGATCTGCGCGCGATCCCCTGGGTGTTCAGCTGGGCGCAGGCGCGCGTGATGCTGCCGGGCTGGTACGGCGTCGGCGCGGCGCTGGCCGCGTTCCCCGACAAGGGGCTGCTGGTGGAGATGGCCGAGGGCTGGCCGTTCTTCGCCGCCTCGCTGGCGAACATGGAGATGGTGCTGGCGAAATCCGACATGGGGATCGCCGCGCGCTATGCCGAGCTGGTGGAGGATCCCACGCTGCGCGGGATCTTCGGCACGGTGCGTGACGGGTGGCAGGCGACGCATGACGGCTTGCTCGCCGCGACCGGCCAGACGCGGCTGCTCGCCAAACATCCGCAGCTCGAGGCGTCGATCCGGCTGCGCCTGCCCTATATCGAGCCGCTGAACCTGCTCCAGATCGAACTCCTCAAACGCCACCGCGCGGGCGAGGAGGATCCGCGGATCGGCGAGGGCATCCTGCTGTCGATCAACGCCATCGCGACGGCGCTGCGCAACAGCGGGTAGATCGTCGCCGTTATCGGGAGCGGTTCACGCGGAGGCGTGGAGGCGCCGAGTTTGGGTCGCGCCGCTGGCAGGATGTTCGACAGCTTTGCGTCTTGGCGTCTTTGCGCAAAACAGCGTCTCCGCGACCCATCCACTGCCGCCGCCAGGATCGAGCCGGTTCAGCCACCGAACGGCGATCCGGCCTCGAGAAACGGTGCCGCTATATCGGGCCGGACGCGCAGCAATCGGCCGCTGGCGCGGTCGATCAGCACCCAGGTCGTCACCGCCTCCACCTTGATGCGGCCGTCCGCGCCGGTGAAGCGCATGTGGCGGTCGTAGCGGGCGCCCTGGGGCGGCTTGTCGACCCAGGTTTCGGCGGTCACGCTTTCGCCCGCGGCGATGTTGCCGCGGTAATCGATTTCGTGCCGCGTCACGAGCCAGGCATAGGCGGCCTTGTGCTCGGGCGGCGCGACCGCCTCCCAATGCGCCGTCGCCACGTCCTGGATCCAGCGCACCCACACCGCATTGTTGACATGGCCGAACACGTCGATGTCCGCCGCCGTCGCGGTGATGGCCATGGCGAAGCGCGGCCGCACCGTCATCCCGCGATGCCCATCTGCCACAGCACGAACGCGTGCTCCTCCGCCGCCTCGCGCAGGCTTTCGAACCGGCCCGACTTGCCGCCATGGCCCGCGCCCATATTGGTCTTGAGCAGCAGCACCGTGTCGTCGGTCTTGGTCGCACGCAGGCGGGCGGCCCATTTCGCGGGCTCCCAATAGGTCACGCGCGGATCGTTGAGGCCGCCCGAGATGAACAGCGGCGGATAGGCCTGCGCGCGGACATTGTCATAGGGGCTGTAGCCCTGGATGCGATCGAACGCGTCGGGATCCTCGATCGGATTGCCCCATTCGGGCCATTCGCCCGGCGTCAGCGGCAGCGTGTCGTCGAGCATGGTGTTGAGCACGTCGACAAAGGGCACATCGGCGATCACCGCGCCCCAGAGTTCGGGATCGGAATTGACCACCGCGCCCATCAGCTCGCCGCCCGCCGAGCGGCCCGCGATCGCGATCCGGCCCGCGCTGGTCCAGCCGTCCGCGACCAGTCCCTTGGCCACGTCGACGAAGTCGTCGAAGGTATTCTGGCGCTTCTCCAGCTTGCCGTCGAGATACCATTGCTGGCCCAGATCGTCGCCGCCGCGGATATGCGCGATGGCATAGGCGAAGCCGCGATCGAGCAGCGAAAGCCGCCCGGTCGAGAAGCCGGGCGGGATCGCATAGCCGTACGCGCCATAGGCATAGAGGAACAGCGGCGCGGAACCGTCGCGCGGGAAGCCTGCGGGATAGACGATCGACACCGGGATCTCCGTCCCGTCGCGCGCCGCGATCTTCAGCCGCTCGGTGGCGTAGCGCGACGCGTCATAGCCGCTGGGGATTTCCTGCACCTTCAGCACGGTCTTCTCGCCCGTCGCCACGTCGTAATCATAGACGGTGCCGGGCGTGACCATCGATTCATAGCCGAGCCGCAGCACGGGCATGTCATATTCGGGATTGTCGCCGAGGCCCGCGGCATAGCTCGCCTCGGGAAAGTCGATCGACCGGCCGAGCGTCGGGTCCTCGTAACGGTGGATGGCGATCCGGTCCAAGCCGTCCTCGCGGCCCTCGACCACGAAATAGTCCTGATAGCATTCCACGCCCGTCATGTAGAAATGCGGGGAGGGCGGGATCAGCTCGGTCCAGGCGCCGGGCTCTTCCACCAGCGCGGTGCACAGGCGGAAGTTCGGATCGGTGTCGTTGGTGTGGATGAACAGCGTGCCGTCATGCTCGTCCACGTCATATTCGCGGCCCTCCCGCCGCGCCGAGACGAGGATCGGCGTCGAGAGGGGCTCGTGCGCGGGCAGCAGATAGAGTTCGCTCGTCACGTGATCGCTGGTCGCGATGACGATCCATTTGCGCGAGCTCGTCTCCGCCACGCCGACGCGGAAACCCTCGTCGTCCTCGTGGAAGATCTCGATATCCTCCGCCACCGGCGTGCCGAGCCGGTGGAAGCGGACATTGTCGGTGCGCCACTGATCGTTGGCCAGGCCGTAGAGAAAGCCCGCATCGTCCGCGGTCCACACGATCTCGGACAGCATGCCGGGGATCACCTCGGGCAGATGCTCGCCCGTCTCGAGATCCTTCACGCGCACCTCGAACCGCTCGGCGCCGCTGTCGTCGATCGCATAGGCGAGATAGCGGCCGTCATTGCTGACCGAAAAGGCGCCAAGCCGGAAATACTCGTGCCCCTCGGCCAGCGCGGGTTCGTCGAGCAGCAGCTCGTCGGCGCCCCCCAGGACAGGCTTCCTCCACCATTGGCGATATTGACCGCCGGTCTCGAACGCGGTCCAGTAGAGCCAGTCGCCATCCTTTTGCGGGACGGAGCGTTCGTCTTCCTTGATGCGGCCCTTCATCTCTTCGTAGAGCGTGTCGACCAGCGGCCGGTGCGGCGCCATCATCGCCTCGAAATAGGCATTCTCGGCCGCCAGATAGGCGAGCACGTCGGGGTCGTTCACCTCTGGATAGTTCGGGTCCTTCAGCCAGGCATAGGGATCCTCGATCGTGCGGCCATGCACGGTGAAGCGGTGGGGGCGGATCGCGGCGACGGGGGGCGTGGGATCGGTCATGCGCGGCTTGTAGCGGCGGACGAAGCGGGGGGACAGGGCGCGTGCGCCGCCTCGCTCATACCTGCTGCGGGCGCATGAGCGGCGCGTGGCGATCGACCAGGATCGCGCTCGCCGCGTTCAGCCCGATCACCTCCACCGCGATGCCGTGCCGCCGCAATTTGGCGACCACATCCTCCAGCGCGCCCACCGCGGTGACGTCCCACAGATGGGCTTGGGCGAGATCGATCCGCACCTGCCTCGCCGTGTCGCGCAGGTCGAAGCGGTCGGCGAAGATGTCGGCGCTGGCGAAGAAGATCTGGCCCGACACACGGTACAGCCGCGTGTCGCTGGCGGGATCGTAATCGACCGCGATCTGCATCAGCCGCGTCACCTTGAACGCGAAGAACACGCCGCTCAGCAGCACGCCGACCGCGACGCCCGCGGCCAGATCGTGCGTCGCCACGGTGACGAGCACGGTCGCCACCATCACGATGCCCGACACCTTGGGATGCCGCGCCAGATCGCGAAGCGATCCCCAGGAGAAGGTGCTGATTGAGACCATCACCATGATCGCCACCAGCGCGGCCACCGGTACCTGCGCGACCCAGGGGCGCAGCGGCACCATGACGACGAGCAGGAAGACGCCCGCGACCAGCGTCGACAGCCGCCCGCGCCCGCCATAGCGGACGTTGCCGACCGTCTGCCCGATCATCCCGCACCCGGCGATACCGCCGAACAGCCCGGCGGCGACGTTGGCGAGGCCGAGCCCGGTGCATTCGCGCGCCTTGGAACTGGTCGTCTCGGTCAGGTCGTCGACGACGCTCGCCGTCATCATCGATTCGAGCAGCCCAACCGCCGCCATCGCCAGCGCATAGGGCGCGACGATGGCGAGCGTCGCCCAGGTGGCGGGCAGATGCGGCAGGGCGAAGGACGGCAGCGATCCCGGCAGCCGCCCGAGATCGGCCACGGTGCGCAGCGGCATCGGCACGGCGACGGCGATGCCGGTCAGCACGACGATGCAGACGAGCGGGGAGGGGATGGCGGTCGTCAGCCGCGGCAGCAGATAGATGATGGCGAGGCCCAGCGCGATCATCGCATAGCTGTGCCAGTCGACGCCCAGCATCTGCGGCACCTGCGCCGAGAAGATCAGGATGGCGAGGGCGTTGACGAACCCGGTGCGCACCGAGCGCGAGACGAAGCGCATCAGGATGTCGAGCTTCGCCAGCCCGAACACGATCTGGAACACGCCCGCCAGCAGCGTAGCGGCGAGCAGATAGGGCAGGCCATGCGCATGGACGAGTGCGGCGGCCACCAGCGCCACCGATCCCGCCGCGCCCGAGATCATCGCCGGCCGGCCACCCGCGAACGCGATCACGATGCCGATGACGAACGAGGCGAACAGCCCCACTTGCGGATCGATGCCCGCGACGAACGAGAAGGCGATGACCTCTGGGATCAGCGCGAAGGTGCCGACCATGCCGGCAAGGATGTCGATCCGGGCGGCGCGAACGCCACCGAACCATTCGGCGCGATACCGGGCGAGAGAAGAAGAGGTCATGAACAGATGTCCGCATTGACCGCACAGACGGGCATCACGCGCGGCGATGCGAGGCAGGACTGGGCGGGTTGCGTTGTCCGGCGGATCGGCGGCCGGAAGAGCCACCCGGATTTGCACCGGGTCCAGGCGAATGCCCCCCATTAGGCGCAAACCCGCCGCCGCACAACGGCGGGGCGCCAAGACCATCCATTATGATCGACGATGAGCGGGGGCGTCGCGCGAGCGCCGCAATTCGACCACCATCCTCGGGTCTCCTCATGATCGAGCGGGGGGAAGACCGATGACGGCTCGACGGCAACGACGCATGTGCTGCACCCTGGCCGCCGCGGCGGTCGCCTGCCCTGCCATGGCGGCGGCGCAACAGGCCGCGCCCGTTCCGCCGCCGCCACCCGACGCGTCCACCGCCGGCGAAGACATCGTCGTCACCGCCGAGCGTGTGCGCGGATCGGCGATCGGCACCGACGAGCCGGTCGCGGTGCTCAACCAGGCGGCGATCGCATCGCTGGGCGCGACGAGTCTGGGCGAATTGCTGAAGCGCGTGAAGGGGCTGACCACGTCGGCCGACGGCAGCGATCCCGTGTTCCTGCTGAACGGCCGGCGGCTGTCGGGGTTCGAGGAGATCCAGACGCTGCCGCCCGAGGCGATGGAGCGCGTCGAGATCCTGCCGGAAGGCGATGCGGCGCGGTTCGGCTTTCCGCCCACCGTGCGGGTGACGAACTTCATCACGAAGAAACGCTTCCGTGCGGTGGCGGCGCATGAGGTGAGCGGCACCGCGACCGAGGGCGGCGGCGGCGCGAACTATGCCGAGCTGGTCTCGACGCGGATCGACCGCGATCGCCGCACCTCGCTCAGCCTGTCCTATTTCCGCCAGAACCCCGTGCTGCAAAGCCAGCGCGCCATCGTGCCCGACCCGGCGACGCCGTTCGCGATTGGTGGCAACGTCACCGGGCCGAACGGCGCGCGCATCGATCCCGCGCTCGATGCGCTCGCGGGCGAAACCGTCACCGTGGCGGCGGTGCCGGCGGACGCGGGCGCGCGCGGATCGCTGGCCGGTTATGCCGCCACCGCGAACCGGCCCGCCGTCACCGATATCGGCGCCTATCGTTCGTTGCAGCAGCAGATGGACACGCTGCGCGCGGAGGGCACGATCGCGGCGCCGATCGGCCGGACGATGACCGGCTCGCTCAACCTGGCGGCGGAGGCGCAGCACCAATCCGGGCTGAACGGGCTGGCGACCGCCGCGCTCGACGTGCCGCCGGGTGGTGCGCTGCCGTTTGCGCAAGACGTCGTAGTCGACCGCTATATCGCCGGCGGCGTGCTGCGCCAGCGCAACACCAGCCTCAACCTGCACGGTGCGGGCACGCTGCAGGGCAGCATCCGGCGCTGGACGTGGAGCGTGACGGGCGGGTATGACCGGGTCGGCAGCGACGCCTATTCCGAACGCGGCGTGCCGCTCACCGCGCTGCAGGCGGCGATCGACGCCGGCGGCGATCCGCTCGCCCCGATCGACTCGGCGTCGCTGGGGCAGCGCATCGCGGATACCAGCCACACGGTCACGGGAACGCTGACCACCAAGGCGGTGGCCAACGGGCCGCTCGTCCATCTGCCCGCGGGCGATGCGCTGGTGACGCTGTCGGCGGATTACGCCCGATCCACCAGCGACGGCACGCAAGCGGGGCTGGCCGATCCGGCGCTGCGCTTCGGCCGCACCACGGGGGGCGCCAGCGTCAATGCCGACGTGCCGATCGCATCGCGCAACACCCTGTCGTTCATGGGGCAGTTGACCGCGAACGGCATGATCGGCGTGTCCGACGTGTCGAACTATGGCCGGCTGACGAGTTCCAACTACGGCCTCACCTGGACGCCAACCCGCGTCCTCCAGCTCGCCGCGTCGGTGAACGAGGCGCAGACGCCGCCAGCGATCGCGCTGCTGTCCGCGCCCACGCTCGTTACGCCCAACACGCCCTATTTCGACTTCCTGACCGGAACGAGCGCGCTGGTGACCACGGTCGTCGGCGGCAATCCCGCGCTCGCCCCCGAGCGGCGCCGGGTGACGCGCTTCGGCGCCGCGCTGAAGCCGCTCAAGGACAAGGAATTTCGCGTCAATCTCGATTATCTCGAGACGCGGATCGCCGACCAGACGGGGACGCTCGGCAGCGCGACCGCTGCTTTCCAGCAGGCCTTTCCCAGCCAGTTCCTGCGCAGCGCGACCGGCGCGCTGGCCCAGGTTGATCTGCGCCCGGTGAACCTGGCCGCGGAAACCGAGCGCAAGCTGCGGCTGGGCCTCGATCTGTGGACGCCGCTCGGCCACACGCCGCCACCCCCGCCCAAGCCGACGGGGGTGGTCTCGACCATCACGCCGCCGCCACCGCCGCCCAAGCCCCGGCCGAGCCTGTTCGTGAACCTCACCGCCAATTATCGGCTCGAGGACCGGTTGATGCTGGCGGGCGACTCCGATGCGCTCGATCTGCTGGACGGCGCCACGCTGACGGGCACGGGCGGGCGGCCGCGCTGGGACGTGGACGGCAATATCAGCCTGTCGAAGGGGCCGGCCAATGTCGGCGTCTATGCGCGCATCCAAGGCCCGACGCGGATCCGCAGCGAACTGGCCGCGTCCGACCTGCGCTTTTCGGGGCGCGACTGGCTGGTGCTCTACAGCTTGCTCGACGTCCAGCCGCTCGTCCGCAAGCCATGGGCGCGCAAGCTGTCGGTGCAGTTCACGGTCGAGAACCTGCTGAACGACCGGATCGCGGTGCGCGACCGCAACGGGGATACGCCCAACCGCTTTCAATCGGCCTATCTCGATCCGATCGGGCGCTCGATCCGGCTGGGCGTGCGGAAGCTGTTCTGAGCCGGATCGGGCTCGAAACGCCACGCGGGAAAGAGGGGTTCACGCGGAGGCGCGGAGGTGTTCTGGGCGCGGCAGCGTACCCCGATTCGGCCCGCGACCAGAGTCCGCTGGCGTTCCTTCGACCCGTTCGCCCTGAGCCTGTCGAAGGGCCTGTTCCGACTGCGAAGACCAGCGTGGAGAGCGTGCTTCGACGAACTCAGCACGAGCGGATTGGGTGATCCGATCACGCTCACATCACCCGTTCGTGGGAAGGGGGCGACGCAAATCCTAACGCCTCCGCGACCTCCGCGCATCCGCGACCTCCGCGCCTGCGCGTGAACATGTCTCGATAGGTTTCGGCGAGACCGCAGCTTCGCGCAGCCGCGTCAGCCCTTGCCGAGATACGCCTCCAGCGCATCCAGCCCGCCGATGCGCTCGCCGTCGATGAACACTTGCGGCGTCGTCGCCACGCCTTCCTTGGCCTTGTATTCCTCCACCTCGTCGCGCGTACGAAGGATATGGTCCTCGACGGTGAAGCCCTCCGCCTGGAGCAACTGCTTGGCGCCGACGCCGAACGGGCAGGTATGGTCGGGAAGGACCATGCGATACAGCGTGGCGGTGCGTGACGAAGCCATGGTCGTTCTCCGGAAACGATGGGGATGCGGTGGGCTACGCACCGGCGCGCACGGTGGTTCCCTGTCCCGCCGCCGCCAAATCGGGCAAGGGGGTCGGACAGGCGTGCTCGCCCCCTCTTGATCCGAAGGTCCGTCATGGTCTCCTCTTCCGAACGCCTCGCCGCCTTGCGTGCGCAGCTTGCCACGCAGCGTCTCGACGGCTTCGTCGTGCCGCTCACCGACGAGCATATGAGCGAATATGTCGGCGGCTATGCGCAGCGCCTCGCTTGGCTGACGGGTTTTCAGGGGTCGGCCGGCACCGCGGTGGTCCTGCCCGACGAGGCCGCGATCTTCACCGACGGGCGCTATACCATCCAGGTGCGCGAGCAGGTGTCGGGCGACGACTGGGCCTATGTCGACGTGCCGGCGACGAGCGTGGCGGGCTGGGTGGCCGCGCATGCGCCCGCGGACAGCCGGATCGGCTATGATCCCTGGCTGCACACGCGCGCGCAGGTCGAGGCGATGCGCAACGGGCTGGCCGATCGCGGCGCGTCGCTGATCGCGACGTCGGCCAATCCGGTCGATGCGGTGTGGCACGATCGCCCCGCGCCGTCGGACGCGAAGCTCGTCGTCCATGCCGACGAATTGGCAGGCGCGAATTCGGCAGCCAAGCGCGCGATGATCGCGGACTGGCTGGCGGAACGGGACGCCGACGCCGTGGTGCTCACCGCGCTCGATTCGATCGCCTGGGCGCTCAACATCCGCGGCGGCGATGTCGATCATACGCCGGTCGCGCTGGCCTATGCGATCGTCGGTGCGGATGGCGCGACCGACCTGTTCGTCGCGCCCGGGAAGATCGACGATGCGGTGCGCCAGCATCTGGGCAACGCGGTGCGCGTCCATGATCGCGCGGCGTTCGCCGGACGGCTGGGCGATTATGCGGGCAAGCGCGTGGCGGCGGATCCGGAGCGCGCGGTAGCGGCGATCGCCGACGCACTGGAGGCGGGCGGCGCGCGCGTGCTGCCGCTGCGCGATCCCGTGGTGCTGGCCAAGGCGATCAAGAACCCGGCCGAAGTCGCGGGCCACCGCGCCGCATCGGCGCGCGACGGCGCCGCGCTCACGCGCTTCCTGCGCTGGGTGTCGACCGAATGCATGAAGGGCGGCCAGACCGAATTGTCGGCGGCGGCCACGCTGCTGGCGTTCCGCGAGGCGACGGGGGTGCTTCGCGACAGCAGCTTCCCTACGATCTCGGCGACGGGGCCGCACGGCGCCATCCCGCATTATCACGTGACCGAAGAATCGAATGCGCCGATCCTGCCCGGCCAGCTCTTCCTGATCGATTCGGGCGGCCAATATGCCGACGGCACCACCGACGTGACGCGGGTGATCCCGATCGGCGCGCCCACGGCCGAGATGCGCGACCGCTTCACCCGCGTGCTGAAGGGGCATATCGCGATCGCCAGCGCCATCTTTCCCGATGGGACGATGGGCGGCCAGATCGATGCCTTCGCGCGGCGGCCGCTCTGGGAGGCGGGGCTCGATTTCGCGCATGGCACGGGGCACGGGATCGGCGCCTATCTGGCGGTGCACGAGGGGCCGCAGCGGATCGCCGCGCCCAATTATCCGGGCGGCGCCGCACTCGAGCCGCTGCGCGCGGGGATGATGCTGTCGAACGAGCCCGGTTACTACAAGGCGGGCGAATACGGCATCCGGATCGAGAACCTGCTGCTGACGGTGCCCGCAGATGTGGCGGGCGGCGATCCGGGCCGCGCGATGCTGGGATTCGAGACGCTCACCTTCGCGCCGATCGCGCGCGATATGATCGATCCGGCCCTATTGACTCCCTACGAGCTTTCATGGCTCAATGCCTATCACGCCAAGGTGACGCAGATCATCGGCCCGCAACTCGACGGAGAGGATGAGGCATGGCTCGTTGCAGAATGTTCGCCCATCGGCTGATGGTGGTGGCCGCGGTGCTCGGCTTCGGCGCGGTGACGCTGCTCGGCGCGCACGAGGCGGCGTCCGCCGCGGTGACGCTGGGATCGATGATGGTCTATCGCTGATCCTCGGGCGGCTCGGGCGGCTCGGGCGGGGCGGGGGGCGCATCGTCGCCCCGCGCCTGCGCCTTGCGCCGCTTGAGATTGGCCCGCAGCGCTGCCGCCAGCCGCTCGCTTCGTTCGTCGTCCGCCATGGAAATCCTGTAGGCTTGGTCGGTTCGCCTTGACAACCGCGGCCGCCTCCGCTCTTAGCGCGGCTCCGTTGCTGCAAGCGACGAGTGCTGCCGTAGCTCAGTGGTAGAGCGCATCCTTGGTAAGGCTGAGGTCGTGAGTTCAATCCTCACCGGCAGCACCATTTTTTCCTGATATTTCCGCCCGTCGGCGGAACGAGGCCTCGAAACAGGCTGCTGACGATGGGTCGGATCAGCCCATTGTCAGCGCGCGACGACTACCTTCAATGACTTGAAATATCCTTTGGATCCGGGTCCGATCCAGAGTCCAATCGCGCCGCGTGCGGGCGGTAGTTTCAGGTCGTCGACGATCAGGGCCGGCGCGAGGGCCATTCACCACCAGCCTCATCTTCGTCCACCGTTCGGCATCGAGGTCCACATAGGATTCCTATTTGCCGGGCTGTTCGTTGCAAAGGCGCTCCCTGGGACATTCGGGCGCTATCGAGCTGCAAAGCCGCGCAACGATCCGCGAGGGGATCGCGCCGGGGCTAGGCGTCAGCCTGTTCTTCGCCACCGAATGTCCGCCTGACGATCGCATCGCCTATCGCCCGCTGGAGGGGGCGATGGGCGATTACCGCCTGCGCGGTTATCTGGTGTTTGAAAGCGCGCTGACGCGCAGCGCGATGATGCGCACGCTGCGAACGATGGTGAGCGATGGGTGGAACGAGCCCTGGAGCGTCGGCCCGGTCGATCGGCCGGAGGGCCAAAGCTGAGAAGGGGCACCTGCGCGTATTCCCCGTGACGGACATCGCCGCCGCTCCTTGCCTGACCGCCGCCGCCCGCTTACGCTCGGGGAATAAGCGCCGGCTTGCATTCGGTGCGTGAGGACGAGGGGAGCGGCGATGCGGCGCTGGGCGACGGTGTGCGCGGGGTTGCTGGTGGCGGTGCCCGTCGGGGCGGCGCAGCGCCCGGGCGTCGATACGGGGCGACCGGCGGCCGCCGGTGTGCCGTCCGACATCGTGGTGGTCGGCACCCGCAATCGTCCGAGCGGCTGGCGCGAGGCGGAGACCGGTCATGTGGTCATCCTGTCGGACGGGGCCGAGGCCGAACTGGTGCGGCTCGCGCGCAATGTCGAGCGGCTGCATTTCCTCCTGTCGGCGTTGACGGGGCGTGCGGATGCGCCGGACGATACGGTAAAGCTGCGCATCACGATGATCGGCGACGTGCCCACCTTCCAGGCGCTCGATCTGCGCAACCTGCGCTGGCAGCAGGGTCCGTTCAACGACCTGTTCACGCTGTCGCGCTTCTACGATCCGCGCAGCGACGGCGCGGTGATGGCGACGACGCGCGTCGACCAGCAGATCGCGATCGAGCGCACCACGGCGACGGCCGCTCAGGTGCTGTCCACGCTTCAGGCGCAGGGGCTGAACGCGGGCGGCGGCGCGCCATCGCCGGGCAGCGCGGCCGGCGGCAATCCGGCGGATGCCGCGGCGCTGCAAGGCGCGCTGATTGGCAGTTTCGCGACGGCGGGCATGCGGGGGCCCCGCGACCTGACGGTCGGCACCGGCGAGCGCACCATTCCCGTATCCGCCGAGAGCCTGCTCTATGCCGGCTATGCGCAACATTATCTGCTGACCTATTTTCCGGCCGCCTATCCGCGCTGGTATCTGGACGGCTTTGCGCAGATCTTCGCCTCCCTGGTGGTGCGCGGCGACACCGTGCTCGAATTCGGTCGCAGCCCCAAGGGCACGTCGGCGGTGCTGAACGCGTTCGGCGCCTTTCCGCTCGCCGACGTGCTGAGCGACAAATATCTGACCGAGAATTCGCGCAAGACCGGCTGGACGCCGATCCATGCCTGGCTGCTGACGCATTTCCTGTTCTTCTCGGACACGCGTCGGCCGCAACTGCGCCGCTACCTCGCGTTGCGGGCGAGCGGGGCGGACGCGGCAACCGCAGCGGCCGCGTTCGGCGACCAGCGCCAGCTCGCCCGCGAGTTGCGCGCCTATTTCGGCGCGCGCAAACCCTATGAGCAGGTGACCTATCCGGCCGCCCGCAACGAGGAGCCCGCCGTTCGCCGCTTGACCGAAGGCCAGGCCGCGTTCGTCCGCGGGCGGCTCGAACTGGGCGCGCGGGTGACGATCCCCGCGGCGGCGCCCGCCGGTGCCGCCCCCGATGTGGCGCGCCGTTACGCGACGGCGCGCGCCGATGCGCTGGCGAGCCGGGATCGCTGGCTCGAGCGGCTGCACCGCGACGCCGATCGCTTCTCTGCCGATCTCGATGCGCAATTGCTGCTGGCCGAAGCCGAATGCCGGAGCGATCACGCCGCCGCCTGTCTCGCCGCCGCGGCGCGGGCGACGGCGCTGGCACCGGACGACGACCGCGCCCAGACCTGGCGCGGGCTGGCGATGGCGCTCGCCGCGATCGATGGTCCCGCCGCCACGCGCGCGGCCGATCTGGCCGCGGCGCGGCGCGTGATCGTCGCGGCCAATCGCCGCGATCCGTCCGCCGTGGAACCGCTGCTCGCCTATCATCGCAGCTTTGCGGTCGCGGGCGAACCCGAGCCGGTCGCGGCGATCGACGGTCTGCAACAGGCGATGGAGGGCGTGCCGGCGGCGCCGGAGACGCGGCTTCAGCTTGCGACCGCGCTGGCCGCACGCGATCGGCGCGATGCCGCGCGGACGGTGGTCCTGCCCGTCGCGGTGGGTGCGTATGACAGCCCCGAACGTCCGGCCGCGCAAGCGTTGCTCGCGCGGCTTCCCGGGCCGGCGGCGGCGAAGAGCCAAGAGGCGCTTCCCTAGGCTTTCCGTTTCTGACAAACGGGGGTGATAACGATAACATGGGGAGAGGGCCGATGGATCGGCGCGGGTTTATCAAAACGGGTCTGACGGCAGGCGCGACGCTGGCGGCGAGTGGCGGCGCGGCGGCGGCCGTCACCCGGCGACCGCTCGACGCCGGATTTCCGCGCGATTTCATCTGGGGCTGCGCCACGGCCTCGTACCAGATCGAAGGCGCGGTGAAGGAGGACGGGCGCGGCGCGACCATCTGGGACGTGTTCTCGCACACGCCGGGCAAGGTCGCGAACGGCGACACCGGTGATGTCGCCTGCGACAGCTATCATCGCTATGCCGAGGACACGCGCCTGCTCAAGGATCTGGGCGTCGGCGCGTACCGGATGTCGATCGCCTGGTCGCGCATCTTTCCCGAGGGTCGGGGCAAGCCCAACCAGAAGGGCATCGATTATTACAACCGCGTGATCGACGGGCTGCTGGCGGCGAACATCACGCCCTATGTGACGCTGTTCCACTGGGACCTGCCCGCCGGGCTGCCCGGCGAATGGCGCAACCGCGATACCGCGCTCGCCTTTGCCGATTATGCCGGGTTCATGGCCGGCAAGCTGTCGGACCGGGTTCACCGCTTCATGACGGTCAACGAGCTTCGGTGTTTCACCGATCTCGGCCATCTCCAGGGGATCCATGCGCCGGGGCTGAAGCTGCCGCCGGCCGAGGTCAACCAGGTGCGCCACCACGGCGTTCTGGCGCACGGGCTGGGCGTCCAGGCGATCCGTGCGCATGCGAAGGCCGGAACGCAGGTCGGCATCGCGGACAACACCGTCATCTACACCCCCGTGATCGAGACGCCCGAGCATATCGCCGCCGCCAAGAAGGCGACGCGCCAGGAAAATGCGATGTTCCTGACCGCGATCATGGAAGGGCGGTATATGGACGAATATCTGGCGCAGGAGGGCGCCGCCGCCCCCAAGCCGCAGCCGGGCGACATGGCCGCGATCGGCAGCCCGCTCGATTTCGTCTCGCTCAATGTCTATGCGCCCGAATGGGTGCGCGCGGACGACGGGCCCAAGGGCTATGCCGTCGTTCCGCACATCGCCTCGTCGCCACGCATGGCGTCGCCCTGGCTCGTGGTCGGGCCCGAAGTCGCTTATTGGGCCGTCCGCCAGGTCAGCGAACTCTGGAACCCCAAGGCCATCCTGATCTCGGAAAACGGCGCCTCGGCCGACGATCCCGTCACCAACGGCCGGATCGACGATGTCGACCGCGTGATGTACCTGCGCAACTATGTCGGCCAGTTCCGCCGCGCCGTCGCCGAAGGCTTTCCGCTCAAGGGCTATTTCCTCTGGAGCCTGATGGACAATTTCGAATGGGCGGACGGCTATACCAAGCGCTTCGGCATCCATTATGTCGACTTCGCGACGCAGAAGCGCACGCCCAAGCTCAGTGCGCAATGGTATCGCGAGGTGATCCGGCGCAACGCGCTGGTCTGACGGGGATGCGCAGTACAGCCGAAGATCGGACGAACCGATGAATATCCGCCGCAGGCTCGCCGCGTTGCTGATCGCCCCGGCGCTGTTCGGGGCGGCGGCCCCGCCGGCCCCGCCGGCCGCGCCGGTGCAGGTGGCGTGGTTCCGCTACACCGGCGACGACGCCACGCTCGCCCGCGCCGGGCAGGGGAATTATGCCAACCCGATCCTGCCGGGCTTCTACCCCGATCCGAGCATCATCCGGGTCGGCGCGTGGTTCTATCTCGTCAATTCGACCTTCGCCTATTTTCCCGGCCTGCCGGTGTTTCGCAGCCGCGATCTCGTCCACTGGACGCAGATCGGCAACGCGATCGATCGGCCGGAACAGCTCGACCTGACCGGACGCGGCGTGTCGGAGGGGCTGTTCGCGCCGGCGCTGCACCATGCGGGCGACCGGTTCTACATCATCAACACCTGCGTCGGCTGTGGCGGGACGTTCATCGTCACCGCGCATGATCCGGCGGGGCGGTGGTCGGATCCGGTGTGGATCCGCGACGTCGGCGGCATCGATCCGTCGCTGTTCACCGATGAGGACGGCACCACCTGGCTGGTCAACAACGATGCGCCGGCGGGCAAGCTGCTCTACGAGGGCCACCGCGCGATCTGGATCCGGCGTTTCGATCTGGCGACGATGAAGACCGTGGGCCCCGCGCGGGTGATCGTGGACGGCGGCGTCGACATCGCGACCAAGCCCGCGTGGACGGAAGGGCCGCACCTCTTCCGCCACGACGGCCATTATTATCTGATGACCGCGGAGGGCGGCACCTCGGTCAACCATTCGGAAACCGTGTACCGCGCCGACCGGCCGGACGGCCCGTTCGTGCCGCTGCACCGCCCCATCCTGACTCAGCGCGACCTGCCGGCCGATCGGCCCAACCCCATCGGCTCGGCCGGCCATGCGCAATTGGTTGACACGCCGAGCGGCGACTGGTGGGCGGTGTTCCTCGCGACGCGGCCTTATGCCGGCGATTTCTACAATACCGGGCGCGAGACGTTTCTGCTGCGCGCGCGGTGGCAGGATGGCTGGCCGATCATCACCCGGCCGGGCGAGACGATCCCCTATGCGGCGCCCGCGCCCGCATTGCCGCGCGGCGCGCCGGGGCCTTTTCCGATATCGGGCAATTTCACGCTGCGCGACGATTTCCACGCGGCCACGCTCGCGCCCTATTGGCTGACGGTGCGCACACCGCACGAACGCTGGTGGCGGACCGGGGCGGACGGCCTGGCGCTCACCCCGCGCCCCGACCGGATCGGCGAGCGCGGCCAGCCGAGCTTTCTCGGCCGGCGCCAGCAGCACCGCCACGCCGAAGCCTCGGCCGAGATCCGCGCCGATGTGCTGGCGCCGGGCGGCAAGGCGGGGCTCGTCGCCTATCAGAACGAAGCGCATTATTACCTGATCGCACTGATGCAGGATCGCGGCATGCGGCGCATCCGCGTCGAGCGCCGGGCAGGCGAGGGCGATCCCGTGGACGGCATGGTGCTCGCCAGCGCGCCGCTGCCGGCCGGGGCGGGCACCGGCCGGGCACCGTTGCGGCTGCGCATCGTCGCCGATGACGGCCGCTATGCATTCGATTATGCCGTGAAGGGCGGCGGCTGGACCCGCCTGCTGGCGAATGCCGACGGCACGGTGCTGAGCACCGCCAAGGCCGGCGGCTTCGTCGGCACCACGATGGGCCCTTACGCCTATACGCCCTGATCGCGGTCAGCGGCAGATGGCGGCGCCCGGCAGCGGGGCGTTCGCGGGCACGGCGAGCCCATGTGCGGCCGCCGCCGCTTCCAGCGTGGGGCTGGGACCGGCGAGCGACAGGTCGATCGCCGCGGCGTAGAACGGGTCGGCTTCCGCGCGCGGCAGCGTCGTGAAGTCGAAGCCCATCGCGCGATAGAGATCGAGCAGGCGCGGCAGCATCCGGGCGTCGAACGCGCCGACATGCATCAGCAGCACATAGGGCAGATCGCGGCCGAGCGCGGCGTGCGCGAGCTGACGCGAGCGCAGCGCCTGCGCCCGTGCAGCGGCGAGATAGCTCGCCTCCAGCCCGGCGATCGCGCCCGTATCGGCCTTCGCGGCGCAGTGCGCGAACGCATCGTTCCAGGCATAGTCGCCGAAGCTCATCGTCACCGCCGCGATGCGATAGCCATCCGCGCGCAAGGCGCCGCGCACCGCCGCGACGGTCGCTGCGTCGCGGCCTTCGGAGAGGAACGGATAGCGGAACCAGTGCCAGTCGCTTCCGCGGCCCAAGGCGGCGAGCGGTGCGTCGTCGCGTCGCACGTCCGCCAGAAACGCCGCCGCGCCCACCTGGCCGAGATCGAGATGGCTGAAGCCGTGGTTGCCGATCGGCAGCCCTGCCGCGCGCCAGGCGGCCAGTACGCGCGGGGCATCGGGGTTCCCCGCATCCACGCCCGCGTTCAGGAAGCCGAACGCGGGCGCATGCTGCGCGGCCAGCGCCGCGATGATCGTCCGTGCGATCGCGAGCCGGTCCCCGCCCGGCGGCAGCGGCCCGTGCGCGGGAAGATCGTCGAAGGTCAGCGCGATCTGCGGCCGGAGCGCTGGGGCCGCCGTCCAGCCGAACAGCGCCAGCGGCACCGCGTCCGCCATCGCGCGATAGCCCGCCGCGTTGGGGTGGAGATGGTCGCCCGAATCATAGGCGGCCAGCAGATGGTCCGGACGGGCAGGATCGTGCGCCGCTGCATCGAAATCGACCACCCCGTCGAACACGCCGGAGGAGCGGATGAAGGCGTTGATCGCCTTGCGATCGGCTTCGCTGGCGGCGCCGGGATGATAATAGTCGTTGCCGGCATAGGGCGTGATCGTTCCGCCGACGAGCCGGATGCCATGTTCGTGCGCACGCGCCGCCATCTGGCGAAAGGCGACCTCGATCGCGGTGACCATCGCTGCGTGCGTCCCGGCGCTGGCCGGCTGGTCGCGGGTGAGGACGCCCAGATCGTTCACGCCCTCCAGCACGATCGCGTAGCGGACGCCGGGTCGCGCGATGACGTCGCGGTCGAACCGCGCGAGGAGATTGGGGCCGAGCCCGTCGAGCAGCACCCGATTGCCGCCGATCCCTGCGTTCACCACGGAGAGCGTCCGCGTGGCCGGATCGGCGGCGAGCCGGGTGGCCAGCACGTCGGGCCAGCGCGCGTTGCTGTCGTCGGCGATGCCGTGCCCGTCGGTGATCGAATCGCCGATCGCGACGATCGCCCCGCTTTGCGCCGATCCGGTCACCTCGACATCGGCGAGGCTCCACCAGCCGCCGATCCGCCGGACGTCGGTGGGGACGGGCGCGCCGGTCTGGTCGCCGGCTGCGAGGAAGGTGGTGGCCCGCGCACCCGGATGGCCGGTGCGCGGCCCGGCCGGATCGGGCAGGAACAGGCTGACGGCCACGTCCCCGCCCGCCACGACGGCGAGCGCGACGGGATCGGAATAGACCTCGGCGCCGGCGGGCACGACGGTGGTGGCCGCGCCCGCGAAGGTCAGGACATGGCCTTGCGTCACCCCCGACTGCCCCGGTCCGGCGGCCAGCGCGACTCGGGCGGCGCCGATGCGCAGGGGCCGGTCGCCCGCCACGTTCGACAGCCGGACGCGAAGGCCGGTGCCGCCCGCCGACAGGTGGACGATCTGGCGGATGGTCGCCGCGCCCGTGGCAGCGATCGCATCGGCATCCTTGCCGTCGGCGCGCATCTGTGCCGCGCCCCAGGCCGGAATCCAGCGGCCCTCCTCGGCCATGGCGTCGGTCGCCAGGGCGGCGAGCGCGACGGCCAATGCTGCACGCCCGATCCGTTTCCTCATGTCTTCTCCGATCATCGCATCGCTCTCCCGTCCAAGGCGCTTGCCGCGGTCCGGATGGGAGCGGTATCACCATAGGAAGCGGAGTCGATACCGCCGGAGAAGGATATGCGCCGTCTGTTGCCGCTGCTCGTGCTGGCGCTGCCATTTCCGGCGCATGCGCAGGACTGTGCCGGTCCGGTCGTCGCATGCGGCGTGCCGATGCCGGGTGCCCTCGCGCTGCTGTCGCCCGGCCAGACCGCGCGCGTGGTGGTGAGCGCGGACGACGATGCGGGCGTGCGCCGCGCCGCGGCCGATCTCTTGGCCGATCTGAAGGCGGTAGGCGGCGGCAGCGCAGCGCTGTCGTCCGACGCGCGCGACGGCGCGACGGTGATCGCCGGCACGCTCGGCCACAGCGCCGCCATCGACGCGCTCGTCCGCGCGGGGAAGCTGGACGTGTCCGGCCTGGCCGGCCAGTGGGAGGGCTATGTCGAGCAGGTGGTCGATCATCCCGCACCCGGCATCGCGCGCGCGCTGGTCGTGGCCGGCAGCGATCGGCGGGGCACCATCTTCGGCCTCTACGACATCAGCGCAAAGGCGGGGGTGAGCCCGTGGACATGGTGGGCCGACGTGCCGGCGCAGCGGCATCCGACCTGGTATCTCACCGCCGGCCGCGTCGCCGATCATCCGATCGTCAAATATCGCGGCATCTTCATCAACGACGAGGAGCCGGCCTTCGGCGGCTGGGCGCGGGCGACGTTCGGCGGCGTGAACCACCGGGCCTATGAGCGGCTGTTCACGCTGCTGCTGCGGTCGCGCGCCAATTATCTGTGGCCGGCGATGTGGGGCAAATCGCTGTGGCAGGACGATCCCGCCACCGCCCCGCTCGCGAAAGAGATGGGGATCATCCTCGGCACGTCGCACCACGAGCCGATGGAGCGCGCCAATATCGAGTGGAAGCGCCAGGGCGGCGGCGCATGGGACTATGCGACCAACGCGCCCGCGCTCCGCGCCTTCTGGCGTCAGGGCATCGAACGGCGCGGGCCGTCGGAGGATCCCGTTACCATCGGCATGCGCGGCGACGGCGACGAGCCGATGACGAAGGGCACCGCCATCCCCCTGCTCGAACGGATCGTCACCGATCAGCGCGCGATCATCGCCGATGTGAGCGGCCGCCCGCCTGCGCAGACGCCGCAGGTGTGGGCGCTCTACAAGGAGGTGCAGGATTATTATGACGGCGGGATGCGCGTTCCCGAGGACGTGACCTTGCTCTTTTCCGACGACAATTGGGGCAATATCCGCCGCCTGCCGCCGCCGGGCGAGGTGCGCGCGGGCGGATCGGGCGTCTATTATCATTTCGATTATGTCGGCGATCCGCGCAATTACAAATGGATCGATACGGTCAGCATCCCCCGCGTGTGGCAGCAGATGGCGATGGCGGACCGCTATGGCGCCGACCGGCTGTGGATCGTGAACGTCGGCGACCTGAAGCCGCTGGAATATGCGACGAGCTTCTTCCTCGACATGGCCTGGAATCCCGGCCGGATGACGCTGGGAGCGATGGAGGCCTATCCGGTGCGCTGGGCGGCGCAGCAGTTCGGCGCGGCGCAGGCCGGCCCGGTCGGCGCGATGATCGCGCGTTACGGCCAGCTCGCGAGCCGGCGCAAGCCCGAGCTGATCGATGCCGACAGCTATGCGCTCGCCGATGGATCCTGGGCGCGCGTCCTGGCCGACTGGAATATGCTGGCGGCCGCGGCGCACCGCGAGGCAGAGGCGATCCCGGCCGACCGGCGCGATGCCTATGACGAGCTGGTGCTCCACCGCATCGATGCGATGGCGAACCTGCACCGGCTCTATGAGGCGGTCGCCGAGAACCGCGCCGCCGCCCGTGCCGGCGACGATGCCGCAGCGGTCCGTTGGGCCGCCAGCGCGCGCGGCTATTTTGCCGAGGATCGGACGCTCCGCCGCCGCTACGAATCGCTCGGCGGCGGCAAATGGCCGCAGATGATGGCGCAGACGCATATCGGCTATACCGGCTGGCAGGAGCCCGCCGCCGACGTCATGCCCGCGCTCGCGACCGTCGCCGCGCCGCTGCCCATCCCGGCGACCGAGCCGGCACCCTTCGCGACCCTTGCGGTGGACGCTGGCCGGCCGATGGATGGCGCGGGCTTCCACTGGCAGATGGTGCCGAACTTCACCGCCGGGGGCGCGGCGATGACCGTCACGCCCGTCGCCGCCGCGCCGATCGAACATCCCGGCGGCGCGAGCCCGCAGATCGTTTACCCGGTGACGCTGCCGCCCGGACGCACGGTGTCGGTCAGCGTCGTCGCCGCGCCGGGACTGGACGTGCGCGGCACGCGGCGCCAGCGGCTGGCGCTGTCGATCGACGCGGGCGCCCCCGTCCCCATCGACCTGCTCGCCGGCGACGACGATTCGCGGTGGCGCGGCGCGGTGAGCGAAAACCGACGCATCGCGACCGCCATCCTGCCCGTCGCGCGCTCGGGGCGCCATGCGTTGCACCTCTGGCTGGTCGATCCGCAGGTGGTCGTGGAACGGCTGGAGATCGAGCTCGTGCGCTGAAGCGCTGTCGGCCCACGGATTAAGGATGTAAGGCGGCTTTTCGATGCGAACCGATTTTCCTGCCATCACCGAACGCCGTGTGGCCGAGCGACCGGCCGTCGACGCCGACACGTTCGCGCGCGAGGTGGTGTCCGGCTATCGCCCCGTCGTTCTGCGCGGACAGGTGGCGCATTGGCGCGCGGTGGCGGCAGGGCAGGCCGGCCCGCGCGCGACGGCGGAGTATCTCGCTGGCTTCGGCGGCGGTACGCCGCTCGAGGTGCTGATCGGCCCGCCGGACATCGGCGGCCGGTTCTTCTATGCCGACGACAGCCTCACCGGGTTCAACTTCCACCGCCAGCAGGTGTCGATCGGTGCGCTGGTCGCCGAGCTGTTGCGCTATGCCGAAATCGCGGAGCCGCGCCCGCATGCGCTCTACGCCAATGCTGCGACCGCCCCCGAACATCTGCCCGGCTGGGAGGCGGCGAACCCGCTGGCGCTGGGGATCGACGCGCCGGCGCGGCTGTGGATCGGCAATGCCAGCAGCATCGCGACGCATTACGACACGTCGATCAACATCGCCTGCGTCGTCGCCGGTCGCCGACGCTTCACGCTGTTCCCGCCCGATCAACTGCCCAACCTCTATGTCGGGCCGCTCGATCATACGATGGCGGGGCCGCCGTCGAGCATGGTCGATCCCGACGCGCCCGATCTCGCCCGCCATCCTCGGTTCGCCGACGCGCTGGCGCATGCCGAGGTGGCCGAACTGGAGCCGGGCGACGCGATCTTCATCCCGCCGATCTGGTGGCATCACGTCCGCGCGTTCGACCGGCTGAACGTGCTGGTGAACTATTGGTGGGAGCATCGTTCGGGCGCCGCCTTCGTGGCGCTGGTGCACGCGATCTGGGCGGTGCGCGATCTGCCGGATGCGGAAAAGGCGGCATGGCGCGGCTGGTTCGACCACCTCGTCTTCGCGCCCGACGCCGGCCGCGCCGCGGACCATCTGCCGGATGCGGCGCGCGGCATCATGGGCGCCGCAAGCCCCGAGCGGACCAGCCGGATCCGCCAGTTCCTGACCGGTATGCTGGGCCGATCCTAACGCCCGCCGGGTCGGTCGAGATACGTCGCCACCCAGAGCAGCGGCGCGTTCCAGTTGATCGCCACTTCGTTGTCGGCATAGGCGCGGCTGTCGTCGAGCCAGCAGCGCTGGGCGGTGCACTGGCCCTTCAGGGTAGCCGATACGGGATCGGCGAAGGCGGTGTTGTTGGCGCCGCCGCCGATCACGCCGGGCGGCGGCCCGGGCAGGCGCGCATCGAACTGGTGCGCCCAGAAGCGATGGTGCGGGCGCGACATGGGGTGCCAGCCGAAGCCGGTGACATAGCTCTGGTTTAGCGGGTTGCGGCCCAGCACGTAATCCGCGGTATCCACCACCGCATCGCGGTAGCGCGCGTCGCCGGTGAAGCGCGCCGCCATGGCGAGGATGATACCGCGGTTGAGGATCGCACCGTTCGACCCCCAGGGATAGCGCGTCGTCGCATAGGGCAGGTGATAGCCCGATCGCGCCTCCTCGGTGAGGAAGCGGTCGGCGAGCGCGATCAGCCGGGCGCGGGCGGCGTCGCGGTCGGCGGCGGGGACGCCCGGCGCGGTCGCCAGCGTCATCGTGCCGAGCGCGGCCGTGTTGCTCCACCCCGGCTCGCCGCCCAGCGGCGCGGTCGCGAGCGGCATGCGGTGGAGCGCGGCGGCGAGTTCGGGCGTCGGCGTGGCGGCGTAGAGTTCGGCGGTCGCCCAGTAGAATTCGTCGGACAGATCGTCGTCGCCATAGCCGCCGCTTCCGGTGAACGCCTGCGCCGCGTAGATCGCCGGATTGCGCAGCGCGGCGCGATAGGCGCGGCCGGCGGCGGTAAGGCAGCGCTGCGCGAAGCCGTCGTCGATCCCCTTCCACACCCGCGCGCATTGCGCGGCGGTGGCGGCGAGATTGAGCGTCGCGGCCGTGCTGGGCGGGTAGAGCAGCCGCTGTTCGCGGTCCTCCGCCGGTATCGTCGGCAATGTGGTCCAATGCCGATCGGCGACCTTGTGATGCGCCATGCCGCCCGCGTCGACCTCGGTCAGCAGAAGCCGGCCGCGGCCCTGGCGCCCCACCGGGAGCGCGAGGCGGCTGCCGTCGGGCACCTGCATCGCGAGCAGGAACCGCATCTCCCACCGGGCCTCGTCGAGCAGGTCGTTCGTGCCGTTCCCCGCCTCGGGCAGCGCGGCGCTGCCGTCGGGGAAGGAGGGGGCGGCCGCGTTCGCTTCGTAGAGATTCTGCAGCGTCCAGAGCGCGATGCCACCGTTGACGACATATTTGCCCTGATCGCCCGCATCGTACCAGCCGCCGGTGACGTCGAGCGTATAGGGGCAGCCGGGCCACATCGTGCCGCGCTCGTCCGGCCCGGCGAAGCAGCCGGCGACCTCGTGCGGGTGGCCGGCCGCGCGCGCCCATTGCGCGCCGCCCGCATAGCGCGCCTCGATCGCGATCCCGGCGCGCGTCTGGTAGAAATAGTTGAGCGCGGCGCGGGCGACGGGACGATAGAGGCCGCCATCGATCCGGAACGGATGGCTGGCCGCGCCGTCCACCTCCAGCCGATAGGTGCCGGGCAGCCGCAGGCCGGTCATGTCGATCTGGTGGACATGATCGCCCGACGCGGCATCGTCGCCGAAGACGCGCGTCGCGCCTTGGGCGACCGGCCGGCCTTGCGCGTCCGTCACCCGCCAGGCGAGCGGCGCCGTCGCCGCATCGTTCAGGATCGCCAGCTTCGCGGTGTCGGGCAGGAAGCCGAGCTGGTTGAGATGCACCGCATTTGGCGCGGCGGCGCCGAGCGTCAGGAGCGCGAGCAGGGCGATCAGGCGCTTCATGACGGCTGCCCGAGCGTGCGCAGCAGCGTCGCGCGCATCCGCGCGAACCCGGCGGCGTCGGCCGGTCCCAGCATCCCGCGCATCTCGGGCGGAAGATGCGCGACGGGATCGCCGCCGGTCTGGAAGACCAGATGATCGAACATCATGCGCCACACCTCGCGTTGATCGTCGGGAAGGCCGCGCAGCGCGAACAGCGACAGCAGCAGCGCGTCATAGGGACTGACCGTTTGGTCGGCCGCGGTGTTCCACCAATAGTTGCACAGCATGTTGACCCGGTCGAGCGAAGCGACCGCGTGCCACCAGTGGAAGGGAATGTAGATCGCGTCGCCCGGCTCCAGCGTGGCGTGCTGCGCCTGCGCCAGCGCTTCGGGGAAGCGGGGATAGCGATCGAGATCGGGGGCGTCGGGATCGACCATGCTGACCGGCGTTCCCGCCGGCGTCAGCTCATAGGGGCCCATATAGAGATTGGCGACCTGATCGGGCGGAAACAGCGTGAACCGCCGCCGGCCGGCGACGACCAGCGCGATATTCTCGGCGAGATCGTAATGCGTCGCGACCCGAATCGCATTGCCGAGCCAGAGCCGGGGCACCACCCCGATCGGCACGATGGCGGTGGCGTTCTCCTCGGCGAAGCCCGGCAGCAGATCGGCCGCCGGGATCGACTGGACCGCCATCGCATAAGGCCGCGCGGCGTCGCGGTCGCGCAGCAGCCGGTCGAGAAACGGGCCGAGCGGCGATCGCCCGCGCGAGAAGTTCAGCCCCGCCATGTCCGGCGTGTAGAAGAACCGGCCCTCGATCGCGGGATCGCCGACGATGGCGTTCACCGGCTCGGGGTGGCTGAAGCGTTTCAGATAGGCGACGAACGCGTCGTCGCCGGCCTGCGCGGCGGCCACCGCGGGCCAGTCGGCAGCGATCCCGCGCAGCACGACGGGGCGGCAGGCGGGGCGGATCTCGGCATCGAACCGGTCGCGATCGACGCCGTGGAACTCGGGGATGGGCGTCATGCGGGCGACCCCAGCGGCGCGAGCGTGCACCCGACCTGCGCCAGATAATCATCCTGCCGCGGCAGCGCCTGTGCCGTTTCGGCGATCACCGCGCGGATATCGGCCAGCCGCGCGAGCGTCTCGGCATCGGGCAGCGTGTCGGCGACCGGGTGATAGCGCCGCGGCCGCACGCCCTTGCCGGTCATCACCGCCAGCCAGCTGGTTTCGGTGAACACCTCGTTATGTTCGCGAAAGACGCGCCCGCTCTCGCGGAACATCGCGAGCTTGTAAGCGGTGCCGTCGGGCATGGGCAGCGCGCGCATGTCGCGCCAGAAGGGCGAATCGTCGCGGTCGCTGGCGTTGTAGTGGAGGAGGAGGAAATCGCGGATGTCGCGATATTCTCCCGCCATCTCCGCGTTGAACCGGTCGATCTCCAGCGGCGAGAAACCGCGGCCGGGGAACAGCGTCAGCAGCCGCGCGATCGCGGTCTGGACGAGATGGATGCTGGTCGATTCGAGCGGTTCGAGGAACCCGCCGGCCAGGCCGAGTGCGACGACGTTGCCGATCCAGGCGCGCCGGCGGTGGCCGGCGGTGAAGCGCAGCGGCTTGGGATCACCCAGTGCCGGGCCGTCGAGCCCGGCGAGCAGCGTCGCGGCGGCTTCGTCGTCCGAGACATGCGCCGAGGAATAGACATAGCCGTTGCCGATCCGGTGCTGGAGCGGAATGCGCCATTGCCACCCCGCCGGGCGCGCCGTGGCGCGCGTGAGCGGCAGGCGGGCGTCGCGTTCCGTGCCGAAGGCGCAGGGCACCGCCCATGCCCGGTCGCAGGGCAGCAGCGCCGACCAATCCTCGAATCCCGCGTTCAGTTTCTCCTCGATCAGCAGGCCGCGAAAGCCCGAGCAATCGACGAACAGATCGCCCGCGACCCGGCGGCCATCCGCCAGTCGCACCGCGGCGACATGGCCGGTCTCGCCGTCCTGCTCGACGTCGACGACGCGGCCTTCGGTCCGCCGCACGCCCCAGCCTTCCGCCAGCCGGCGCAGGAGCCGGGCATAGAGGGCCGCGTCGAACTGGAACGCATAGCCGAGCTTCGACAGCGGCGATTGCGGCAGATCGTGGCGCGGATGGCCGAACCGCCCGCGATAGGCCGCCATGATGTTGAGCGAATAGGCCTCAAGCGGCGTCTCGTCGCCGAGCGCGCGTGCCTTCAGCCAATGATGGTGGAACTCGATGCCCTGCATATCGAGGCCGTAAAAGCCGAACGGATGGACGAACCGCTCGCCCGCGCGCGTCCAGTCGCGAAACTCGATCCCCATCTTGTAGGTCGCGCGCGTCTCGCGGAGGAACTCGCCCTCGTCCAGGCCGAGCAGCGCGTTGAACAGCACGATCTGCGGGATCGTGGATTCGCCGACGCCCACGGTGCCGATCTCGTCCGATTCGATCAGTTCGAACGACAGCGCCCGGTCGCCGCCGAGGATGCGCGACAGCCCCGCGGCCGCCATCCAGCCGGCGGTGCCGCCGCCGACGATCACCACGCGCCGGATGCCCTCCTGCATCATATCGGCGATCCGCCGCCGCCCACGTCGAACGGCGATGCGGCGCTGAATTCGAAGAAGGGCAGGTCCGCCGCCGGCGCGGCCGCCACGGGCTTGACGGGAGCGAGTGGAGAGGGCGCGGTCATGCGCAGGAACTCGCCATGCGTCGGCAGCCGCCGCGCGGTTTCCGCATAGCCACGCCGCATCTGCTCGAGCGCGGCGGTCACCTTGGTTTCGTCCAGCGAATCGGCGGCGGGCTCCCAGCTTTGCGGCACGATGCCCTGGCCCAGGCACACCGCCACCCAGCTCGGGTTGCTGAACAGGTCGTACCCTTCGCGAAACAGGCGCCCCTTGCCGGCGAACAGTTCGATTTTGCGGGCCAGGCTGTCGGGCACGTCCATCGTGCGGACGCGGTTCCAGAACGGCGAATCGTCGCGCGCGGTCGCCTTGTAGTGGAGGATGATGAAATCCCGGACGTCCTCGTACAGCTCCTTCATCTGCCGGTTGAACTCCGCCCGCTCGGCGGGATCGAACCTCTTGTCCGGGAACAGTGCCACGAGCCGCTGGATCGCCGCCTGGACGAGATGGATGCTGGTCGATTCCAGCGGCTCGATGAAGCCGCTGGCCAGGCCGAGCGCGACGACATTGCCGTTCCAGCATTGCCGGCGCCGTCCCGCCTCGAAGCGCAGACGGCGCGGCGTGCCGAGCGGTTCGCCCTCCAGGCCGGCCATCAACTGCGCCTCCGCGGCGTCGTCGGACAGATAGTCGCTGCAATAGACGAGGCCGTTGCCCATGCGGTGCTGGAGGGGGATGCGCCACTGCCAGCCGGCCGCTTTCGCGGTCGCGCGGGTGAAGGGATCGGGCTCGGCGGGGTTGGGCAGCGCGCAGGGCACCGCCACCGCGCGGTCGCACGGCAGCCACTGCGCATAGCTCTCGTAACCGGTGCCGAGCGTCTCCTCGATCAGCAGGCCGCGAAAGCCCGAGCAATCGATAAACAGATCGCCCTCCACCTGCTCGCCATCCGCGAGCGTCAGCCGCTCGACATGGCCGTTCGCGCCGTTCACCGCGACATCGGTGATGCGCCCCTCGATCCGGTGGATGCCCTGCGCCTCGGCATAGTCGCGCAGATAGCGCGCATAGAGACCGGCATCGAAGTGGAACGCGTAGAACAGTTCGCGCACCGGCGAGCGCGCATCGTCGCCCGCGCGGCCGAACTTGCCGTGTGCTGCGGCCACCGCGCTCATCGACCAGGCGGCGATGTCGGGCACCGGACGCCGCGCCCGTTCGCGCAGCCAGAGCTGGTGGAAATGGATGCCCTGAAGATCATGGCCGTGATTGCCGAACGGATGGAAATAGCTCGATCCCAGCCGGCCCCAATCGACGAACTCGATCCCCAGCTTGAACGTGGCGGAGGTGGTGGCGACGAACGCGTTCTCGTCCAGCCCGAGCATCCGGTTGAAGTTGAGCAGCGGGGGGATCGTCGCCTCGCCGACGCCGACGGTGCCGATCTCCTCGGATTCGACGAGCGTCACCTCGGTATGGCCGTTGTTGAGGAAACGCGCGAAGGCGGCCGCGGCCATCCAGCCGGCGGTGCCGCCGCCGACGATCACGACGCGTCGGATGGGCTGTTCGTTCATCGGGTGAGATATCTCGCCTGCGCCGCCCGAAAGGCGGCATGGGTGGGAAGGTGCGGCAGCGCCGCGGCGATATCGGCCGCCAGCGCGGCCATGGCGGCGTCGGCGCTGGCGGCGGGAACGGCATCGATCAGCGGATCGAGCCGACGCGGCAGGCAGCCCTGGCCGATCAGCACCGCCGCCCATGCGTCGCGTGCGAACGTCTCTTCCTCGTGGAAGGGCAAGCGACCGCGTTCCGTCCATTGCGCGAGCGTGTGCGCGAGGCTCGCGGGCGGCTCGGCCGCGGCGACCGCGCGCCACAGCGGGTCGCGCCGCTGCGCGGTGCGCCAGTGCATCGCCAGAAAATCCCGCACCCGGTTGGCCTCCGCCAGGCTCTGCCGGTTGAAGTCCGCCGCCTCGACGGGGGTGGGGACGGCACCGGGCAGCATCGTCACCAGCCGGTCGATCGCGCTCAGCGCCAGATGCAGGTTGCACCATTCGAGCGGCTCCATCTCGGTCGCGGCATCGCCGATCGCGACGACGTTGCCGCGCCAGGGTTCAGGCCGCGTGCCGGGACGGATGCGGATGGGTGCGTCGGGCGCCTGGCCACAGGCGTTGCGCAGCACGCGCGCGGCGGCCGCGTCGCCCAGATGGCCCGACGCATAGCCGAACCCGCTCTGCTGCCCGCTCGTCCAGCGCCAGCCTGCCGGATGCGCCACGACCGGGGTCAGCACCGGCGGCGCGGCGGCGGGACCGTCCGCCAGCAACACCCGGTCGCACGGCAGCCATCGGCTCCAGTCGTCGCGCGCGGCATCGAGCGCGCCGCGCAGCCTTGCCTCGGGGCCGGTGGCATCCACGAACAATTGGGCCCCGACCGCGCGTCCGTCGGCAAGCGTCACCGCCGCAACGAACCCGCGCGCATCGACGCGGACGTCGGCGATCTCCCCCGCAATCTCGCGCACGCCGACGTGCAGCGCGAACGCGCGCATCATGGCGTGATAGCGCGGCGGATCGAGCGTCAGCCCATATTCGTGATCCGCGAATGGCGTGTCCGGCGTGGCGGGCACGAATCGGTCGGCGCGGGCGAGCGCGGCGGCGGGCGAATAGCCGTCGAACGGCGCCGCGGCTCCCGCGCGCGCGGCACGCAGCCAGTGGAGATGGAACGATGTCGGCCCGAACGGCCGCCCATAGCGACCATAGGCGTGGACATAATCGGCAAGCCCCTCCGCCCAGCCGCTAAAGCGCGTGCCGAGCCGATAGCCGGCGCCGGTGCGCGCGATCCCGTCACCCTCGCCGATGCCCAGATCGCCATGAAAGCCGAGCAGCGAGGGCAGGGTGCAGGCGATCCGGTCGGCGAGCGCATCCGGCGAGACTGGGGTTGCCAGCAACGTGACGTTGAGAAACGGCGCCCGCCGCCGAAGCGCCGCCGCCGCACACCAGGCGGTGATCCCGCCCCCTGCGACCAGCACCGTTCCCAGCGCTCCGGTCCGCATCAGGCGGCGTCCGCCATCGGGCAGAAACGCGCGATGAAGGCGCGGTGGTCGGATCGGCCCGCGACCTCGCCTGCGATTTCTGCATGCAGCGTGTGAAGTCCCTCGAGGAGCGCAGCGCTCGCGACGGTGTCGGCGCGCGGGTCCCAGCCGGTCGGCACGATGCCCTGGCCCAGATACACCGCCACCCAGCTCGCATCCAGGAACACGCCTTCGCGATATTTCACGACCCGACCGCGACGGCGCCACAGCTCCATCTTCTCGGCCAGGCTGTCGGGCACCGCCATCGTGCGCACGTAATTCCAGAAGGGCGAATCGTCGCGCGTGGTTGCGTGATAATGAAGGATCAGGAAGTCGCGGATGCGATCATATTCCAGGTCGATCACGCGGTTGAACTCGTCTCGGTCGGCCGCTGCGACGCGGCGTTCGGGGAACAGCTCGATCAGCGCGGTGATCGCCTGCTGGACGAGATAGATGCTGGTCGATTCGAGCGGCTCGAGAAATCCCGAGGCGAGCCCGACCGCGACGCAATTGCCCACCCAGCTGCGCCGCCGCCGTCCGGCCGCGAAGCGCAGCAGGCGCGGCGCCGCGATCGCTTCGCCCTCCACCGCCTGCTCGAGCGCGGCCCCGGCGTCGTCGTCGGAGGTAAAGGCGCTCGCATAGACATAGCCGTTGCCGGTGCGGTGCTGGAGCGGGATGCGCCAGCGCCAGCCCGCCGGCATGGCGATCGCGCTGGTATAGGGCGTGACCGCGGTGGCGGTACGGCAGGGCATCGCCACCGCGCGGTCCGCGGGCAGCCAGCGCGACCAATCCTCCCACGGCTCGCCCAGCGCCTCCCCCAGCAGCAGCGAGCGAAACCCCGAACAATCGACGAACAGGTCTCCCTCGATCCGCTCGCCCGAACCCAGGACGATCGCGGCGATATCCCCGCTTTCGCCGTCGCGCTCCACCCGGGTGACGATTCCCTCGGTGCGCGTCGCGCCCATCGCCTCGGCGATTTCGCGCAGATAGGGCGCGAACAGCAGCGCGTCGAACTGATAGGCATAGCCGAACGTGCCCGCCAGCCGCCGCCGATCGGGATCGGGATGATCGAACCGCCCCTCGCGTGCCAGCGTGCAGGCATAGGAAAACCGGTCGAGCGGCGGCAGCGGCGCGCCTTCGTTCAGCAGGCGCGCCCAATAATGATGGAAATCGACGGCGCCCGTGCCCCGCCCGAACGTGCCGAACGGGTGCACATAGCTGTCGCCGATCCGCCCCCAGTCGCGAAATTCGATCCCCAGTTTGAACGTCGCGCGGGTGCGAGCCATGAAATCGGCCTCGGCAATCCCCAGCCGCTCGTTGAAGGCGCGGATATGCGGCAGCGTCGCTTCGCCGACCCCGACGACTCCGATGGCTTCCGATTCCACCAGCCGCACGGTGCAGCGCCCGGGCAGCAGCCGAGCCAGTGCGGCCGCCGTCATCCAGCCGGCCGTGCCCCCGCCGACCACCACGACCCGCACGGGATCCCGGTCCTCTCTCTCCTCGCCCACCGGCGTCCTCCTTCCCGCCGTGGCGGGCATGGTTGCGCTCTCGTTTCCAGCGATCCTTGATTAGGCGGGGCGCGTCAACCGCTGGCGCGTGGCCGCAGGCGAGCGTTGCAAAAACACCACATGCGCTGGTTTTTACAGTTGACGGCGAAAGACTGTTACCGCAATCATTGCCGTCTGCCATCGCTGCGATTACGAGGTGGGGGCAGATCAGGCGCGATTACAGCGCTGATTAAAGGGGGAGGATTACGATGCGCCTTGTTGCGCCGCCGCATGGCACCAGCAATCATTTCGTTCGCTTGATGCGTGGCGCTTCTGCCACAGCCCTGTGTGTAGCCGCGATGGCGGGCACGGCGCAGGCGCAAGTGACGCCCGACCAGCAGACGCCGATCACCGGCGCCAACCAGCCGTCGCCCACCGGCGCGAAGGCGGGCCCCGGCACGGCCGGCTCGTCGACGCCGTCGAGCAGCGCGACAGGCGCCGTCGGCACGCAGATGACGGTGGGCGAGGTGCCGACGCCCGGCGACCAGACGCCCGCCACGTCCGATGCGGGCGCCAACGGCCCCGACGACGTGGTCGTCACCGGCATCCGCCAGAGCCTCGCCAACGCGCAGAACATCAAGCGCAATTCGGACACGGTCGTCGATGCGATCACCGCGACCGACATCGGCGCGTTGCCGGACCGCTCGGTCACGGAGGCGCTCCAGCGCGTGCCGGGCGTCCAGATCAGCCGCTTCGCCGGCGCCAACGATCCCGATCACTTCTCGGTCGAGGGTTCGGGCGTCAACGTGCGCGGCCTCAACTTCGTCCGGTCCGAGTTCAACGGCCGCGACACCTTCTCGGCGGGTATCGGCGGTCAGGCGATCAACTTCGCCGACGTTCCCGCCGAACTGCTCGGCTCGGTCGAGGTGTACAAGAACACCACCGCCGAACTGATCGAGGGTGGCTTGGCCGGCACGGTCAATCTCAACACCCGCAAGCCGTTCGACAATAATGGCCTGCACATCGGTGCCGATGCCGAAGCGAACTATGGCGATTTCGAAAAGAAATGGTCGCCGACCGGATCGCTGCTCATCAGCGACACCTGGCAGACCGGCATCGGCAAGTTCGGCCTGCTCGCCGACGTCAGCTATTCGCGCATCCGCAGCCGCGCCGACGGCATCCAGGTGACGAACTTCCAGACCCGCGACAACCAGAGCGCGATCGCGGCGAATTCGACGACCACCACCATCTGCCGCAACGCGCTGCCCGGCACGACCGACACGACCACGCTGCCCGCGGCGGGAACGGGCTGTGGCGCGGCCAGCACGGCCGGCGCCGACGGTCTGCTCGATCCGACCGGCACCCGCTATGCCCCGATCGGCGGCCAGTACCGCACGCAGGATTTCGATCGTAAGCGTGACGGCCAGGCGGTGGCCGCCCAGTGGCAGAGCAACGACGAGCGCACCCTCGTCACCGCACAGTTCCTGCGCACCCATACGACGAACAGCTGGGGCGAGCACACCTTCGAGACCGCGCCCGATCTGTCCGAATACAACACCTATCCCTATGGCTGCGCCCAGAACGGCAACGGCCCCGCATCGAACGGCAATTCGACGACGCGCGCCGAATGCTCCGTCACCGGCACGCGCAACTACAATTACGATGCGAACGGCCTGTTCCAGTCGGGCTATATCACGCAGCCCGGCAGCGGTTACCGCTCGGCGTGCAGCGGCACCGCGACCTGCTACGTGCCGACCGGCGGAACCCAGCAGTCGCTGTCGCGCCGCCAGGTGTACGAAGAGAATGCGATCAAGGATTACGGCCTCAACCTGAAGCTCCACCCCAACGACCATTGGTCGATCAACCTGGATGCCGACTATACCGAGGCCGAGCACAACGATCTCGATTTCAGCGTGTTCGGCTCCACCTTCGCCGACAGCGAGCTGAACCTGACCGGCAATCTGCCGTCGGTCGTGGATCACAAGCCGGCGACGCTGGCGGCCGCCTGGGCTACGCCCAATCCCAAGCTCGTCGCCGAAAACGACGCGCAATATTTCTCCGATCCGAACGTCCAGTTCTGGCGCGCCGCGATGGATCATGCGGAGCACAGCGTCGGCCGCGAATATGCGTTCAAGGGCGATTTCGACTATAAGTTCGACGATGGCGGTTTCCTGAACCACTTCAAGTTCGGTGCGCGCTATGCCGATCGCCGCGAAGACGTACAGTATAGCGCCTATAACTGGGGTGCGCTGAGCGAAGTGTGGTCGGGCAGCAACCCGGTCGCGATCGCGCAGTCGCCCGCGAACAGCGCCTTCTACTCGTTCCCCAACTTCTTCCGCGGCGCGACGCCGGGGCCGACGGGCGGCTATTATTACACCGGCGATCTCATCAAGGCATACAATCAGTCTGCGGCGTATTTCCAGCAGATCGGGAATACCTGGACCTCGACGAATGCCGCCAACACCTTCACCCGAGCGGATGGCAGCACGTTCAGCGCTTCGGTGCCGAGCTGTAATTCAACGACCATCGTTGCGGACCCCCGTGGCGGCACCGTTGTGGGCTGCCAACCAACGACCACGTTCAGCCCGCTGGCGCAGCGTGCAGGCGTGGTTCCCGGCACCTCCTACCTGCCGTCCGAAATCCAGCGCGTGACGGAGCAGGACGTCGATGCCTATGCGCAGCTCAATTTCGCCACGCCGGGCAATCTGTTCGGCAATGTCCGGATGAGCGGCAATATCGGGCTTCGTTTCGTCGACTCTGCCATCACCTCGGCAGGCTCGGTCGGCGCGCCGACGCAACAGTCGACCGGGACGCAGGATCCCTATGCGGTGCGCTGCGTCACCACCACGGCGACGCGCCCTGACGGCACCACCGTCGTGACCCAGCCGACCGGCGCTTGTACCCTCGGTGCCGATGGCTATGCCGCGCTGCGCCAATTCTCGACGGGGCAGACCATCTCGGAGGTCGCGCACAACAGCTATCACTACTTCCTGCCAAGCCTGAACCTGAAGTTCGGGATCGACCGCAACCTCATTTTGCGCCTTGCGGCGTCCAAGGTGCTGACGCGGCCCGATCTCGCCAATATCCGCGACTTCCTCCAGGTCGGGTTCGATCCGAACAGCGGCGTGGCCACCGCGACGGCGGGCAATCCCTATCTGAAGCCCGCCACCGCCTGGCAGTTCGATGCGACGGTCGAATGGTATTTCGGCAAGGTGGGCCAGCTCTCGCTCGACGGGTTCTACAAGTCGGTTCACAACTTCTTCTACCAGTCGCTGTTCGAGCGTCCGATCACCAGCAATGGCGTCACCGAATATGTCCAGGTGCGGGGACCGGCCAACTATAGCGGCTATGGCAAGATCAAGGGTGTCGAGGTCACGTATCAGCAGACCTTCGACTTCCTGCCCTCGATCTTCAACGGCCTGGGTACGAGCATGAACTATTCGTTCATCTCCAGCTCGGGCCTGCCCAACTCGTTCCTGAGCGGCGGCGCACCGACGGCTGTGTCGAACATCAAGGCGGGCAACCTGCCGTTCGAGGGGCTGTCGAAGCACAATTTCAACGCCACCCTGTTCTACGAGAAGGGTCCGGTGTCGCTGCGTGCGGCGTATAACTGGCGCTCGAAATATCTGCTGACCGCGGCCGACGTGATCTTCCCCTACACGTCGATCTTCCAGGATGCGGGCGGGCAGCTCGACGCGTCGGCATTCCTCAACGTCAACAAGTATATCAAGATCGGCGTTCAGGGCGTGAATCTGGCCAATCAGATCGTGAAGACCGAACAGGCCTATATCAACGGGTCCGATGCGACGGCGCCGCGGTCCTATTTCGTCAACGATCGCCGCTTCTCGTTCATCCTGCGCGGCAACTTCTGATCGGGCGGGTCGGCGGTCCTGGCCGCCGACCCCGTCCAGCAAAAAGGCGTGCCTTGGGAAAGGCACGCCTTTTTCGTATCCGGTGGCGAAGCCGCCCCGCCTCAGCGCATCGACGCACCCGCGAATGCGGCGGCAACGGCGGCGCGCATGGGCTTGGGCCGGAAGCGATCGTCGTACAGCGTCGGCCGGCGCCGGGCGCCGTCACGCCGCGGCTCGAATCCCTCGATCCAGCTATAACGGTCGCAAAGGCCCCAGCAGAGCACGTCGCGCAGGCTCCGATAGCTCAGCGTCAGGTCGAGATAGGCGCGTGTATAATCGGCGACCCCCTGGTCGCGCATGGCGATATCGGCCGGGAGGCCGTTGTCGCGCACGTCGAGTTCGGTGACGAGCAGGGCATAGCCCATCTGCGTCACCGCATCGAGAAAATGGCGCCACTCGCCCTGCTGCCGTCCGACGGTGGCCCCGATATCCGGCCCTTGCGTGACGAGATGGGACTGGATGCCGAGCGCATCGACCGGCGTGCCGCGACGGCGGAACCCCTCGAGCAGCCGCAGCACGCCCGCGCGGTGCGCCGCATTGCCCGGCTCCCAGCTCATATAGTCGTTATACACGAGCTGCGCGTGCGGGGCGGCGGTGCGCGCGGTGTGGAAGGCGAGATCGAGCGTCGGCTCGGGGCCGCCCATCGCGCGCGACAGCGCGGTATCGTACAGCACCCCGTCCGCCGGCCGTACCGCTTCGTTGACCACGTCGTAGCTGCGGATGCGCGTGCCGTAGCGGCCGAGAACGGTCTGGATATGCGTGGTGAGCAGCCGCTCGGCTTCCACCCGCGGTCGGGCGCCGAAATCATAGTCGTTCAGCCACTGCGGAAACCATTTGGGCTGATGCCACAGCAGGTTATGCCCGCGCACCGCCAGCGCATGCCGCTCCGCCCAGCCGAGGATCGCGTCGAACCGTTCGAAGGCGAATGTCGTCGGGGTCGGGCGCAGCCGCTGCCATTTCATCTCGTTCTCGGCAACGATCAGCCCGCATTCGGCCTCCACCAGCCGGGCATAAGCGGGGTTGGCGAACGACCCCGCATCGGCGCCGGGCGCGCTCCAGTTCACCGCCGATCCAAACCGCATCCCCCGCGTGCGGGCGATCGCATCGAGCGACTCGGGCGACGGGGCGGCAGCGAGTGGGGCGGCGATGCCAGCGACGGCCGCGCCGGTCGCTCCGGCCAGCATGTCGCGCCGCGTGATCCGATCCATCGACGATCCTCTCTGTATTATTGATATCGCTATCATTGTTCTGGCGCCGGCCGAGGTCAAGCAGCCGAACGCACGGCCGACACCCGATTTTTCGCCGGCCACGGCACGGCGCTGGTAAGTCGGACGGCCGCGCTTATGCTGGTGCGATCATGACCAGCATCGACCGCCGCCAGTTCCTCGTCGCCACGGCCGCAACGGCGGCCGTTCCCGCTTCCGCCGCGTCCGGCGGTGGCGTTACGGCGACTTGGGCGGCCCTCGCCGCAGCGTGGCGCTGCCCCGACTGGTTTCGCGACGCCAAGTTCGGCATCTGGGCGCATTGGTCGGCGCAGTGCGTGCCCGAGCAGGGCGATTGGTATGGCCGGCTGATGTACCAGCAGGGCCACCCGATCTACGACCATCACCGGCGTACCTATGGCCATCCCGCCGATACCGGGTTCATGGAGATCGAGCATCGCTGGCGCGCCGAGGCTTGGGATCCGGCGTATCTCGTTCGCCGCTACAAGGCGGCGGGTGCGCGCTATTTCGTCGCGCTCGCGTGCCATCACGACAATCTCGATACCTTTGCCAGCCGGCATCATGCCTGGAACACGACGCGCGTCGGCCCGAAGCGCGACATCGTCGGCACCTGGGAGCGGATCGTGCGCGCCGAGGGGCTGCGCTTCGGCGTCAGCAATCACGCGAGCCACGCCTGGCATTGGTGGCAGACCGCCTATGGCTATGACCCCGAAGGGCCGCGCGCGGGCGAGCGCTACGATGCGTTTCGCCTGACCGCCGCGCAGGGCAAGGGGCTGTGGTGGGAGGGGCTCGACCCGCAGGAACTCTATACCGGCGCGAACATGGCGGCGCCCGCCGGCCTCGCCAATATCGCTGCGATGAACGCGTGGCATGACGCGCATGACGGCAAATGGCTCGAGACCGTGCCGCCGCGCAATCCGGCCTTCGCCGCCAAATGGCTGTTGCGGCAGAACGACCTGGTCGACCGCTACCGTCCCGACCTTGTCTATTTCGACGATTTCGGGCTGCCGTTCGGGCAGATCGGGCTGGATGCGGTGGCGCATTATTATGCGGGGGCGATCGCGGCGCAGGGTCGCGCGGACGTGGTGCTGACCGCCAAGCAGCTCGATCCCCTCCAGCGCCGCGCGATAACGGAAGATATCGAACGCGGCTGGAGCGATCGGCTACGGCCGGAGCCGTGGCAGACCTGCACCTGTATCGGCGACTGGCATTACAACCGTGCCCGTTTCGAGCAGAAGAGCTATGTACCGGCCAAGCAGGTGATCCAGCGGCTCGTCGATACGGTGGCGAAGAACGGCAATCTGCTGCTCTCCATTCCGGTGCGGGGCGACGGCACCATCGATAGCGAGGAGGAGCATATCCTCGACGGCATCACCAGTTGGATGCGGACCAATGGCGAGGCGGCGATCCATGGGTCGCGGCCATGGACGGTCTATGGCGAGGGGCCGACGGTGGTGGCGGGCGGCATGTTCAGCGAAGGCGCGGTGCGTTTCGTGCCGCAGGATGTGCGGTTCACCGTCACGGCTGGCGCGCTGCACGCGATCCTGCTCGAATGGCCCGAGACGCCGGTCACGGTGACGGCGCTGGCCGGCCGCCGCGTCGATCGGGCGACGCTGGCCGATGGTCGCCCGGTGGCGGTGCGCCCGGTCGCCGGCGGCCTCGAACTGACGTTGCCGGGCGCACGGGCGGGCGAAATGGTGCCGGTGGTCCGGCTGGACGGTCCCGGCCTCGCCTGACGCTACCGTCCCACCACCGTCACCAGCGGTGCCAGCGCCTGTCCGGTCGGCAAACGCCCGCTCGCGGTGAGCCGCCCGTCCGCATCGTTCCATATCAGCGTCGTTGAGCGGCCGCCGCCGTGCCGATACGCGTTGCTGGTGCCATCATCGTCGTACAGCGTGAAGCGCGCGTCGCGACCGGGATAGACGCGCACGCGCGCCAGCGGTTGCGCGGTCGCGGTGCTCGGCACGGGCACGCCGATCGGCACGATCGATCCCGCGCGGACGAACAGCGGGATGTGGCCGATCGGCGCCGCCGCCGTGATCCACGCGCCGCCGGTATGGCGTTCGTCGGTCCACCAGTCATACCAGTCGGTCCCCGCGGGAAGATAGACGCGCCGCTCGGTCGCACCCTGCTCGGTGACCGGCGCGACGAGGAAGGCGGGGCCGAACATATATTCGTCCGTCAGCGTCTTGGCGGTCGTATCGGCAGGGAAGTCCATGAACAGCGCGCGCATGAACGGTGCGCCGCTCTCGAACGTCGCGTGCCCGAGCGCGTAGAGATAGGGAACGAGACTGTATCGCAGCTTCAGGATGTTCGCGAGGATGGGCTCGGCCGCGGCGCCATAGTCCCACAGCGCGGTGCCGGGCCGCTGGCCATGGATGCGCAGCGTGGGGGTGAAGGCGTTATACTCGAACCAGCGGACGAACAGTTCGGGATAGTCGCGATAGGAGGGCGCCATTGCGGTCGCCCCGGCGGGATCGACCAGCACCGGATGCTGCGCCGCCGGGCCGTTCGGCCATTGCCAGCCGCCGGTGTCGCTAGACCAATAGGCGATGCCGCTTGCCGTCATGCCCAGCCCCGCCGGCACCTGGCGCCGGAGTGCGTCCCAGGTCGACTGCACGTCGGACGACCAGAACAGGCAGCCATTGGCCTGCGCGCCCAGATAGGCGGCGCGGCACAGGATCAGGTTGCGGAAATCCGGCCGATCGCGCGCCGAGCCGTCGGCGACGGCGGCGGTGTGGAGCAGCGGAAAGACATTGTGGTAACGATCGCCCGATCCGATCGCGTAGAAAAAGCCGTCGGGCACCAGATCGGGCTCGGTCTCGTCGAGCCACGCATAGTCGAAGCCCTGGCTGAAGATATTGTCGCGGATCTTGCCCCAATACCAGCCGCGCGCGTCGGGGTTGGTCGAGTCGATCAAGCCGCCCGCGCGGTCGGAACGGACGGGCAGACCGTCGACGGGCTTGCCCTCCTTGTCCTTCAGCAGCCAGCCCTTGGCCGCGAGATCGTTGAAATAGCGGCTTTCCTTTTCGAAACGCGGCCAGATGCTGACGATGCTGCGCATCCCCGCATCGTGGAGGTGCCGGTTCATGCCCGCGGGATCGGGAAAGGCGGTGCGATCGATGTCGAGCTGGCCCATCCGCGTCCAGTAGAACCAGTCGAGCACCATCACGTCGAGCGGCAGGCCGCGTTTGCGATAGCCATCCGCGACGGCGAGGAGTTCGCCCTGCGTCTCGTAACGGGCCTTGCTCTGGATCAGCCCGAACGCGGCCTTGGGGGGCAGCGGCGTTCGTCCCGTCAGCCGGGCATAGCCGGCATAGAGTTCGTCCGCCGTTCGGCCCGCGACGACGAAGAACGACACGCGCTCCCCGACGTTCGACTGGAACCGGGTCGCATCGTGCAGGCCCGGTGAGACGGTCGTGGCGGACGGATTGTCCCACAGGATCGCATAGCCCTTGTCCGTCACCATGAACGGCACGCACACCGCCTCGCCGGCCGGGCGATCATAATCGTGGCGGCAGTCGATCGTGCGGCCGCGCAGATCCAGCCCCCCGTCCTGATATTGGCCGAGGCCGTAATAATGCGTGTCGGGGGTGTCGGCGAAGGCCGCGCCGACGCGGAAACTATGCTCGCCCGCGACGTCGTGCGGCGCCATCTCCCAGCCGGTCATGCGGGTGAGGGGGCGGCCATCGGGTAGCGACAGGTCGATCGCGACCGGCGGCAGCGACGGCGCGAAATAGCGCTCCATCTGGCTCGGCGGCTTGGGCCAGGGCTGCGCGGCGACGGTTACGCGCAATCCCGCCGCGGCGAACACGTCGCCGGTCGCATCGGCGCGGTGCGTCCAGCCGGCGGCATCGGGCTTGCCGGTGATGCCATAGCCAGGCGCGCTTTCCGCCAGTGCCCGCTCGGTCGCGATCGTCACGCGGACGATCCCCGGGCCATAGGGCTCGATCGAGACCATCGCGCCGTTGCGGTCGAGCGTGGCGAGCGGGGCGGCGCCCGCGCTGGTCGCGAGCAGCAGCGCGGCGACGGCGAGCAGGCGCCTCATCGGGCCAGCGCCCGCTGGATCGCCGCTTCCGCCAGGGGCCGCATCACGGCATAGCCCGCCGCGGTCGGATGCACGCCGTCGCTGGCGAGGCCGGGCTTCATGCCGCCCTCGGGCGTGGCGAGCACGGGATGGTAATCGATCCAGACGAACCCCTCGCGCGCGGCATAGGCGGCGATCCAGCGGTTGAGCGCGGCGATCTGCGCCACCGGCCGCTTGTCCTTCGCCCAGGGAAAGGCGGCGGCGGGCGGGATCGAGGCGAGGATCACCCGGATGCCATGCAGCCGCGCGAGTTCGGCCATCGTCGCGATATGGCCCTCCACGGTCTCGATCGTCGCCGCGCCGGTGTTGCCCGCGATGTCGTTCGTGCCGATCATGATGTGGACGGCGCGGGGGCGTAGATCGATCACGTCCTGACGGAAGCGCACGAGAAGCTGCGCGCTCGTCTGGCCGCCGATGCCGCGATCGACGATCCCGTGCGTGAAGAAGCCGGGATCCGCGCCGATCCAATTGTCGGTGATCGAATCGCCGGCGAACACGACGCGCGGCCGTTCCCTCAGCGCGGCGTTGGCGGCGGCGTAGCGGCATAGCTGGCCGAAATCGCGGGTCAGGTCATGAAGCTGCTGTTCTGCCCATCCGACCGCGGCATGGGCGGGGCAGGGCTGGGCGACGATCCCGACCGGCTCCCCAGCGAACGGGTCGCCCGCCGCGCTGACCTGCGCGGCAGCGGCGGACAGGGGGACCAGCGGGGCGATCAGGGAGGCTGCGGCCAGCGCAGCGATCGGACGTATCATCGGCATCGTCATCCTCGTCACGGCGCTTTTCCTTCGGCCCGCGGCCTCGCGGTCGGGTGGGCGCGCGGGGAATCGCGCGCCCATCGGTCTCAGAAGCGGTTGAGCAGATTCTCCAGCCATTCCTGCCGGCCCGAACGGGGCTTGGGATCCAGCCCGCGCGCGATCGCCAGATCGGCGATCTCGGCGAGGCCCGTGCCGTCGGCATGGATCATCCGGCCGAGTTCACCGTCCCATCCGGCATAGCGCTCCTTCTTGAAGGCGTCGATCCGGCCGTCCTCGATGATCGCCGCGGCGTTCAGCAGCGACTTGGCGACCGCATCGATGCCGCCGATATGGCCGTGGAACAGGTCGACCGCGTCGATCGACTGGCGCCGCACCTTGGCATCGAAGTTGAACCCGCCGGTGGTGAACCCGCCGGCGCGCACGATCTCCAGCGTCGCGCGCGTCAACTCCTCGACCGAATTGGGGAATTGGTCGGTGTCCCAGCCATTCTGGTAATCGCCGCGATTGGCGTCGATCGACCCGAAGATGCCGAGCGCGGCGGCGGTGGCGATCTCATGCTCGAACGTGTGGCTGGCGAGCGTCGCGTGGTTGGCCTCGATGTTGACGCGCACCTCGTTCTCAAGGCCGTAGCGTTTCAGGAAGCCGTACACCGTCGCCGTGTCGAAGTCGTACTGGTGCTTGGTCGGCTCGAACGGCTTGGGCTCGATCAGGATCGCGCCGGTGAAGCCGATCCTGTGCTTGTGCTCGACCACCTGCGACAGGAAGCGGCCGAGATTGTCGAGCTCGCGCTTCATGTCGGTGTTGGTCAGCGTCTCGTAACCCTCGCGGCCGCCCCACAGCACGTAGTTCGCGCCGCCGAGCCGATGCGTCGCCTCCAGCGCGGCGCGGACCTGCATCGCGCCCCAGGCATAGACCTCGGGATCGGGATTGCTGGCGCCGCCCGCGGCATAGCGCGGATCGCTGAACAGGTTGGCGGTGCCCCAGAGCAGCTTGACGCCGCTGTCGGCCTGCAGCGTTTCGAGATGATCGACCGCCTGGCCGAAATAGCGGCCATATTCGGCGACGTTGGTCGCGTGCGCCGAAACGTCGACGTCATGCCAGCAGTAGAAGGGCACGTCGAGGCGGCGGATGAAGTCGAACGCCGCGGCGCGCTTCATCGCCGCGCCTTCGGGCGTATGCGCATGCGCCGCCCAGGGCCGGTCGAACGTGCCGGGGCCGAACACGTCGCTACCCGGCCAGCAGAAGGTATGCCACATGCACACGGCGAAACGCAGATGCTCGGCCATCGTCTTGCCGAGCACGACGCGGTTCTTGTCGTACCAGCGATAGGCGAGATCGTCGTCGCTGTCGGGGCCCTTGTACGTGATCTGCGGGATGTCCGCGAAATAGTCGGTCGCCATGTGGGTCAAATGCCTTTCGTGTTGGGTGCGATCCGCGGGTACGCGGCGCGAAACTGGTGTTTCTTGGGAGCGAGCCGCGCGATCAGCGTCGGATCGGGTTCGATGACGTGGCTGATCGGCGGCGCCGCGCAGACGCTGGCGGGATCGCCGCCGTCGACCGCGATCTGCGCCAGCCGTGCGGCGCCGAGCGCCGGCCCCACCTCGCCGCCCTCCAGATAGACGAGCGGCGTCTCCAGCGCGGCGGCGATGATGCGGCCCCAATAGGAGGAGCGCGCGCCGCCGCCGATCACCGCGAGCCGCTCGATCCGGGTGCCCGCATCGGTCAGCGCGTCGAGGCCGTCGGCGAGCGCGAAGGCCACGCCCTCGAGCACCGCCTGTGCGAGCCGCGGCGTATCGGTCTCGTTGTCGAGCTGGAGAAAGGCACCGCGCACGGCCACGTCGTTGTGCGGCGTCCGCTCGCCCGAGAGATAGGGCAGGAACAGTTCGGGGCCGCCGGCGGGCCCGCTCGCCTCGGCGCGCGCGAACAGCTCGGCCGCGCCGCTCGTGCCGGTCAGCCGCGCGACCCAGTCGATGCAGGAGGCCGCCGACAGATGCACGCTCATCTGGTGCCACAGCCCCGGCAGGCAATGACAGAAGGCGTGGACGGCGCGTGCGGGATTGGGGCGGAACCCGTCCGTCGCGACGAAGATGACGCCCGACGTGCCGAGCGACAGCAGCGCATCGCCGTCGCGCACCACGCCGACGCCCGCCGCGCCGGCGGCATTGTCGCCACCGCCCGCCGCCACCGGCACCGCGCCCATGCCCCATAGCTCGGCGACCTCGGCGCGCAGCCGGCCGGTGATCTCGGTGCCCTCATACAGGCGCGGCATCTGCGCCTCGCTCATGCCGCAGGCGGCGAGCACCGTGTCGCTCCAGCGCCGCCCGGCGACATCGAGCCACAAGGTGCCCGCGCTGTCCGACAGGTCCGACGCGCGGTCGCCCGTCATCCGCAGCCGGACATAGTCCTTCGGCAGCAGCACGGTCGCCACCTGCGCGAAGACCTCGGGCTCATGGTCTTTCACCCAGAGCAGCTTGGGGGCGGTGAACCCCGGCATCGCGATGTTGCCGGTCACGGCGCGCAGCGTCGGGCAGGCCGCCTCCAGCGTCGCGCATTCGGCGGCGCTGCGCCCGTCGTTCCACAGGATCGCGGGCCGCAGCGGCCGGTCGTCCGCGCCCAGCAAGGTCGCGCCGTGCATCTGCCCGGCCAGCCCCACGCCGCGCACCGCGCGCCGCACCGCCGGGTCGATCGCCTGCACCGCCGCCGTGGTCGCTTGCCACCACGCGTCCGGATCCTGTTCCGACCACAAGGCCGATGGCCGCTGGACGGTGAGCGCGGCCACGCCCTGGCCGACCACCACGCCCGCCGCGTCGAGGACGACCGCCTTGACACCCGAAGTGCCGATATCGATGCCTAGAAACATCGGATCAGTTCACCAGCGGATCGATTGCCGGGATCGTGCCGTCGGGATCGAAGTGAAGTTCGGAGACCTTGACGTTCCTCAGATGGTTCCGGTTCGACATCTGCGTGTCGGCATAGAAGAGCCACCATTTGCCGTTCCATTCGATGATCGAGTGGTGTGTCGTCCAGCCCTGTACCGGCTTCAGGATGTGGCCGCGATAGGTGAAGGGCCCGTAAGGGTTGCTGCCCGTCGCATAGTTCAGGAAATGCGTGTCGCCGGTCGAATAGGTGTAATAATAGAGGCCGTTGCGGCGGAACACCCAGGATGCCTCGAAGAACCGTTTGTCGTGGGCGCCGCCGAGCACGGGCTTGCCGGTCGCGGGATCGAGGATCACCGCGTCGCGCGGCTTCTCCGCGAAGGTCTTCATGTCCGGGTTCATCCGCACGACCTTGCCCGACAGCGCGGGCTGGTCGTCGCGGTGAAGATCGGTGTCGCTGCCGTTGCGATCGAACCGCCCGCTCGCCCAGCGCTGGAGCTGGCCGCCCCAGATGCCCCCGAAATACATGAAGGTGCGGCCGTCCGCATCGGTGAAGACCGCGGGGTCCATCGAGAAGCTGCCGGGAATCGGCGCGGCCTCCGCCTTGAACGGGCCCATCGGGTTCCTGGCGGTCGCCACGCCGATGCGGAAGGTGCCGAGACCGTTCTTGTCGAGCAAACGGTCACGCGCCGGGAAATAGAGATAATAGGTGCCGTTGCGATAGGCCGCGTCGGGCGCCCACATCTGCTTGGAGGCCCAGGGCACGTCCTTCACGTCGAGCGCCACCGGGCCGACCGTGACGGGGCCGCCGATCCGGTCCATGCCCAGCACGCGATAATCGTGCATCGCATATTCGTTGCCGAGATCGTCGTCGGGAATGTCGGTTGGTACGTCGTGGCTGGGATAGACGTAGATCTTGCCGGCGAAGACGTGCGCGGACGGATCGGCGGTGTAGATCTGCGTCGTCAGCGGCTGCGACAGATAATGCCGACCATCGGGTGCCGTCTCGGGCACGGGCTTGCCCGCGGGGGTGAGCGGCGGCGCGGATTGGGCGAGCAGCGTCGCCGCGGGCGCGAGCGTCAGGGCCAGGGGCGCGAGCGCACCGATGGCGCGGCGGATGGTCTGTCGGGGCATCAGTCGGTCTCCTTTCCGGCACCCTTCTGCAGGGGATATCCGGTAGCGCTACCAATAACGTCGCCGGCCGGGCATGCAAGCGGCGTGCGGGAATTGCCCGGTTTTGCGGCCGATTTCTTGCATTGCGCGGGGTGCTCCGTGTAAGGACAGGGTTCCTGTCCGGAGAGCAACCCTGGCGATATCCAAGCCCCGCGGCCGTCAACTCGGCGCGCCGACGATCACCGATGTGGCGCGACATGCCGGCGTGTCGCCGATGACCGTCTCGCGGGTCATCAACGCCGAAACCAATGTTCGCCCCGCCACGCGCGAGATCGTCAACGCGGCGATCAGCGAACTCAACTACGCGCCGAACCAGGCCGCCCGCCGTCTGGCCGGCGCGACCCAGAGCCGGATCGGGCTGCTCTATGCCAATCCCAGCGCAGGCTTCATCGGCGAATTCCTGATCGGCAGCCTCGACGAGGCGACGCGGCGCAACGTGCAGATCGTGTTCGAGAAATGCGAATCCGGCGACCGCGAGGCGGAGATCGCGGCGCGGCTGGTGCGCGACGGCATCGACGGCGTCGTGCTCACCCCGCCGCTGTGCGAGATGCAGCCGGTGCTCGATGTCTTCCAGAACGCCGGCATTCCGGCGGCGTTGCTGGGCACCAGGCGTCATGCCGGCGATCAGCGCGCGGTGGCGATCGACGACCGGCTCGCCGCCTGCCGGATGACGGAGCATCTGCTCGCGCTGGGGCACCAGCGGATCGGCTTTGTCGCGGGCGATCCCAATCTGTCGGCCTCGGCGCTTCGCCTGGAGGGCTATCGCGACGCGCTGGCGACGGCGGGCCTGCCGATCGACGCGGCGCTGATCGTCGAGGGCCTGTATACCTATCGTTCGGGCCTCGAAGCGGCCGAGCGGCTGTTCGCGGTGGCGGATCGTCCGAGCGCGATCTTCGCATCCAACGACGATATGGCGGCGGCGGTGATCGCGGTGGCGCATCGTTACGAGCTGGACGTGCCGGAGGATCTTACGGTCGTCGGCTTCGACGACACGACGCTGGCGACCGCGATCTGGCCGGAACTGACGACGATCCGCCAGCCGATCGCCGACATGGCGCGGCTCTCCATCGAACTGCTCGCCGCCGCGATCCGCGGGGAGCCCATGCCAGCCACGGGAGCGGTCGGCCTGCTCGACTTCACGCTCGTCCACCGCCAGTCCGACGCGCCGCCACGCGATGCGCTCGGCCATCACAGCCGGGCCGGTCGCGTGCCGACGCCGTAGGTTCGCGGAGAGCCCAGCGCTTCAGGCGTGCGGTGCGCCCGCGATCGGCGCCGCGTGGCACGCCGCCAGCCGGTCGCGCATCACCTCCAGCCGCACCGCGTCGATCGCCATCGCGGGATGTCCTTCGTGGCGCAGGAACGTGGCGACTTCGCCGATGGACTGCGCCACGCCGTCGAATTGCTGGAGCGGCCCCGGATGCCGCGCGAACACCACCGGATCGAGGCATAGCTGCATCGCGAATTCCTCGAGCGTGCGCCGCGCCCGGTCGAGTTCGTCGGCGAGCGCCTGCGCCAGGGCGACATAGTCGGGCTCAACCACGGCACATGCCAAGCACCGTCTCCGCGATGTCGCTCGATTTGATCGGCTGCACCGCCATGCCGCGCCCGAGTTCGAGCTTGCCCGACCCGTCCTCGGCGGGGGCGATCGCGCAGGCCCGCGCCGCCCGCAGCGCTGCGGCGCCCTGCTGGCCATCCTCGCCGCCCGCGAGCAGCACGCCGATCGTCTTGGCCGCCGCGCTCTTGGCCAGCGTCGCCATCATCAGCGAGATCGATGGACGCTGCCCGGCAAAGGGCGGCTTGTCGAGCAGGCGGATCGTGCCGCCCGGCCACGCGTCGATATAGACGTGGTGCGTGCCAGGGCGGCAGAAGACGATCATCCCCTGCTCGACCTTCAGGCCATCGCTCGCCTCGACGACGCGCGGTGCCACCGAATCGGACAATTTGGCGATCATGCCGTCCGCCAGCTCGGGCCGCATATGCTGCACCACCATGACCGGGGGCCCGTCGGCCGGCCAGCGCCCCAGCAGGTCGAACAGCGGCTTGGTGCTCGCCACGTCGGCGCCGACGGTCACGATCGTGCCGTTCCACGCGAACGCGCCGGTCGCGGCGGCGCGCTTCGCGGCCGATGCCGACGGCCCGTCGTTCAGTTCGGCGAACCGCTTGGGCGCTTCCTTGATCGTCTTGCTCAGCTTGCCGAACGCGGCCTGCATCTCGTCGGGCGTGGCGCGGGTGGGCTTGGGATAGCAGTCGAGCGCGCCGAGCCGGAGCGCCTCGATCGAGCTTTCCGCGCCCTTGGCCGTCAAGGTGGAGAACATGATGACCGGCATCGGCGCGGTCTCCATGATCTCGGCCAGATAATCGATACCGTTCATGCCCGGCATTTCGACGTCCAGCGTCATGACGTTGGGCTTCAGGTCGCGCACCATCGCGCGCGCCTCCTCCGCCCCGTCCGCCATGCCGACGACCTGGATGTCCTTGTCCTTTTCCAGGATGCCGGCAACCATCATGCGCATCGTCATCGAATCGTCGACGACCAATACTCTGGCTTTGGCCATGTCACATTTCCTTGCGATAACGGGAGTTCACGCGGCTTCGGCCTGGGGTGGAGCGAGGCGTTCCAGATCGAGCACCAGGATCATCCGGTCTTCGACGGTCGCCAGACCGTCGAGCAGCGCGGCCGCCTGGGTCGATCCGACGTCGGGCAGCGGCTGCATGTCCTCGGGGCGGATGGTGACGATGTCGTTCACCGCATCGACGATCACGCCCTGCAACTGCTCGCCGATGCGCACGACGATGATGACGTGGCGTGCGGTGGGATCGGTCAGGCCCCAGCCGAGCCGCATGCGCAGATCGAGCACCGGCAGGACGACGCCGCGCAGGTTGACGACGCCGCGGACATGCGCGGGCACGTTGGGCAGGGGGGTGGCGGGGGACCAGGCGCGGATCTCGCGAATGGCCATGATGTCGATACCCAGCGACTGGTCGCCGAGTTCGAAGGTGATGAGCTGACGGGTCATGGCATGCCTTCCGGTTAGACGAGGACGCGGCGGACGGCCGCATTGAGTTTGGCGGGGTCGAATGGCTTGACGATCCAGCCGGTCGCACCGGCCACGCGCGCGCGCTGCTTCTTCTCGTCGGAGAATTCGGTCGACAGCACGAGGATGGGCAGGTTGGACCAGCGCGGATGCGCGCGCACCGCGCCGATCAGGCCGAAACCGTCCATGCGGGGCATGTTGATGTCGGTGATGACGAGATCGGGCGCGGCCTCGTCGATCCTGTCCATCGCGTCGACGCCGTCCTCCGCCGCGGCGACCGCATAGCCGTCGCCGACGAGCGCCATGCGGAGCAGCGCCCGCATGCTGGGCGAATCGTCGACGGTCAAAATCGTTCGAGTCATGGGGCCGTCCTTCAGAAGAGATCGAGCTCGCCGCTGGCAGCGGCGGCGGGAAGCGGGGCAGGGGGGGCGCGGCGGGTGACCGGCGCCACGGAGTCTTGAACCAGCCGCGCCCGCGAACGGCCGAGCGCGGCCTGGAATTCGAGCCGTCGGGCCGAGCGGCCGCCGAGATCGCTGACGACTAGCGGGATGCGATCCTGCTGGAGGAAGCGCACCGCGAAATCGGCATTGGCCGAACCGATCGCGCGCATGCCGGCATGGAGATTGGCACCGCCGTAGAGATGCGCGCGCAGCCGCTCGCGCCGCGCGCCGTGACGCAGCATCTCGTTGATGAGCAGCTCCATCGCATGGACGCCGTAACGGTGCGCCGCGGCCGGATCGATCGTCTGCCCGGGCTGGGGTTCGCCGAGCAGGAAGTGGTTGATGCCACCGATGCCCGCTTCGGGATCGAACAGGCAGGCCGCGACGCAACTGCCGAGGATCGTGCTGAACATCACCTGCGGATCGGCGGAGACGCCGCGTTCGCCCTGGACGATGCCGACATGGCGGAAGCCATCGCCGCGCAGCGCCGGCTGGCGCTTGGCGCCGGGAAGGGGCGCGGTCATGCCGCCATTCCGATCGCGACGTCGGCGATCCGCGGCAGCGCCAGTTGCGCCTCGACCGCACCGGCGGCGAAGGCGACGGCGGGCATGCCGTAGACGACGCTGGTCGCCTCGTCCTGGCCGATCGTCCGCGCGCCGGACTGGCGCATCTCGGCCAGCCCGGCGGCGCCGTCCGCCCCCATGCCGGTGAGCAGCACGCCCACGGCCGGCAGGCCGAGCCGCGCGACCGAGCGGAACAGCACGTCCACGGACGGGCGATGGCCGCTGACGAGATCGCCGGAGAACAGCCGGATGCGCGGCGCGGCGGCGCCGATCACCTCCATGTGACGCTCTCCGCCCGGCGCGAGATAGACGTGACCTGGCTTCAGGATCATCCCCGTCCGCGCCTCGCAGACGGTGGGCGGGCAGAAACGGTCGAGCCGGATCGCGAAGCTGGCGGTGAACATCGCGGGCATGTGCTGGACGATGACGGTCGGCGGGCAGTTCGCGGGAAAGCCGCCGATCACCTCGAGCAGCGCCTCGACCCCCCCGGTCGAGGCGCCGATCGCGATCAGCGCGGCGCGGTCGCCGGCGCCCGCGCGCGCCGGGCGCGGTTCCGACCGGATGGTAGCGCGCTTGCCCCCGGCGGCGGCGCGGACGACCTGCGGCAGCGTGGCGGTGCCGGGCGTGGCCGTGGGCGAGGTGGGCTTCAGGAAACAGGCGAACGCCCCCGCATCCAGCGCCCGCGCGGTCGTAGCCGCGCCCCGTTCGGTCGCCGAGGACACGATCACCACCGGCATCGGCCGCAGCGCCATGATCTTTTCGAGAAAGGCGATGCCGTCCATGCCGGGCATCTCGATATCGAGCGTGACGACATCGGGATCGAGCGCCTTGATGAGACGCCGCGCCTCGATCGCGTCGGCCGCTTCGCCGACCACCGCGATGCCCGGATCGGCGCGCAGCATCGCCGACAGCAGACCGCGCATCGTGGCGGAATCGTCGACGATCAATACGCGGATCGGTGCGGTCATGCGGTCCTCCGATAGATCGTCTGGCCGACCGGCTCGAACGCCGATGTCGCCGGGCCGATCACGCGTTCGGAATGGCCGATGTAGAGAAAGCTGCCGGGCGCCATCAGCTCCGCAAACCGTTCGATCAGCCGGGCTTTGGTCGGTTCGTCGAAATAGATCATGACGTTGCGGCAGAACACCACGTCGAAACGTCCCTTCATCGGCCAGCTTTCGAGCAGGTTGAGCCGGCGATAGGCGAGCACGCGCTTGAGTTCGGGGCTCATCACGAGTTCGTCCGCCTCTTTGCTCATCCAGGTGCGGCGATAGCGTTCGGGGATGTCGCGCGCCATCGCCACCGGATAGCGGCCGGCCGACGCCGTCGCGAGAACGTGCGGGGCGAGATCGGTGGCGAGGATCGCCACGTCGCGGCTCGCGAGGCGAGTGCCCGCCGCCTTGTCGTCGCCGAGCAGCGTCATCGCGAGCGAATACGGCTCCTCGCCGCTCGAACTGGCCGAGGACCATAGCCGTACCGGACGGCCCCGCTCGGCCTGTGCGATCAGGCCGGCGCGGACATGCGTCGTGAAATGCGCGAAATGATGGTCCTCGCGAAAGAATTTGGTGTGGTTGGTGGTCAGCGCGAAGATCGCCTCGCGCCGCGCATCGGCATCGTTGCGGAGCAGTTCGACATAATCGGCGAACCCGCTCATGCCGCGCCGACGGACGATCTTGGCGAGCCGCGAATAGACGAGCTGGCGCTTGCCGTCGGCCAGCACGATCCCCGAATGCGCATGCGTCATGCGGGCGATGGTGGTGAAATCGGCGGCGTCGAGCGTGAATTCGCCGACCGGGGCGGGGGCGGCGCTCATGCCGCCAGCAGCCGGCTGGGCTCGGCGCGATGGCGGCGGACCAATGTCTCGACGTCGACGATCAGTGCGACGCGCCCGTCGCCGAGCACCGTGGCCCCCGCCAGGCCAGCAACGGGCGCGAAGTTCGTCTCCAGGCTCTTGACCACCACCTGGCGCTGATCCTGGATACCGTCGACCATCAAGATGGCCTGGCCGACATCGGTTTCGACCACCACCAGCACGGCCTCGGTCGGATCGGCGCATGCATCGCCCACCCCCAACAGGCTGCCCACCGGCAGGATCGGCAGATAGGCGCCGCGCACGTCGAGCACGCCCGCATCGGGGCCGAACGCCCGCACGTCGCCGGCCTGCGGACGCAGGCTTTCGACCACATGCGCAAGCGGGATGACATAGGTCTGCGATCCGACGCTGACGACCATGCCGTCGAGGATCGCGAGCGTGAGCGGCAGGGTGAGCGTGAAGGTCGAGCCCTTGCCGAACTTGGAGGTGATGCCGATCCGGCCGCCCAGCGCCTGGACGTTGCGGCGGACGACATCCATGCCGACGCCGCGGCCCGAGATGTTCGATACCGTCGCCGCGGTGGAAAAGCCGGGTGCGAAGATCAGGTTCTCGATCTCCTCGTCGGACATATTGGCATCGGCCGATATGATGCCGCGCTCGATCGCCTTGGCGCGGACGCGCGGCAGATCGATGCCGCGGCCGTCGTCGGACACCGAGATGACGATCCGGCCCGAACGGTGCTCGGCCGCCAGACGGACCAGCCCCTCGGGCGGTTTGCCTGCGATCACGCGTTCGTCGGGCATCTCGAGCCCGTGATCGACCGCGTTGCGGATCATGTGCGTGAGCGGCTCGCCGATGCGTTCGACCACGGTCTTGTCTACCTCGGTCATCTCGCCTTCGACCTGCAGCCGCACCCGCTTGCCGGTGCCGGCCTCGAGCTCGCGGATGATCCGCGGAACCCGGCTGAACACCGATTTCACCGGTTGCGCGCGGATCGACATCGCGCTGTCCTGAAGCTCGCGCGTCAGGTGGTCGAGGTCGGACAGCTCGTCGATCGTGCCCGCGCCGTGCAGCGACAGGCGCTGCGCCAGCATCGCCTGCGTGATGACCAGTTCGCCAACCAGATTGACGAGGCGATCGAGCTTTTCCAGCTCGACGCGGATCGTCGCCGATCCCGCCGCCGCCCTGGCCGCTTCGTCGCCGGCGGCGGAGCGCGGATCGGCCGGTGGCTCCTCCGTGACGGGTGATGGCCGTGCGGCCGGCGCGATCGCGACGGGCTCCGGCTGGAGCACCGGAGCGGGCGCGGCACCGCTCTGGGCATCGCTCGAGGCAGGGATCTCGTCAGCGATCGCAGCAGGCGGCTCGCCCGCCAAGACGGTGATGCGATAGCTGTCGGGCACGAAATCGAACACCGCCTCGATCTCGTCGCGTGCCACGCGGCTGGGGACCGAGATCGTCCATCCGAGATGGCATTCGTCGACCGCGAGCGCGGAGAGTGGCGGCAGCTTCGACAGATCGATATCGACCAGGCTGCCGCCCAGCGCCATCAATTCGCGTAGCAGCGGCAGGGGATCGCCGCCATTGTCGAACGCGCCGCGGCCGGGATGAACGCTGATCGTCCATGGCGCCTCGTCGAGGACCGGCGGTTCGATCGATGCGAGAAGCGAATCCAGATCGAAATCCAGATCGAAATCGGCGGGGCTTTCGGCTTCGGCGGCGGGCGCGTCCCCGTCGTCACCGGCATCGGCGGGTGCCGCGCCTGCCGCGATCGCGGCGAGCCTCGCCAGGACGGCATCGTCTGCGGGCGCGGCGCCGCCGGCCTGCGCGCTGGCGATATGGTCGCTCAGCACGTCGAAGGCGGCGAACAGCACGGCGATCAGGTCGGGTGTCGGCTCCCGCTCGCCGGTGCGCAACAGGTCGAGCACGGTTTCGAGGTGATGCGAGAAGCCCTGAAGCGCATCGAAGCCGAAGGCGCCCGCGCCGCCCTTGATCGAGTGCACCGCACGGAAGATCGTGTTGATCGTCTCCGCATCAGGCGTCGCGTCACGCGCATCGGCGAGGCTGGTTTCGATGGTGGCCAGACCTTCTTCGCATTCCTGGAAGAAGATCGCCTGGATTTCGTCGAGCTGCACGGGCCGATCCTTCAGCGAGCGGAGGCGGGAACGAGCAACTGCTCGGTGCCGATGAGGCGCATGGCATCGAGCAGCGCCTCGCTCGGACGCTCGATGACGAAGGGCACGCCGGCGACGTCCGCGGTCGTGCGGGCGCACAGCAGGAGCTGCAGGCCGGCGACCCCGATGCGTTCCACACCCGCCGCATCGAGCGTGGCGGCGGCGGTCGCGGTGAGAAGCTTATCGGCCAGCGCCACCGCTGCGGCCAGGTCGACAATGGCCGGTAGCACGATGCGGATCATCGGTTGGTCTTTCGAATTTTTGGATCGGGTGGGCCGCGCCACCAAGGGCGCGGCCAAGGCGACGGTCAGAATTTCGACCAGTCGGAATCGTCCGGCTCGATGGCCAGCGCCAGCGCACCGCGGGTGGCGGGGCGTTTGGCGACGATCCGCACCGGTGCGGCGACGCGGCGCGGGGCTGCGACGGGCTGCGATGCCTCGACCGGACGTTCGTCCGCAGCCAGGCGGAAGCGGGCGACATGGCGGGCGAGTTCGTCGGCATCGCTGGCCAGGCTGCGCGCCGCGGCGGTCGATTCCTCCACCATCGCAGCGTTCTGCTGGGTGACGTTGTCCATCTCGCCGACGGCGATATTGACCTGCTGCAACCCCGATGCCTGTTGTTCGGCCGAGGACGCGATCGTCGCGACGAGCGTGCTGATCTCGTTGATCCGCGCCACGATCCGCTCGAGCGACTTGCCGGTCTCGCCGACGAGTTCCACGCCGTTGTCGACCTGCTCGGAGCTGGCGAGGATCTTGGTCTTCACGTCCTTGGCCGCATCCGCGGACCGCTGGGCGAGCGCCCGCACTTCCGAAGCGACGACGGCAAAGCCCTTGCCCGCATCGCCAGCCCGTGCCGCCTCGACACCGGCGTTCAGCGCGAGCAGGTTGGTCTGGAAGGCGATGCCGTCGATCACGCTGATGATCTCCGAAATTTCCTGGCTGGACCGTTCGATCCCGCCCATCGCCGTCACCGCTTCGCGCACGACGCGGCCGCTGGCCTCGGCGTCGCCCTTGGCTTCGCCCACCACGGTGTTGACCCGCGCGGCACCCTGCGCGGTTTCGCGCACGGTCGAGGTGATCTCGTCCATCGACGCCGCGGTTTCCTCCAGGCTCGCCGCCTGCTGTTCGGTGCGGTGCGACAGATCGTCGGACGCCGCGCTGATCTCGGACGACGCGGTGCGGATGCCGCTCGTGGAGCGGGTCACCGCAACGAGCGCGTCGCTCAGCGCATCGACCGCATGGTTGTAATTGTGGCGAAGCTGTTCGTATTCGGCCGGGAACGTCTCGGTGATGTGCCCGCTGAGATCGCCGTCCGCGAGGCGTTCCAGCCCGGCGCCGAGTGCGGACACGATCACCTCCTGCGCGGTACGTGCCTCGGAGACGGTCTGCGCGTGGTCGCGGAAGACCGAAAGAGCCTTGGTCAGCCGGCCGATGCAATCGCGGTGCTCGGTGAACCGGATCGCGCTGCTGAGATCGCCCGCCGCGAGCGCCTCGGTACGAACGACCGTGGCGACATACGGGTCGGAAATGGCCTTGCCGCTGAACAGTGCGGTCGCCATGGTGAGCACGGCCACGACACCGCTGAGAGCCATATAGCGGTAGAGTTCGCTTGGCGGCGCCAGTGCGGCGAAGTAGGTGGTCGCCATCCCGCTGAACGCGGCGATGGTGTAGATCGCGAACAACACCCTGAATTTAACGCGAATAGGCGCGTCGTTCTTGAACCAGCTCAACATGCTCCGTCCCTCCTCAAACCAGAAAGCCCGGCAGCCTTTTCATCGATGCTGCCATGCTGCGTGGGTTCTTCATCGGCGGAGAAAGTTAATGACGGGGTAAGCTAGTAAAATAATTCCGAAATGGGATAGATTTTGTTCCGTTTTGGGTTAATCTCGCATGATAGCACCGGTGGAGGACCCTGAGCGGCCGCGTTAACCGCCCGATTACGGGCGCTATGCCGGGTCGAAAGCATCCCTCACCAGGCCGGTCATGAGCTTGCGAAACCATTGGTGGCCGGGATCGAGGCGATAGCGCGAGTTCCAGAATGCGCAGAGTTCGAAATATTCCTCTGTTTCCGGAATCTCCACGATGCGCATGCCTAGCGTGTCGACGGCGACCGACGCGATCGCTAGGGGCGTGACGGTCAGGCATCCGGTGGCGAGCGCGAGCCCGGGGAGCACCGAAAACTGCGCTACGCCGGCTTCCATCGCCATGTTGGACGATCCCAAGAGCGTCACCAGGGTCTCCTGTTCCTCGCCCACCAGCGCGCGCGGTATGCGCATGCCGAAGCGGGGGGCAGCCAGGAACTCCGCCCGCGAGCGGGGCGGTCGTGCGGCGAACGGGTGGTCGGGGCCGACGACGGCAACCAGCTTGCTTCTCGACACGCGTTCGACCTCGATGATGTCGTCCAGCGCCGGCGAGTAGCTGACATAGGCGATGTCGATCCGGCCCTGTCGCAACTCCTCGTGCAATTTGGCCCCCATCGCGCCGAACCGAACGGTGATGTTCGGTGCATCCCGTGCCAGCGCCGTGCGCAGGGGGGCGACGACCTTCAGCGCAAGATGATCCGCCATGACGACCACGAACCGGCGGCTCGTCCGCTCGGGCGACCAGGCCTTGGCGAGTAGCGCCTGTTCGAGATCGTCGCACGCCAGTTCCAGGAGCGGCAGCAATCGCTCGGCGAAAGGCGTTCGCACCATCGCCCGCCCATCCTTGATGAGCAACGGATCGCTGAACATCGTCCGCAATCGGGCCAAGGCGTTGCTAGCGGCGGGTTGCGAAAGCCCGACCCGGCTTGCCGCACGCGTCACGCTGCGTTCCTGCAACAACGCCCGCAAAACAGGCACCAGGTTCAGATCGATCGCGCGAAGACCCTTGCCCATCCATCCACCCGCTGAATGCCATTTGTATGATTTATCAACTTCCGACGATCAATCCAAATCGGATACGATATCCACGTATATGACCGGAGTCGGACAGCCTGAGGCCATGATATTGCTTGTGAGCCATCATACAACGCATTGTTTTCCGGAAGTTTCGATCGCGATGATCCGGGTGACGATCGAAGCGTTCGTCTCATGACCGTGCCCATGTCGGCCGGGCCGAGCTGGGCGCTCAGCGTCCTGCATTGCGGAATGCCCGAAATACAGCCGAGCGATTCGCTGGCTCTTGTCTGGGCGGACAGCGCGCTTGCGATCACGCGTGACGCGGATCGCTCGGAAATGATGGCCGGCGATCTGATGCTGGTCGACCGGCGAGAACCGTTCCGATGTTCCGCAAGCGTCGACGACTGGTCGGCGCGCATGCTCGATTTCGGCGACCGGAGCCTCGAGCAAAAGGTCGTTCGAACCACAATGGCTCTGTGGCGCCCGTTGGACGGCCGGTCCGCCATGGCGAGCGCGATCCGCAACACGTGGCTTTCCATCCACGATTTCCGCGCCTCCGGGCAGCGCGCAAGCGAGTATCAGGCGATGGATCTTCTGACGCAAACCGTCGTGACGCTGGCACAGGGAACGGGCGATGCGCCGCCGAGTCGCTATGCGATGGGCCTGCTCGGCCGGGCCAAGGCGATCGTCCGGACCGACCTGTCCAATCCCGATCTCGGCGTGCAGATGATCGCCGATCGACTCGGCCTGTCCACGCGCCGCGTCGCCGCGATCTTCTCCGCCGAATATATCACCCCCACCGCCTTCATCACGGCGGAGCGGATGAAGGCCGCCCAGGCGATGTTGACCGATCCCCTTCATCCCAAGCGACGGATCGAGACGATCGCATGGGCTTGCGGCTACCGGAACCACAACCATTTCTGCCGAGTCTTCAAGGCACGCCATGGCGTGTCGCCCTCGACCTATCGAAGCGCGGCGCAGCCGGACTGACCGCCCGGCCCGAACGGGATCGTCACGGCGGTGCGGGATCGCGGCCCGCGCCGCGTTGCCGATCGGTCGTCGCTGCCGCTAAGGCCGATCGGCATGGCGCGCCGACTCCGATCCGTCTCGAAACAGGGACGCCGCCGCCGTCGGCGCCGGCACGATCGGTCGGCCGAACATTGGCTGCTGCTGATCGGCATCGTCCTCGTCATCGCGGCGGTAGCGGGGTCGATCGATCCGTCGCGCTGGTGGTCTCGCCCTGCGCCGTCGCCCGTGACCGCGCCGCCGCTGACGATGGCCGAGGCGCGCCGCTCCAATGCCGCGGTGCCGATCGAGGCGGCGCGGCGCGTCCAGGCGCGGCCCTTTGCGTTTCACGGGGGGCCGGCCGAGCGCGCGCAAGCGGTGGATTGCCTCGCGACCGCGGCGATCTACGAGGCGGGCGCCGATCCGCGCGAGCAACGCGCGATCATCCAGGTCGTGTTGAACCGCGCGCGCACCGCGGGCTTTCCCAGAACGGTCTGCGGCGTCGTCTATCAGGGGGCGAACCGCACCACCGGCTGCCAATTCTCGTTCACTTGCGACGGATCGCTGGTGCGCCGGCCGGAGCATAATGGCTGGGCCGCCGCCCGGCGTGCGGCGAAGCGGGCTTTGGCTGGCTATGTCTTCGCCGATGTCGGCCGCGCCACCAACTATCACGCCGACTGGATGGTGCCCTATTGGCGCGGATCCCTCGTGAAGGTAGCGCGGGTGCGCACGCATCTCTTCTACGTGCGGCGGCGCGCCTCGACCGATTGACCGCCGGCGATGACGCTCGCTCTATTGCGCGGCCGGATCGTCGTTGCCGCCGCCGCTGGAATCGTGATCGTAATCCTCCGTGCCGGTGCCGCCGCCGGCCCCTGCGCCGCTGCCATGAACCTCGCCGGTCTTCTCGTCGACATAGGCGCGCCGGCCGGCATCGCTCGGGATGTCCTCGCCCGGCAGGGCGTTCGGGGTCGCGGGATCGGCCTGGCGGTTGGCACGACTGACGCCCACCTCGACATAGCGCGGTGTCTCATGGGTCTGGCGATCATCCTCTTCGCCCGAATGATGGCCCACGGTTCCATCGCCGTTGCCGTGCAGCAGGCGGTCGGCATCGGTATCGGGTCGATGGTCGGTCATGGGCGGCTCCGGTTTTTATCCACCCAACGGGAACGCGCGGGTGCGGCGGAATGTCCCGCCGTCACGTCGCCTTCAGCCGGCCCGCGCTGGCGGCCGCCGCGACGAGGCCCAAAGCCGCCGCGACGGCGAACGGGATCGCGGTCGCGGGACCGGCCACGCGGAACACGAACGCCACCGCCACCGCGCCGAGCGTCTGCCCGCACAAGCGCGCGGTCGCCAGCATCCCGGCGGCGGCACCGCTCCGTTCGGCGGGCGCCGATCCCATCATCGTGCGGTTGTTGGGCGATTGGAACAGGCCGAAGCCGATCCCGCACAGCCCGATCGCCAGGACGAGCGCCGCCGTGCCCGCGGACGCCGGCATCGCGGCGATCCCACCGAATGCGCAGGCGAGCACGACGAGGCCGATGCCGCCGAGCAGGCCCGCCGGCACGTGCTCGACGAGCCGCCCTGCGACCGGCGCCGCCACCGCGATGCCGAGCGGCAGTGCGGTGATGGCGAAGCCCGCCTGCGCATGGTCATAGCCCCAGCGCGACTGGAGATAGAAGGGCAGCGATACCAGCCCGATCATCTGCGCGGCGAAAGCGAGGATCGATGCTGCATAGGACAGGCCCAGCAGCGGCGTGCGGATCAGGTCCAGCGGGATCAGCGGATCGCGCTGCGACCGCGCGATCCGCAGCAGCGGGATGCCCGCGCCGATCCCGATGGCCAGCGCCAGCCCGCTTTTCACCGAAAACGCCTCGTGTGCGACGCTGGCGGCGAACGCGAAGAGTGCGGCGAAGGTGATCGCCGCGAGCAGCGCGGACTGCCAGTCGAAGCGACGGTGCTGGCGCGGCGGCGTCGGCAGCGCGGCCAGCCCGATCGCGAGCGAGGCGAGGCCGAACGGCACGTTGATCGCGAACAGCCAGCGCCACGATCCGAGCGCCAGCACGATCGCGGCGATCGACGGCCCCGCCGCCGCCGAGATCGCGACGACCAGCGCGTTGAGGCCGATCCCGCGGCCGAGCCGCGCCTTGGGATAGGTGAACCGCACCAGCGCGCCGTTGATCCCCATGATCGCCGCCGCGCCGAAGCCTTGCGCAAAACGCGCGGCGGCCAGCCAGGTGAGGCTGCCGGCGAACGTGCAGGCGATCGATGCCGCGACGAACAGGACCAGCCCGACCGAATAGACCCGGCGATAGCCCAATATTTCCCCGAGCGAGGCGACCGGCAGCAACAGCATGACGATCGCGATCTGATAGGCGTTGACCACCCAGATCGACGAGGCGGGGGACGCGCCGAGATCATGCGCGATCGTGGGCAGGGCCACATTGGCGATGGAGGTGTCGAGCACCGCCATCACCATGGCGAGCCAGATCGACGCCATCGCCCAGTAACGGCGCGGCACCGGCAGTCCGTCGGCGAGCGGGGGGAGGGATTCGGTGGGGCTATTCACCCGATGACGCTGACACGGCGGCAGGCAAAGCGGAAGACGCGATCCGATCGCACGCCGCGTGCCCGCCCCCTCGATCCGCCGGTCTCAGCGCCAGCCGGCATCCACCCAATAATTGTGTCCGGTGCACAGCCGCGCATCGTCGGATGCGAGGAACAGCACCATGGCCGCGATGTCGGCGGGCTGCACGCGCGCCTTCAGGCATTGCGCGCCGACGATCTCGGCCTCGCCCTCGGGTGTGTACCACAGTTCCTGCCGGGGCGTCTGGACGTTGCCCGGCACGACGGTGTTCACGCGGATGCCGGCCGGCCCGAGATCGCGGGCGAGGGCACGGGTCATGCCCTCGATCGCAGCCTTGGCGGTCTGGTAGATCACGAGGTCTTCGAGCCCGAGATGCCAGCTGATCGATCCGAAATTCAGGATCACGCCCGTGCCGCGCGCCTTCATCCCCGGCACGACGCTTTGCGCGCAGAAGAACAGGTGGCGCAGGTTCACCGCGATCCGTTCGTCCCAATAGGCCGGCGTTACCGCCTCGACCGTGTGCCGGTCGTCGTTGCCGGCGTTGTTGACCAGCACGTCGACGCCGCCCAGTTCGTCCTCGATCGCGCGCATGGTGACGGCCACCGCGTCGAGATCGGTCAGGTCGAGCGGGCGGAACAGCGGCGGGTGCGCGGCGCCGGGCGACAGGCGCGCGACGAGCGCCTGCGACGCATCGCGCTCCCGGTCGACGAAGACCACCTGCGCGCCTTGCGCGACGAAGCCCTCGACCAGACCCGCGCCGATCCCCGATCCGCCGCCGGTGACGACGACGCGCTTGTTCCGGAGGCTGGGATAGCTGGCGCGCATGGCGGCATCGATCGTCGGCTGCGCGCTCATGACCGCACCAGCCCGCGCGCGACCAGGCCCTTGAGCGTCGCGCCGATGCCCTCCGTCCAGGGCGGGGCATCGCGCGAGGTCACGACGCGGTTGACGAGCACGCCCAGCCGATCGCTGGCGATCGTCACCACGTCGCCCACCTTGTGCGTGAAGCCGCGGCCCGGCTCGTCGCGATCCTGCGTCGGGGCGAACAGCGTGCCGAGGAACAGCGCGAAGCCGTCGGGGTATTGGTGTTCGCTGAGTGTCTGGCGGACCAGATCGAGCGGATCGCGGCTGATCTCGCGCATCGAGCTGGTCCCCTCGAGACGATAGTCATCGGTGCCGACGATCGTCAGCGACAGTTCGGCGGCGCGCACGTCGTCGATCGTGAAGCCGTCGTCGAACAGGCGGACGAGCGGGCCGAGCGAGCAGGACGCGTTGTTGTCCTTGGCCTTGCCGAGCAGCAAGGCCGAGCGGCCCTCGAAATCGCGCAGGTTCACGTCGTTGCCGAGCGTCGCACCCACCGCTTCGCCGTCCGGCGCGACGAGCAGCACCACTTCGGGCTCGGGATTGTTCCAGGTCGAATCGGAACGGACGCCGATGTCGGCACCCCAGCCCATGGTCGACAGCACCGGCGCCTTGGTGAACACCTCGGCGTCTGGCCCGATCGCGACCTCGAGATATTGCGACCACACGCCTTCGTCGATCAGCGCCGCTTTCAGGTCCGCGGCTTCGCGCGAGCCGGGCACCACGCTGCGGATCGACCCGCCGATCCGGCCCTCCAGCCGCGTGCGGAAATCCTGCGCGGCGGCGGCATCGCCGCGCGCGCGTTCCTCGATTACGCGCTCCACGGCGGACGTCGCGAAGGTGACGCCGCACGCCTTGACGCATTGCAGATCGATCGGGGTGAGCATCCGCGCGGCGCCATCGGCCAGGACGGTGTCCAGCGTTCCGATCGCGCGTCCGCCCTCGGCGGTCAGCGTGCCGGCTTCGACCAGCAGCGAAACGGTCGGCTGCACCGCGCTCATGTCGTATACGACGCCCTGCGCTATCAGCACGGGGCAGGGGCCGTCGCCGAAGTCGATCCGGCCGAGAAAGCGACCCTCGCGCCAATCCGCCGGCAGGTTGGCGGCGACGTCGAAGACGGCCGCATCCGAACTCAAATGCATGGCATCCTTTCCTGTTAGCGCTATCGTGGACGATGTCGCACGCGGGCGTCAACCCGGCGCCTCCGGGGTTGCGCCGATCATATGCAGCCGGCATCCTCGCGACATGGGCGCATCGGCGGCCGGCGGCCAGGGCGAAGGCTTGACATCGATCCCGCCGCCGCCTCTGGTAGCGCTCACAATCGTGACGAGCATCACGGCGGCGCCGAATCTTGGGCGACCGGCGAAGCGTCGGAGCAAGAGGGAGAGGATAGCGGTGGCTGGTATTAGGACGGACGAGGAGGCGGTGAACATCCGCTTCATCGCCACGATCGTCATGGTGGCGACGATCGGCGGCTTCATGTTCGGATATGATTCGGGCGTCATCAACGGCACGCAAAAGGGTCTGGAGGCGGCGTTCGATCTCGGGCGCTTCGGCATCGGCGTGAACGTCGGTGCCATTCTCGTCGGATCGTCGATCGGCGCGTTCAGCGCCGGGCGGCTGGCCGACCGGATCGGGCGGCGATCGGTGATGATCCTGGCCGCCGTGCTGTTCGTGGGCAGCGCGCTGCTCGCCGGCGCCGCGCCGTCCTCCAGCGTCTTCATCTTCGCCCGTATCATCGGTGGGCTCGGTGTCGGCGCGGCGAGCGTGATCTCGCCGGTCTATATCTCCGAAGTGACGCCGGCCGCGATCCGCGGTCGCCTGTCCAGCGTGCAGCAGGTGATGATCATCACCGGGCTGACCGGCGCGTTCGTCGCCAATTTCTTCCTCGCCCGCTATGCGGGCGGCTCGACCGCCGATTTCTGGCTGGGCGAAAAGGCCTGGCGCTGGATGTTCTGGCTGCAGGCGATCCCGGCCACGATCTATTTCTTCGCGCTGCTCGGCATCCCCGAGAGCCCGCGTTATCTGGTTGTGAAGGGCCGCGACGCCGAAGCCGAGGCGGTGCTGACGCGTCTGTTCGGCCCCGCGACTGCGGCCCGCAAGGTGGGCGAGATCCGCGCCAGCCTGGCCGGCGACCACCACAAGCCCAAATTGTCGGATCTCATCAGCAAGTCGACCGGTCGCATCCGCCCGATCGTGTGGGCGGGGATCGGTCTGGCGGTGTTCCAGCAGCTCGTCGGCATCAACGTCGTGTTCTATTACGGCGCGACCTTGTGGGAGGCGGTGGGCTTCTCGGAGGATTATGCGCTGCAGACCAACATCCTGTCGGGCGTGCTGTCGATCGCGGCATGCCTGTTCACGATCGCCACGGTGGACCGGATCGGCCGCAAGCCGCTCCTGCTGATCGGATCGGCTGGGATGGCGGTGACGCTGGCGACCGTCGCCTATGCCTTCTCCACCGCAGTGACGGACGCCGGCGGCGCGGTGTCGCTACCGGGGCATAACGGCCTGATCGCGCTGGTCGCGGCCAATCTGTACGTCATCTTCTTCAACGCGAGCTGGGGCCCGATCATGTGGGTCATGCTCGGCGAAATGTTCCCCAACCAGATCCGCGGGTCGGGGCTGGCGGTGGCGGGGTTCGCGCAGTGGATCGCGAACGCCCTCATCTCGGTCAGCTTCCCGTCGCTCGCGGTGTCGCCGGGGCTCAGCGTCACCTATTTCGGCTATGCCTTCTTCGCGGCGGTCTCGTTCTTCTTCGTGCGGGCGATGGTCACCGAAACGCGGGGTCGCGAGCTGGAAGACATGATCGGCTGATACCGCGGCGCCGGGCCGCCGCCGATAGGGCGGCGGCGGATCAGCCGGTTCGCCGGGCCGCGCGCATCGTCTGGGCCGGGTTCAAGCGTTCGAGCGCGAAGGGCGTGTCGAACGCGAGACCGGCCCGGCCGTTGCGGATCCAGCGGATGCGCGCGGGGAACATCTGGTTCTCGAGCAATTCGATGGTCACCGCGAGGCCCACCGCATCGCCCTCGATCGCGATTCCCTCGATCATCGCGCCGCCGCTCGAGATGTCGCGGATGCGCACATCGCCTTCCTGGTCGTCGATCGCGATCCGTGCGGAGCGCAGCATCTTGGTGCGCGGCGCGCGGCTGACCTTGTGCCCGGTCGCCTGGGCCCGGCCCTCGGCGATGCCGAGCTGTTCGCGCACCGTCTCCGCGCGCATCCCGCGGCCATAGACATAGCCCTGGATGTTCGTGCAGCCGAGCGCGCGCAACAGGTCGATCTCGTCCTGCACCTCGACGCCTTCCGCGGTCGTCTCCATGCCCAGCGTGTCGGCGAGCGTCACGATCGCTTTGATGATCGCGGCGTTGCGGTTGCCGGCCACCGCGGCTTCGCGGACGAAGGACTGGTCGATCTTGATCTTGTCGAACGGCGCGGTCCGGAGATAGCCGAACGACGAATAGCCGGTCCCGAAATCGTCGAGCGCGAGCCGCACGCCGATACCCTTCAGCGCCTTGAACATCCGCTCCGACGAGGCGGTCTCGTCGAGGAACACGCCTTCGGTGATCTCGAGTTCCAGCCGGTCGGGATCGAGCCCCGCGCTCGCGAGCGCGCTGGTGACGAGCGCGGGCAGGGCGGGGTTGGCGAACTGGATCGGCGACACGTTCACCGCCACGCGGACGCCGGGAGGCCAGGACGCCGCCTCGATACAGGCGGTCCGGAGCGCCCATTCGCCCATCGCCTCGATCAGTCCGCATTCCTCGGCCACCGGGATGAAGTCGGCGGGCGAGATCGGGCCACGCACCGGATGATCCCAGCGCATCAGCGCCTCGAACCCCGCGATCCGTTCGTCGGCGGTGCGCACCACGGGCTGATAGACCAGGTGGAACGCGCCGTTCGTCAGCGCGGCGCGCATGTCGTCCTCGAGCTGCTTGCGGCTTTGGGCGCCGGCCAGCATGTCGTTCGAATAGAAACGGTGGACGCCGCGCCCGTCGCCCTTGGCGGCATAGAGCGCGAGGTCGGCGTTGCGGATCAGCGTCTCGGCGTCCTCGCCATGCTGCGGCGTGATGGCGATGCCGATCGAGCACCCGATCGCGACCGAGGCGCCGGCGATGAAATAGGGCTGCGACAGCGACGCGATCAGATCGCGCGCGAGTTCGGACAGCGCCTCGCGCGAATCCATGCCGGGCAGCAGCACCTGAAATTCGTCCCCGCCGATCCGCCCGACCAGGCCATTGTCGCCGACGCCGCGCTGGAGCCGCTGCGCCACCTGCTTCAGCAGCGCGTCGCCCGCCTGATGGCCGAGCGTGTCGTTCACCGCCTTGAACCGGTCGAGATCCATCAGGAACAGCGCGGTCGCGCGGTAGGGGCCGGCGCTCGGTGCGAGCGTCTTGTCGAGCGACAGGCGCATGCGCTGGCGGTTGGCCAGGCCGGTGAGGCTGTCGAACAGCGCCAGCCGCGTGATCTCGGCCTCCGATCGGCGGCGCTCGGTCAGGTCGGATCCCGATCCGATGAAGCCCTGGAACCGGCCGAGCTCGTCGACCACCGGTCGGCCCGAGATCGACCACCAACGCTCGCCGCTGGTGTCCGGCGCGGCGCACACGGAATAATCGGAAAACGACGTGCGCGACGACACGTGAAAGGCGAGCGTGCGCTCGGTGCCGGGCGCGTCGCTGTCCATCCGGAAGATGTCGGTGAGCGTGCGGCCGAGCGGCGCGATTCCCGCCGCGGTCAATTCGCTACCCACCTTGGCCGAGACATAGGTGAGCCGGCCGTCGCGATTGGCTTCCCAGAACCAGCCGGTGCCGTGCTGTTCGAATTCCGCCACCATCTTGGCCGCGCGCTGGCTGCGATAGCCGTCACGCAACTGGTCGATCGAAGATTTCAGGTCGAGCCGCGCGAGACGCAGGATCGCCGCCCAGAGACAGGCCAGAAAGCCGATCGCGACGCCGATGGTGACCAGCGACGCCGACAGGAACGCGACGCCCGCGACCAGCCCCGACGCCAGCGCGAGCGTCGCGCTGCGCACCGGGTGAAGCGTGATCGCACCGATCGCGATCGCGCCGACCATCGCTACGAAACAGCTCAGCCGTATCGGGCCGGTCGGCAGCGTGAGGCAACTCCACAACAGACAGGACTGCGCCAGCGCCAGCATCGCGGCGGCAAGCGCCACGCCGCGCGTGCGCAGGAAGGTCGAGCGATCGCGAAGCACGGGTAGGCGGAGCAAGGCCAGAATGCCGCAGGCGATGAGGAGAAGCCCCGCGCCGTTCACCGCCATCCTCGCGGTCGATCCGGCATCATGCGCGAGATAGGCGGCGATCGGAAATGCGGTGGCGGCCAGCGCCTGCGCACCGATGGCGATCGGCCACACCGCATCGACTTGGTTCAACCGGTGAAGATGCGTGCCGGTCGCCGGATCATTCTCGTTTTCCGCCAAGCCGAGAACACGCAGCACGCCGGCCAGGCCGGAGGGCGGCGTTTCGTCGAAAGGCACGATGAACTGCATCGCGTCATCTATCCAAACCTAGCTTACAAAAATGCTAAGCGAACACCATTAACGCGCCGCCGTTGCCGTGATGGGGTTTGGAATCTAGAGCATGCGCATGACCACGATCATCCGCGAAGCCGATCTGATCGAGAGCGTCGCCGACGCGCTCCAGTTCATCAGCTACTATCACCCGATGGATTATATCCGCGCGCTGGGCGTGGCTTACGAGGCGGAACAATCGCCCGCGGCCAAGGACGCGATCGCGCAGATCCTCACGAACAGCCGGATGTGCGCCGAGGGGCATCGCCCGATCTGCCAGGATACCGGGATCGTGACGGTCTTCATCAAATGGGGGCAGGATTGCCAGCTGGAACGCGGCGACCGTTCGCTGCAGGCGGTCGTCGACGAGGGCGTGCGCCGTGCCTATCTCCACCCCGAGAACAAGCTGCGCGCCTCGATCCTCGCCGACCCTGCGTTCACGCGGCGTAACACCAAGGACAATACGCCGAGCGTGCTGAACGTCGAGATGGTGCCCGGCAACACCGTGTCCGTCGATGTCGCGGCCAAGGGCGGCGGATCGGAGAACAAGTCCAAGTTCAAGATGATGAATCCGAGCGATTCGATCGTCGACTGGGTGCTGGAGATGATCCCGCAGATGGGCGCGGGTTGGTGTCCGCCGGGCATGCTCGGCATCGGCATCGGCGGCACCGCCGAGAAGTCGATGCTGCTCGCCAAGCAATCGCTGATGGGCGCGATCGACATGGCGCAATTGAAGCAGCGCGGGCCCCGCAACGATATCGAGGCGCTGCGCATCGAGATCTACGACAAGGTCAACGCGCTGGGCATCGGCGCGCAGGGGCTGGGCGGCCTGTCGACCATCCTCGACGTGAAGATCCTCGACTGGCCGACCCATGCCGCCTCGAAGCCGGTGGCGATGATCCCCAATTGCGCCGCCACCCGCCACGCGCATTTCGTGCTCGACGGTTCGGGCCCGGTCTATCTCGAAGCGCCAAGCCTCGCCGAATGGCCCGAGGTGAACTGGACGCCCGACCAGGCGGCGATCCGCGTCGATCTCGACACGCTGACGCCCGCGGTGGTGCAGTCGTGGAAACATGGCGACCGGCTGCTGCTGTCGGGCAAGATGCTCACCGGCCGCGATGCCGCGCACAAGCGGATCCGCGACATGCTGGACGCGGGCGAACCGCTGCCCGTCGCGTTCGCGGGCCGGGTGATCTATTATGTCGGCCCGGTCGATCCGGTCGGCGAGGAGGTGGTCGGCCCCGCCGGCCCCACGACCGCCACGCGGATGGACAAGTTCACGCGGATGATGCTCGATCAGGGCCTGCTCGCGATGGTGGGCAAGGCGGAGCGCGGCCCGGCGGCGATCGACGCGATCCGCGACGCGCGATCGGCCTATCTGATGGCAGTGGGCGGCGCGGCCTATCTGGTGGCGCGCGCGATCAAGGGATCGAAGGTGGTGGGCTTCGCCGATCTGGGCATGGAGGCGATCTACGAATTCGAGGTGAGCGACTTTCCCGTCACGGTCGCGGTGGATAGCGAGGGGCAGTCGGTCCACCATCTGGCGCCGCTGGTGTGGCGCGAACGGATCGCGCGCGAAGGCCTGTTGCAGAACGCCTGAGCGCGGCCGGATCGGGCGCGGCGTCGTCGGGGAAGGGATCGGCGGAAAACACCGCCTCGACAGGCCTTGCCAGCAGGCGCGCGATGGCCATGCCGAGTTCGAGGCTGGGCGCATAGTCGCCGCGTTCGAGGCAGCCGATGGTCTGCGGATTGACCCCCACCGCGATCGCCACGTCGCGCCTGGAAAGCCCATGCGCCTTGCGAAGCGTGCCGATGCGATTGAACATGGCAGCGTTCAACCGCAACGCGAAAACCGGAGCAAATCCAATCGCATCCGATTTGATCGGCATTCCCGCCTGCGCGATGCGCCACCGGACGCGCAAATGAAAAGAGGTTGCCGGACGCCTCTCGGCAGCCCGACAACCTCCAGACATGGTCAGCGGCCGGAAGCTCCAGCCCGGAGGACCATGCGAGCCGCAGGTCTATGCCGATGCGCGTTGACTGGGGGAGGATACCCCCCGCACACCGACGGCGAACCTAGCGGCGCGTCCCCCGAACGAACCGAACCGAACTCACTGCTGAACCATGAGACATCGGATCACCTCCTTTCGCTTGTTGATAAGAGCACCCAGCCTTGGGTGCGCCCGCAATGTGAGCGCGACGAGGCTGCGATGCAAGCCTTGTCTTGATCGGTCCGGCGCAGGCCGCGCACGGGCGGCGGTCAGCCGCGGCAATCCTCGGTCACGCGCTCGATCTCGGCCCAGGCGGGCACCACGAGCGTCGGCGCGCCCGGCTGCTCGATCGCGAAGCGGCCGCGGCTGAACCCCATCGCGTCGAGCAGCGGATCGCGGGGGGCGAGCGCCACCGCGACATAGGGCGGCGTGCCCCCGGTCGGGCGCGTCGGCAGCGCGCGCGTGACGCTGCTCGTGCGGATCGTGAGCGCAGCCGGCGATCCGCCGGCGCGCGACAGGAAGATCTGGCGCGCGGGAAGGTCGCAGCGCACCGTCAACAGCGCGTCGGCGCCCGGCGTGCCGAACAGCGCGAGGCTGCCGCGATCGTCGCGCGTGTAGCTCCAGGTGCCGGGCGTCACCGGCCAGTCGCGCCAGTTCGCCGCGAGCGGCACGGGGGCGGGCGCCGCCGTCACGACCGGCGGGCGGCGGACCGGCTCAGGCGCCGGTCGGGGCGCGGGCGCTCCGCAGGCGGCGAGGGCGGTCAGGGCGGCGAGGGGAATGAAGGCGCGCATCCCGGCGGCTTATGCGCCTGCGACCGCGCGTGCTCAACCGCCATGCCCACGGGAACCGCCGCAGGCCGCCACCGGTTGGGCGCAACGAACATCGATGATCCGGAGAGTCCCGTGCCCCATGAGCCTGTCACCCCCAATCTCCTGCTCGTCCAGGCGACGATCGCCGGCACGCTGAAGGTCGAAGGCCGCGACGGGGACCATGTGGGCTCGGTGTTCGCGGTGATGGTGCACAAGGCTTCTGGCCGCACGACGCACGCGGTGCTGAGCCTCGGCGGGTTTCTCGGCATGGGCAAGAGCTTCTACCCGATTCCGTTCGAGCTGCTGCAATATGATCCGGTGCGCGACGTGTATGTCGTGACGATCGACAAGCGCGTGCTGGAGGGCGGCCCGAGCTGGGCGAACAACGCGCCCACCTTCGACCAGGCCTATGCCGATCGCGTCGCCAGCTATTACGGCGTCACCAGCGGGTCGCTCGCCGCGGGATAGAGCTGGTCGCGGAGAGTCGCGAAACCGTCACATGCCTGCGTCAGGATGGGATGCTATACGGAGGAACAGCCATGGCATCCCAGGCGATCGACGCGAACGACGGCGCGGCTCTTCCGAGCCACCGGATGCATCCTGCCGGGATGACGGTGTTCCTGCTCCTGCTGGTCGGCGGGATCGTCTATGCCGGCGCGAGCGTGCTGCTCGACACGCGCAACGTCGGCGAACCGCTCGCGATCGGCGCGTTCCTGTTCCTGGGTCTCGCGCTGCTCGTCGCGCTCGGCTTCGAATTCGTCAACGGCTTCCACGACACCGCCAATGCGGTGGCGACGGTCATCTACACGCATTCGCTCAAGCCCGTCGTCGCCGTGATGTGGTCGGGCGCGTGGAACTTCATCGGCGTGCTCGTGTCGACCGGCGCGGTGGCGTACAGCATCGTCACGCTGCTGCCGGTCGATCTGATCCTCAACGTCGGCTCGGTCGGCGGCTATGCGATGATCTTCGCGCTCCTGATCGCGGCGGTCACGTGGAATCTGGGCACCTGGTTCTTCGGGCTGCCCAATTCGTCGAGCCACGCACTGATCGGATCGATCCTGGGCGTGGGCCTCGCCAACCAGATCCTGACGCACGGCGCGTCGGGCGTGGAATGGAGCCAGGCGGAAAGCGTGCTGCTGGCGCTGCTGGTCAGCCCGTTGATCGGCTTCTTCGGCGCGGCCGCCTTGCTGTGGGCGATGAAGCGCGTGCTGCCCGACCCCACGCTCTATCAGGAGCCGAAGGCGGATACGCCGCCGCCCTTCCATATCCGCGTGCTGCTGATCTTCACCTGCACCGCGGTGTCGTTCGCGCATGGCGGCAATGACGGGCAGAAGGGGATGGGGCTCATCATGCTCATCCTGATCGGCGTGGCGCCCACCGCCTATTCGCTCAACCGCACCATGCCCGACAGCTCGACGCCCGCGTTCATCCAGGCGGCGACCAGTGCGCAGGGCGTGTTCCGCCAGAAATCGGGCGGGGCGCATCCCGATCTGCCGACCGCCCAGGCGACGTTGAAGCAGGCACTGCGCGATCACAAGCCGGATGCCCCTGCGGTCTATGCCGCGCTCGACACCGTATCGGGCGAAATCGCGACCGAACTGACCAATTACGGCTCGATCCGCCACGTCCCCGCCGCGCAGACCAAGAACGTGCGCAACGCGATGTACCTCGTCGTCGACACGTTGCGCTTGTCGACCAAGGACGAGGACACCGCCAAGACCCGCTTCCCCGATGGCGGTGCGGCCAAGCTCAAGACCTATGAGGGACTGCTGGAAAAGGGCACGCGCTACATCCCGCTCTGGGTGAAGGTGGCGGTGGCGCTCGCGCTCGGGCTCGGCACGATGATCGGCTGGCGGCGGATCGTGGTCACGGTCGGCGAGAAGATCGGGCGCACGCACCTGACCTATGGCATGGGCGCCGCCGCCGAACTGGTCGCGGCCAGCACGATCCTGCTTGCGCAGGTGAAGGGCATGCCGGTCTCGACCACGCACATCCTGTCGAGCGGCGTGGCGGGCACGATGGTGGCGAACGGCTCGGGCCTCCAGGCCAGCACGGTGCGCAACATCGCGCTCGCCTGGGTGCTCACGCTACCGGCCGCCATGGCGATCGCGGGATTGCTCTACGCGCTGTTCCTGGCGGGGCTGCACGGGCTCGGGATGGCGTGAGCCGCGGCCGGGCGCGGGGGGTGTCGGGTTGCGATGATGCTCCCGCCCTCCGGCATCACGACATGACATTTGCTGCCTAGAGCGACGGTAGTTTGATTTAGCCCCGATCCGTTCTTGCGGAGCATGTCGAAGTACGCTCTCCCATGTCGAGCGTTCGCCGGTTTGGCACGCCCTTCGACGAGCTCAGGGCGACCGGAACAGGGTCAAGTCATCGGACGCTGAAGCAACCCCGACGCACGATCACTTGGATCAGATCAGCTTCAGATCGGCCGGCTCCGCGCCTGGGAACAACGTGCCCATCCGCGCCTGATCGATGCCATATTGGCGCTTCACCAGCCCGCCGATCAGCGCGCGGTAATCGGTCAGCACCGGCAGGTCGCGGCCCTGGTTGAGCGTCGCGGCGCTCACCGCCGCCTGCGGCCCCGCGATCCGGCCGCCGGCCACGCCGCCGCCCATCACCCAATAGACGCTGCCATGGCCGTGATCTGTGCCGTGATCGCCATTCTCGCGAAAGGTGCGGCCGAATTCGGAGACGACCACCACCGTCGTATCGCGCCACGCATCGGGCCCGATCGCGTTGGCGAAACCCGCGAGCCCGCGACCCAGTTCGCCGATCCGGTCGGCGAGATAGCCGGTCGCGCCGCCCTGGTTCACATGCGTGTCCCACCCGCCGACATCGACGAAGGCGAGGTTGAACTGGCTGCGCATCAGCGTGCCGATCCGCTGTGCCGACAGTTCGAAGCCGCGCGCGCTGACCGCGCCGCGGGCGGAGGCCTTCATCTCGTCGTCGAGCGTGCGGAACACCGTGTCGCGCACGGCGAAACCCTCGGCGACGGATCGGCCGAGATCGCTCGTGCCGACATGCTGCCCCTGGTACATCGCCTCGATCAGCTTCGCCTGGCGCGCGTCGATCGGCTTGCCGACATTCGCCATCGCCAGATTGGGGATCGGATCGGCGCCGCCGCGAAAGCACAAGGGAAGCTGGTGGGTGAAGGCGATCGGCCGGTCGCGGCTGCCGAGCACGCCCGCCAACCGCGCCATGAAGCCCGATCCGTAATCGCGGTGGCCGGCGATCGGCTGGCCGAGTTCGATGGTGTCCTGCGTCTCGAAATGGCTGCGGCTCATGTCGTCGGTGCCCGCGAACGGCACGAAGGCGAGCTGCCGTTTCTGCCACAGCGGGTAGAGGCTGTCCTTCAGCGCGGGATGGAGGCTCCAATCGGCGTCTAGCGGTAGCGCGGATTTGGGATCCGCCGGATCAGGCTTGGCGAGGCGGATGCCGGGGCGCGCCTGGTGGTAGAAGTCGCTGCCCGTGGGCGCGACGATGTTGGCGGCGTCATAGGCACCGCGCAGGAACACGACGAGCAGTCGGCTGTCCGCCTGCGGGGCGGCGAACGCCTGTCCGGCCACCACGAACGGCAGCGTTGCGGCGCCGCCGCGCAACAGGTCTCGACGATGGATGTGCATCAGGCGTCTCCCGGCTAACGGCGCATGAACTCGGGCGAGGAGAGGAACAGCGCGTTCCATTCCTGCGGCGAGGCCGCCTGCGACAGCGTGGCGCGCGTTGCCGGCGCCAGCGTCGCGGCGATCGCGCCATAATAGAGCGCGTTCTGCAACTGCGGAAAGGCCGGCCGGTCCGCCGCGGCGCCGGGCGCGCGGAACAGCCCCGCCGCGCCGCCGCCGATCTGGCGCGCGATGTCGAACCGGGTCGCCATCTGCCCCGGCCCCGACCAGGCGGCCGAGGTGAGCGGATAGCCGTCGGGCGTCTCGTGATTGTAGAGGCCTTCGCCCATCCGGTTAAGCCAGTTGAGCAGCGGCTGCGCGTTCAGGATCGTGCGGTCGCCATAAGCGAGCCGCACGGCGGAGACCGCATAATGGATCGGGTCCTTGAACGCCCGGCCCAGCGACGCGCCAAATTCGGGCGAGCGCGTCATCGTGCGGATCACTTGGCCGATATCGCCGTCGCTGCGGCGGAAAGTCGCCGCCATCCGGTCGACCACGGCGGGGGGCGGGGTGTCGCCCATGAAATAGGTCGCGATGCGCAGCGACACATGGTGCGCGGTGGCGGGCGCGCGCGCGATCAGGTCCAGCGCCTGCCCCACCTCGTCGAACCCCGATCCCTTGATGACATGGCCGAGGAAATGCTTGTCGCCGAAATCATGGCGCGCCGGATTGAACTCGAACAGCCCGGCGCGGACGTAGAGCGGCTGGAGCGCCGGCTTCAGCCGCGGCGCATCGGGCTTCAGATCGACGCCGACGCCCGTCAGGATGCGTGCCAGCTCCTGCACGTCCGCCTGGCTATAGCCGGAGCCCACGCCCATCGTGTGCAGTTCCATGATTTCGCGCGCGTAATTCTCGTTGATCTTGCCCGCCGCATTCTGGTCGTTGTCGAGATAGCGCAGCATCGCCGGATGGCGCAGCGTCGCCTCCAGCAGATCGCGGAAACGGCCGAGCGCGTGGGCGTGGAGCGTGTCTTCGTAATCGCCGACCATCGCGCGGATGTCGCGCTTGCCCGCCTGCACGTTGAACTGGTCGAACCAGAACCACGTCATCTGCTCGCGAAGCTGATCGGGCGCATAGAGATCGCGCAGCACCGACCGCGCGCGGGCCTCGTCGGCCAGCGCGTTCATCGATTTTTGATAGACGTCGCGCGCGGCCTTTTTCTGGTCGGGATCGGTCAGCGCGTTGCTGTCGCGGTTGGCGGCGTCCTGCTCCACCACGATCGCGGCTAGCGGCTCGGTCGTGATCCGCATCGCCGCCACCTGCGCGGCGGCGTCCGGCGGCAGCGTGGTGTCGGCACTGGCGAGTTGCGCCGCCAGCCAGCGATCGGAACCGGGTGGATCGCCCGCCGGAGTCGCGCTGGTCGCGCCCCAGGTCAGCCGGTTGGCCCAGGCGATCCGCGCCGCCGGATTGGGCTGCGCGGCGCCGAGCAGCGTGGACGCCAGCGCCAGGGCGCCGATCGCCGCGGCGCCGATCCGCGCTGTCCAAAGCCCCGATGGGCGTGCCCGGTTGGCCGATCTCACCATGAATCCGCTCTAATAGGCGGAAGATGAACCTATGATGGAAGCGTGCTGCGTGACGCCGATTTCATCGCTGCTTCATCCGCGGCGATCTCTCAATAGGGCGGCGCGCGGCGGGCTTTCTGCGCGCGCGTCGCCTCGGTCCACCAGGCGAGATCGTCGGCGAAGCGAGGAAAGGCGTGCGTCACTGCGGCGCCGCCGTCTCCGGTCGGCAGGCCTTCCGCATCGAACGCCGCGGCGATCCCGCCCACCGCCAGCGTGCTCGACACCACCACCATCCCCATTTCCGACAGGATGCCGTGCCACGCCGTTCCCGCGCGCACGCCGGCGGTGCGCCCGGCCGAATAGCTGGCGATCGCCGCCGGTCGCCAGAACCATTCCTCGAGGAAATGATCGGTGAGGTTCTTGAGTCCCGGCTGGACGCTCCAATTATACTCGCCCGTCACGAAGACGAACGCGTCGGCGGCCTTGATCTTGCCCGCCAGCGTCTCGAGCGCGGGTGGGGCGCTGCCGGCGGGATATTCCTTGTACATCCGGTCGAGCATCGGCAGCCCGATCGCCTGGGCGTCGATCAGCTCGGCCCGCGCACCGCGCGCGTTCAGCGCGGCGACGATATAATGGGCGAGACGGATGCCCAGGCGATCGGATCGATAGGAGCCGTAGAAGACGAGGATGGAGTCGGTCATCGCGCCATCCTCATGCCGGGCGACGATCGGTCAAGCCCCGCGCGGCGATCATGCGGCATCGACGAGGACGATCTCGGCATCGTCGATCGCCGTCACCTGCAGCATGCGCTCGCCCAGGATGGCCGCGCCGTCGCGCGCCTCGATGCGAACGCCGTTCACCAGCACCGTGCCCCGCGCGGGCACCAGATAGGCGTGGTGCGCCGGGTCGAGCGCATAGTCCGCCGTCTCGCCCGCGCGGATCGTCGCGCCGACGATACGGGCATCGGTGCGGATCGGCAGCGCCTCGGCATCGTCCGCGAAGCCGCTGGCGAGCGTCACGAATTGGCCGGCGCGCTCGCCCTTGGGGAAGGGCTTGGCGCCCCAGGCCGGCGTCGCGCCGCGCGTTTTCGGCTCGATCCAGATCTGGAAAATCCGCGTTGTGTCGCCCTCGCGGTTATATTCGGAATGGCGCACACCCGATCCGGCGCTCATCACCTGCACGTCGCCCGCCTCGGTGCGGCCAGTGTTGCCCAGGCTGTCCTGATGCGTGATCGCGCCTTCGCGGACATAGGTGACGATCTCCATGTCGGCATGGGCGTGCGGCGGAAAGCCGGTGCCGGCGGCGATCGCATCGTCGTTCCACACGCGGATCGGACCCCAGCCCATGCGCGCGGGCTCGTAATAATTGGCGAAGGAGAAATGGTGGTGCGCGTCGAGCCAGCCGTGGTTGGCCGCACCCAGCGTCGTAAAGGGCCTGCGTTCGATCATGATCGGTCTCCAAATGGAGCGATGGCGCCCCGTTGCCGTCTAGATGCGGCGTGGTGCGCATCATCGAAATAGAAACATCGGCATCGCATCGTTGCAGAAATGATCGATCCGCCACGCATCCGGGATGGGGGGCGTGCGTTTGTGCAGGCATATCGACAGGAGATTTGCGATGCTGGCTTCGTTTCTGATGGGTCTGGTCGGCGGCCAGCGGGCGATGACGCCGCTCGCCGTCGTCGCGATCGCCGCCGCCCGCGACGAACTCCCCGACGACAATGGCGCACCGGCGCTGCTCGGCCATCCGCTCGTCGCGGCGGGCGCGCTGGTGCTGGCGATCGGCGAGATGGCCGGCGACAAGCAGAAGACCGCGCCGGACCGGATCGTGCCGGTGGGCCTCGCCGCGCGCTTCGCCACCTCCGCCATCGCTGGGGCGGCGCTCGCCCCGCACCGCCGGCGCTGGCTGGGCGCGGCGGTCGGCGGCCTGACGGCGGTCGCGGCCTCCTATCCCGGCTGGCGGGCGCGCAAGGCGGCGATGGCGCGCTATGGCCAGACGCCGACCGGGTTCGTGGAAGATGTCGCGGTGATCGCAGGCGCCGCGGCGATCGCGCGCACAGCCGTGGCTTGACCGAACAACCGTGTCACCCGCCCTCGAGTGACGGAGTGACCGGCGCCATCGCGCGGCGGGCGGGCGGGGCTGAGCGTTGCGCGCAAGCCTCGCGCAGGCAGGCGCGGCACCCGAGCCCGATCGGAGTGGCATAGCCCGCCAGATCCATCCCGCGCGACGCCGCCAGCCCTGCGGCCTGCGCGGCCGACACGCCGAGGCCGATCGCGAATTCGGCGGGCACCGCATTGGGCCCGCCATGCGCCGGATCGCCGACCGCGGGGACCGCCTGCGCCTGGACGAACCAGCGTGCGCCGTCTTCCAGTTCGACCAGCTGGATCGTGAGCGATCCCGGCCGGTCGAACGCATGGTGGATCCGCCATAGCGGGCATCGCCCCTCGGCCGCGACGAGCACCGATCCGCTCGCACCTGCCTGACGCACCGACGCCTGCCCGGCCCGGTCGATCCGGATCATGAAGAAGGGCAAGCCGCGCGCGCCCACGCGTTGCAGGCTGGTCAGCCGCTGCGCCACCTGTTCGAAGCTCGCGCCGAACCGGTGCTGCAAGGTGCCTAGGTCATAGCCGCTGCCCTCGCAGGCGCGCAGGAAGCGGGCATAGGGCATCATCACCGCCGCGGCGAAGGCACCGGTCAGATGGCTGCGGAACAGCCGCTCCGCCACGCGATCGGCAAAGCCCGCGCCGCGCACCAGCGCATCGATCTCGGCGCGCGCCTCCAGCTGGCCGAGCTGCGCGGCCAGTTCGAAGATCCTGGCGGACGGCGGCAGCGTCTCGCTCAGCTGCAATTGCCGCGCGTGCAGATCGAGCCGCCGCAGCGCGTCGGGCAGCACGTCGGTCGGCAGGATGCGGATCGACAGCCCGTGGCGGACGCGCAGCCGCTCGACCATCGCGCCATAGAGATCGGCGCCGCTCAGCCGCAGCTCGTCGGCCAGCGCTTCGGCGGCGGCGTCGAGATCGGGAAAGAAGTTGCGCCAGCGTTCGACCTCGCGCCGCACCGATCTTGCGGCATCGTCGCCCGCCGCCGGCATCCCACCACCGCCACCGCGATCGAAGGCGCGCGCGAATGCCTCCGCGCCGCCCGGCGCCGCCGCCAGCCATTCCTCGATCTCGTGGCGGTCGATGTCCAGATCGGCGAACAGCGGGTCGCCGAGCCGCCGGCGGATTGCCTCACCGCCGCCGCCGGGCTCGCCCGCCGCCAGTTCGCGCGGATCGAAATCGAACGCCTCGGCCAGGCGGACGAGCAGCCCGGCGGGCACCGCACGCTGGTTGCGTTCGATCAGGTTCAGATAGCTGGGCGAAATGACGAGCATCTCCGCCATGGCCGCCTGGGTGAGCCCGTGGCGGCGGCGCAGGCGGCGCACGGCATGGCCGGCTAGCAGTTTTTCCCGCGCGATCGTCGGCTCCAATTCGTCACGTTCTTTACAATATAGCCATGGATACCCTGATTCCGACGACCTGACGACACGATAATCGAGCCGCACCGGCTTCGCGACTGCATTCTTGCGGATTATACCACAACCAGCGGACCGATGAAGGAGAGACCGGATGTCCAACGAACCGCAACGCAGTCGCGCCGTTTTCTCGACCGAGGATTTCTCGCTGCTGAAGGAAGCAGTCGGCGATTACGTCCGCAAGATCGCCGACGAGCCCCGCTCGGCCAAATTCTCGAATCTCTATCACCGCCTCGGCCGTCTCGGCTGACGACTTTCCTGGGGAGGAAAGGTGTCCGCCGGACGGGAGACCGGCCGGCGGACAATCCCTTCCCGCACCATCATTCGCGGAGCCGCCTCCGCGCGAAGGACGTTTCATGACCTATCAGGACGAAACCGGCCGGATCGGCCAACTGGTCGCAAGCCATGGCGAAAGCTGGGCCGGGATCGACCCCGAAGGCGTCGCGCGGATGCGCGTGCAGAACCGCTTCCAGACCGGGCTCGACATCGCGCGCTACACCGCAGGGATCATGCGGCGCGACATGGCGGCCTATGACGCCGATCCCGCGGCCTACACCCAGTCGCTCGGCTGCTGGCACGGCTTTATCGGCCAGCAGAAGATGATTTCCATCAAGAAGCATTTCGGCTCGACCGAGCGGCGTTATCTCTATCTCTCGGGCTGGATGGTGGCGGCACTCCGCAGCGAATTCGGGCCGCTGCCCGACCAATCGATGCACGAGAAGACGAGCGTGCCCGCGCTGATCGCGGAGCTTTACACGTTTCTGCGTCAGGCCGATGCCCGCGAACTCGGCATGATGTTCCGCGAGGTGGACGCCGCGCGCGCGGCGGGCAATGCGATCGAGGAGCAGCGGTTGCTGAAGGCGATCGACAACCACCAGACGCATGTCGTGCCGATCATCGCCGATATCGATGCGGGCTTCGGCAATGCCGAGGCGACCTATCTGCTCGCACGCAAGATGATCGAGGCAGGCGCCTGCGCGCTGCAGATCGAAAACCAGGTGTCCGACGAAAAGCAATGCGGGCATCAGGACGGCAAGGTGACGGTGCCGCACGAGGACTTCCTCGCAAAGGTGCGCGCCTGCCGCTACGCTTTCCTCGAACTGGGCGTCGAGGACGGGATCATCGTCACGCGCACCGATTCGCTGGGCGCCGGCCTCACCAAGCAGATCGCCTATTCGAAGGAGCCGGGCGATCTCGGCGACCAGTATAACGCGTTCCTCGACTGCGAGGAGGTGACCGACATCGCGGCGCTGCGCGGGGATGTGGTGATCGAACGCGACGGCAAGCTGATGCGGCCCAAGCGCCTGCCGTCCAACCTCTACCAGTTTCGCGAGGGCAGCGGCGCGGATCGCTGCGTGCTGGATTGCATCACCTCGCTACAGAACGGCGCCGACCTGTTGTGGATCGAGACCGAGAAGCCGCATATCGAGCAGATCGCCGCCATGGTCGACCGAATCCGCGACGTCGTTCCGAACGCCAAGCTGGTCTACAACAACTCGCCCTCGTTCAACTGGACGCTGAACTTCCGCCAGCAGGTGTTCGACGCCTGGCAGCAGGAGGGCAGGGACGTCGCGGCTTATGATCGCGCCCGGCTGATGAGCGTGGATTACGACGACACCGCGCTGGGGCGCGAGGCGGACGAGCGCATTCGCACCTTCCAGAAGGATGCCGCGGCGCGCGCGGGCATCTTCCATCATCTCATCACCTTGCCGACCTATCACACCGCGGCCTTGTCCACCGACAATTTGGCCAAGGAGTATTTCGGCGAGGCAGGGATGCTGGGCTATGTGAAGGGCGTCCAGCGCCGCGAAATCCGCGAGGGCATCGCCTGCGTGAAGCACCAGAACATGTCGGGCAGCGATCTCGGCGACGATCACAAGGAATATTTCGCTGGCGAGGCCGCGCTGAAGGCGGGCGGCGCGCACAACACGATGAACCAGTTCGCCGCCTGAGGCGGCGTTTGCCGACGTGACTTCGCTGCGTCAGCCCTGAACCGCTTCGTCCGTGCGCGGAGCGGTTCAGGGCCGGTCTTCGCCCCGCATCGCGCGGACTTCGGCGGCGATCGCGGCCAGGATCATCTCGAGCAGCGTATCGGTATCGCGCAGCGGCCGCAGCAGCCGGTGCTGCATCAGCCCCAGCGACTGGGTGAGGATCATGTCGCCCAGCACCGCGCGGCGTCGCGCCAGATGGTCGCCCGGCGCGAGAAGGGCGAGGGCGGCGTGCATGTCGCCCTCCACCGCGCCCTGCGTGCGCGTGAAGATCGCGGCAATGCGGGCGTTGCGAGTCGATTCGGCGATGATCTCGGCGAACAGCGGCTCGCTGGTGCTCTGGTCGGAAGGGCGCATGAACTGGCGGATCCACGCCCATACCAGCATCTCGTCACCGGCCGCGATCGCACGATACAGCGACTCGCGTTCGAGAAAGGCATAGCAATCGCCCTCGACGATCGCGGCGACGATATCTTCCTTGGCCTCGAAATCGCGATAGATCTGGCCGACCGCGACACCCGACTCCCTGGCGATCTGCGCCACGCCGGTCGCGTGAAAGCCGTTGTTCACGAACAGCTTGCGCGCCGCATCGATCACGCGCAGCCGGCGCGATCCCGCACGATCCCGCATCCCTCCGCTGCACAAGCCTTCCATTTCCATCCTCGTCCCAAGTCCAAGCCGCTTGACGCTGCTATCGTCTTCGCAGTAGCAGCATTTTGTGAGTGATCGATCACTCACATAAATTATTCGGCAGATCCACGCATGAATTTTCTTCGTCGCACCGCGACTGCGCTGACCCTGATGCTGGCCGCGTGCGGCAAGCCGGCTACGCAGCCGGCCCAGCCACCCGCACCGGCGGTCGGGTATGTGACGGTACGTGAACAGGCGGTGACGCTGACGAACGAGCTGCCCGGCCGCACCTCGGCCTACGAAACGTCGCAGGTCCGGCCGCAGGTCAATGGCATCGTCGAGGCGCGGCTGTTCACCGAAGGCGACATGGTCCGCCAGGGCCAGCCCCTCTACCGCATCGACGCCTCGCCCTATCAGGCGCAGGTGGCCAATGCCCGTGCGGCGCTGGCGCGGGCGAAGGCGGCGATCGCGTCGAGCGCGGCGCTGGCGCGGCGTTACGGCGAGCTGGTGAAGATCAACGCGATCTCGAAGCAGGATTACGAGAATTCGCAGACCAGCGCGGCACAGGCGCAGGCTGACGTCGCGGCCCAGCAGGCCGCGCTGCGCACCGCGCAGATCGATCTGGGCCGCACCACCGTGCGCGCGCCGATCGCCGGACGCATCGGGCGCTCCGTTTATACGACGGGCGCGCTCGTCACCGCCGCGCAGACCGATCCGCTCGCGACGATCCAGCGGCTGGACCCGATCTATGTCGATATCCAGCAATCGAGCGCCGACCTGCTGAAGCTGCGCCAGCAGATCCTCGCGGGCCAGGTGGCGCGCGACGGCAATGCGCGCGTGAAGCTGCTGCTGGAGGACGGCACGACGTTCGGCCCCGAGGGCACGCTGCGCTTTGCCGACGTGACGGTGGACCCGACGACGGGCACGCAGGTGATCCGCGCGCTGTTCCCCAATCCCAACGGCCTGTTGCTGCCGGGCATGTATGTCCGCGCGCAGCTGGTGGAGGGCACGCAGGCCAAGGCGATGCTGGTGCCGCAGCGCGCCGTCAGCCGCGACGAGCGCGGCAACGCGACCGTGATGGTGGTGGGGCCGGACAACAAGGTCGCGCCGCGCTCGCTCCAGACGAACCGGACGATCGGCGACAATTGGCTCGTCACCGGTGGCCTGCGGCCCGGCGACCGGGTGATCGTGGAGGGTGGCATGAACCTTCGCCCCGGCATGCCGGTGCAGCCCAGCCCCTGGAACCCGAACGCCCAGCCCGCCGCACCCGCGCAGGCGCAGCCTCAGGCACAGGGCAAGTAACGCACCATGGCCCGTTATTTCATCGATCGCCCCATCTTCGCATGGGTCATCGCGATGGTCCTGATGCTCGCGGGCATCCTGGCCATCCGATCGCTGCCGATCTCGCAATTCCCGACCATCGCGCCGCCCGCGGTGTCGATCACCGCGACCTATCCGGGCGCGGACGCGCAGACGCTCGAGAACACCACGACGCAGCTCATCGAGCAGCAGATGAAGGGGCTCGACCATCTCCGCTACTTCTCGTCGGTGTCGAGCTCGGCGGGCACCGTCACCATCACGCTGACGTTCGAACAGGGCACCGATCCCGACATCGCGCAGGTGCAGGTGCAGAACAAGCTGCAGGCCGCGACGCCGCTGCTGCCGCAGGAGGTCCAGCAACAGGGCATTCTTGTCGCCAAGGCGACGCAGAACTTCCTGCTCTTCGTCGGGCTCTATTCCGAGAACGGCAAGCATAACGGCGACGATCTCGCCGATTACATCGTCTCCAAGCTCCAGGATCCGCTCGCGCGCGTCAACGGCGTCGGCGATACGCAGGTGTTCGGCTCGCAATATGCGATGCGCATCTGGGTCGATCCGCTGAAGCTCAACAATTACGCGCTGACCATGGCGGACATCCGCAGCGCGGTCATCGCGCAGAACGCGCAGGTCGCCGCCGGCCAGATCGGCGCGCAGCCGGCCCCCAAGGAGCAGATGCTCAACGCGACCGTCTCGGTCGAATCGCGCCTGACCACGCCCGAGCAGTTCGGCGCGATCAGCCTGAAGAGCAATGCCGACGGGTCGATCGTCCGGCTGCGCGACGTGGCGCGCGTCGAAATCGGCGCGGAGAATTACGGCTTCTCGTCCAAGTGGAACGGCAAGCCTGCATCGGGCATCGGCATCAAGCTGGCGCCCGGGGCCAACGCGCTCGACACCGTCACCGCGGTAAAGGCGCGCGTGAACGCGATCGCCAAGCAGTTCCCGCCCGACGTGAAGGTGATCTTCCCCTACGACACCTCGCCCTTCGTCCGCCTGTCGATCAAGCAGGTGATCGAGACGCTGGTCGAGGCGGTGGTGCTCGTCTTCCTCGTGATGTTCCTGTTCCTCCAGAATTTCCGCGCGACGCTCATCCCGACGATCGCGGTGCCGGTGGTGCTGCTCGGCACGTTCGGCGTGCTGGCGATCGCGGACTATTCGATCAACACGCTCACGCTGTTCGGCATGGTGCTGGCGATCGGGTTGCTCGTCGACGATGCGATCGTCGTCGTGGAGAATGTCGAACGGCTGATCCAGACCGAGCATCTCAGCCCCAAGGATGCCGCGCGCAAATCGATGGACGAGATCACCGGCGCGCTGATCGGCATCGCGCTGGTGCTGTCGGCGGTGTTCCTGCCGATGGCGTTCTTCGGCGGATCGACCGGCGTCATCTATCGCCAGTTCTCGATCACGATCGTCTCGGCGATGGTGCTGTCGGTGTCGGTCGCGTTGATCCTCACGCCCGCGCTGTGCGCGACGATCCTGAAGCCGCACGATCCCGACAGGCGGGAGAGCAACGGGCCGCTCGCGCGCTTCTTCCGCTGGTTCAACGACAAGTTCGATCGCGGCCAGGCAAAATACGAGCGCGGCGTGCGCGGGACGGCGCGCAACTGGAAGCGGTCTGCGCTGATCTATGCGCTGATCGTGATCGGGATGGCGGTGCTGTTCGTGCGCCTGCCGACCGGCTTCCTGCCGGACGAGGATCAGGGCATCATGATCGCGCTGGTGCAGGGCCCGTCGGGTGCGTCGAGCGCGCGCACCGAAAAGGCGCTCGACACGATCCAGAACCATTTCCTGAATGCCGAGGGCAAGAACATCCAGGGCGTCTACACGCTCAACGGCTTCAGCTTCGCGGGCAGCGGCCAGAACAGCGGCATCGCGTTCATCCCGCTCAGAGGCTGGGAGGATCGCGCCGGCGCCGCCAACAAGGCGCAGGCGATCGCCGGCCGCGCGATGGGCGTGTTCTCGCAGTTCAAGGATGCGATGATCTTCGCGGTCGTGCCGCCGGCGGTGCAGGAACTGGGCAACGCGACCGGCTTCGACTTCCAGTTGGTCGATCAGACCGGCATCGGCCACGCCAAGCTGCTCGAGGCGCGCAACATGATGCTCGGCATGGCGATGCAGGACAAGTCGCTGGTCGGCGTGCGACCCAACGCGCTCGACGACGCGCCGCAGTTGAAGATCAACGTCGATCACGACAAGGCGCGTGCACTCGGCCTCGATCTCTCGACCGTCAACGACACGATCTCGAGCGCCTGGGGCGGCAGCTACATCAACGACTTCATCGACCGTGGCCGCGTGAAGCGCGTCTATTTCCAGGCCGACCAGCCCTATCGGATGGCGCCCGAGGATATCGGCGACTTCTATGTGCGCGGGGCGACGGGCACGATGGCGCCGTTCAGCTCCTTCGCCGATCTGAGCTGGAGCCAGGCGCCGGTGCAGCTCACCCGCTATAACGGGCAGCCGGCGATGGAAATCCTCGGCCAGCCCGCGCCCGGCGTGTCGTCGGGCACCGCGATGGCGGCGATCGAGGCGATCCACGCCAAGCTGCCGCCGGGCACCGCGCTCGAATGGACCGGTCTCAGCTATGAGGAGCGGCTCTCGGGCGGCCAGGCGCCGGCGCTCTACGGGCTGTCGCTGCTCATCGTGTTCCTCTGCCTGGCGGCGCTTTACGAAAGCTGGTCGGTGCCGATCTCGGTGATGCTGGTGGTGCCGCTGGGGATCGTGGGGGCGCTGCTCGCTGCGACGCTGACGGGCCTTGGCAACGACATCTATCTGCAGGTGGGCCTCATCACCACGATCGGCGTTTCGGCCAAGAACGCGATCCTGATCGTGGAATTCGCCGAGGAGCAGATGCGCGACGGCAAGAACGCGTTCGACGCCGCGATCGCCGCGGCCAAGCTGCGCCTTCGCCCGATCCTGATGACGTCGCTGGCGTTCATCTTCGGCGTCTTCCCGCTCGCCATCTCCACCGGCGCGGGTGCCGGCGGACAGAATGCGATCGGCCGCGCGGTGGTCGGCGGCATGCTGTCCGCCACCATCCTGGCGATCTTCTTCGTGCCGATGTTCTTCGTCGTCGTGCTGCGCCTGTTCGGCCGGCATGGCGGCAAGGACGAAGCGCACGAGGAGCGCCGCGCCGACCCGAACGATACCGATGGCGCGACCCCCGCGCCGCAGGGAGCCTGATGGCCGTGACGATCCGTTTCCCCCTCGTGGCGGCGCTCGCCGCCAGCACCGCGCTCGCTGGTTGCAACCTCGCGCCCACCTATGTCCGCCCGGCGGGTGGCGTGCCCGCGGCGCTGCCGCAGGGCGGCGTCTATCCCGCCGCGGCGACCGACGCGCGCGACATCACGCGCGTCGGCTGGCGCGATTTCTTCATCGACGAGCGCCTGCGCCAGGTGATCCAGCGCGGCCTCGACAACAACCGCGATCTCCAGGTCGCGGCGGCCAATGTGCTGCAGGCGCGTGCGCAATATCGCGTGCAGCGCGCCGAGTTGCTGCCATCGGTGGCGGCGTCGGGATCGGCGACGTACACGAACAATCTGTTCGGCGCCTCGGGAGCCACCGGCGGTGCCACGGGGGCCACGGGCACCACGACGACGGGGAGCACGACGACCGGCGGCACCACCACGGGAACCGCCGCCACGGGCACCGGCACGGTCGGCAGCGCGGTCGGCACGGGATCGACCGACCTTCATTATTACAGCGCGAACGTCGGCGTGTCGGCGTTCGAACTCGATCTGTTCGGCCGCGTCCGCAATCTGAGCAAGGCGGCGCTCGAGCAATATTTCGCGACCGAGGAGGCGCAGCGCAGCACCCGCATCACGCTGATCGCCGAGATCGCGTCCGCATGGCTGACGATCGCGTCGGACGAGGATCAGCTCGCGCTGTCGCAGCAGACGCTGGGCACGTTCAAGGAAACGCTGGATCTCACGACCGCGCAGTTCCGCATCGGGGTGGCCTCCGAATTGGAGTCGCGTCAGGCGGAGACGAATTATCAGGCCGCGCGCAACGACATCGCGGTGCTGCGCACGCAGATCGCGCGCGATCGCAACGCGCTCGACCTGCTCGTCGGCACGCCAGTGGAAACCGCGCTGCTGCCCCCTGCGCTCGGCGACATGCGGCCGGGCATCCAGGTGCTGCCGACCGACCTGTCCTCGACCGTGCTGCTGCGCCGCCCCGACGTGCTTCAGGCGGAGCATCAATTGATCGCGCAGAACGCGAATATCGGCGCGGCGCGTGCGGCGTTCTTCCCCACGATCTCGCTGACGGCGACGCTGGGCACGATCAGCACCGCGCTCGGCGGCCTGTTCGCCAGCGGAACGCGCACTTACACCGCCAGCCCTTCGATCGCGCTGCCGCTGTTCGACGGCGGCCGCAACAAGGGCAATCTCGATTATGCCCGCGCCTCGCGCGATGCGGCGGTCGCGACCTATCAGAAGACGGTGCAGACCGCGTTCCGCGAGGTGGCCGATGCGCTGGCGGAGCGCGGCACGATCGACGAGCAGATCGCCGCCCAGTCCGCGCGTGCCAATGCCGCACAGGTGGCGGCGCGGCTGTCGGAGGCGCGCTACCGATCGGGAGTGGATTCCTTCCTCACCTCGCTCGATGCGCAGCGCACCGCCTATGCCGCGCAGCAGCAATTGGTGACGACCCGGCTCAACCGCGGAAGTAACCTCGTCGAGCTGTACCGGGCGCTGGGCGGCGGCCTGAGCTGAGGGCCGGCCGCCCGCTTGCCAGCGGCGAAAATGCGCGTACCTTGTCCGAAAACGATAAGGAGAGAGCGATGGCCACCACCCCGTCCTTCCAGGCCGATCCCGGCGAGGAAAGCCTCATCATCCTGCAGAGCCTGCTCTGCCTGATGCGCGAGAAGAACCTGCTGACCCGCGCCGATATCGAAGAGCTTTGCCACAAGGTGGAGCGGCGTTCGGACGCGGCGGCGGCACCCATGCCGATTTCGTGCTGCCCGCAAAGCGCCGCCGAGGCGTCGGGCATCATGCAGCGGCTGACCAGCTATATCGGCCAGCGTTATGGCGGGAAGCATCTGCGCGCCTATCGATAGGTTTGGCCGAATCCTCTCGTGTTGCGGGCCTCATTGGCTATAGCGACAGGCCTGTGGCGAGCCGAAGCATCGGCCGCCGACCGACCTGGAGAGGACCGCCCCATGAGAGGCCATGACGAGCCCCGTTCGTTGACCATCGACGCGCCCACGCGCCACCACGCGCTGCGCGCCTGGGTGGAGGACGTCGCAGCGCTGGCCAAACCCGACGCGATCCACTGGTGCGACGGATCGGAGGCGGAGTGGCAGGCGATGGCGGCGGCGCTGACGGCGGCCGGCACGCTGATCCCGCTCGATCCCGCCAAGCGCCCCAACAGCTTCTATGCGCGCTCCGATCCGCGTGACGTCGCGCGGGTCGAAAGCCGCACCTTCATCTGCTCCGAGCGCGAACAGGATGCGGGGCCGACCAACAACTGGCGCGACCCCGCCGAGACCCGCGCCACGATGGCCGCGCTGTTCGATGGCTGCATGCGCGGGCGTACGATGTACGTCGTGCCGTTCTGCATGGGCCCGATCGGCGCGGCGCAGAGCGCGATCGGCGTCGAGATCACCGACAGCGCCTATGTCGTGATGTCGATGCGGCTGATGACGCGGATGGGCGACGCGGCGCTGGCGATGCTGGGCGAGGACGGGTTCTTCGTGCGCTGCGTCCATTCGGTGGGCATGCCGCTCGCGCCCGGGCAGGCCGATGTCGCCTGGCCGTGCAACGCCGAGAAATGGATCGTCCATTATCCCGAGACGCGCGAGATCTGGTCCTATGGCTCGGGCTATGGCGGCAATGCGCTGCTCGGCAAGAAATGCTTCGCGTTGCGCATCGCGAGCGTCATGGCGCGCGACGGCGGCTGGATGGCCGAGCATATGCTGATCCTGAAGCTCACCAGCCCCGAGGGCCGCGTCCATTTCGTCGCCGCCGCCTTTCCCAGCGCGTGCGGCAAGACCAACATGGCGATGCTGGAGCCGACCATCCCCGGCTGGACGGCGGAGACGATCGGCGACGACATCGCGTGGATGCGTTTCGGCCAGGACGGCCGGCTCTATGCGGTGAACCCGGAGGCGGGGTTCTTCGGCGTGGCGCCGGGCACCAGCCCCGCGACCAACCGCAACGCCATCGCCACGCTTCACGCCAACGCGATCTACACCAACACCGCGCTCACGCCCGATGGCGACGTGTGGTGGGAGGGGCTGACCGAGACGCCGCCCGCCGGGCTGATCGATTGGCAGGGCGAGCCCTGGGATCCCGCGAGCGGCAAGCCCGCGGCGCACCCCAATGCGCGCTTCACCGTGCCCGCCGCGCAATGCCCCGTGATCGCACCCGAATGGGACGATCCGGCAGGCGTGCCGATCTCGGCGATCCTGTTCGGCGGCCGGCGCGCGAGTGCGGTGCCGCTCGTCGTGGAGGCGTTCGACTGGGAGCATGGCGTGTATCTGGGCGCGAACATCGCGTCGGAGGGCACGCCCGCGGCCGAGGGCGCGGTGGGCGTGTTGCGCCGCGATCCTTTCGCGATGCTGCCCTTTTGCGGTTATGACATGGCGGATTATTTCGACCATTGGCTGCGGATCGGCGCGGCGGCGCAGTCGGACGACCGGCAGCTGCCGCGCCTCTTCCTCGTCAACTGGTTCCGCAAGGGCGCTGACGGTCGCTTCCTCTGGCCGGGCTATGGCGACAATGCGCGCGTGCTGAAGTGGATCGTGGAACGGTGCGAAGGCCGGGGGGAGGGCGTGGCCACCCCGATTGGCACGCTGCCGAGCCCGGACGCGCTCGATCTGGAGGGGCTGGACTTGTCGGAGGACGCGCTCGCCACGCTGTTGCAGGTCGATCCGGTCGCCTGGCGCGAGGAGGCGCGCGCGAACGCCGCCGATCTGGCGATCTTCGGCGACCGGCTGCCGCAGGCGCTGGCCCGGCAGCAGCACGCGCTGGAGGAGCGGCTCGCGCGGGGATAGCGGGGCCATCGGCGGGGCGGGAATGGCGGGTGCGGCCTTATCTTTCGGCGCGCACCGCCTATCTGTTCCTTACCGATGCCCCCGAATTCTCCGCTTGTTCTCGCGTTCGGCGACAGTCTCGTCGCCGGCTATGGCCTGTCCCGCGCCGATGGCTTTTGCGCGCAGCTCGAACGCGGGCTGCGTGCGCGGCATCCAGGGGCGGTGGTGATCGACGCGGGCATGGCGGGCGACACGACCGCGGATGCCCTGCGCCGCCTGCCGCGCGTCCTCACGCGGCTCGACGCGCGCCCGGATCTCGCGATCGTGCAGATCGGCCCCAACGACGTGCTGCACCGGCTGCCCCCGGCCGCGACCCGCGCCAATCTCGACGCGCTGCTGGCGGAACTGGGCCGTTGCCGCGTGCCGGTGCTGCTGACGACGGTGACGCCACCCGCCTTCCTCGCGTCGCGCGCGGGCGGCCATGTGGGCATCCACGAGGCGGTAGCGGCGCGGCACGGGGCGGCGGTGTGGCCGTTCTTTCCGCCTGGCGTGCTGGGGCATCCCGACATGGTGCTGGCCGACCGCGTCCACCCCAACGCGCGGGCGATTACCGCGGTGGCGGCGGCGATGCTGCCCGCGGTGGAGCGGGCGCTCGCGGCGGGGGACGGATAGGCCTGATGACATCAGCTTTATCCGTTCGTGCCGAGCTTGTCGAAGCACGCTCCCCGCAAGGCTGACTTTGCCGTCGGTACGGGCCCTTCGACAAGCTCAGGGCGAACGGATCAACGTAACGTCATCAAATCCAGGCCCAGCGCCGTGCCGTCACCGCCTGGCGAACAGCGCCTTGGGCACCACGACGTGCACGCCCTTGTTGTGGTCGACCAGTTCGGTGATCTCGACATCCCCCGCCACGCTGACGAGCATATAGGCGTCGTCGCGGGTCATGCCCTTTTCGCTCACGAGGAAATCGATCATGTTGCGCAGCGCCTTGCGCGTCGCGTTGCTCAGATCGTCGTCGAAGCCCATCGCGATATAGGCCTTGGGCGTCTCGGCGCGCGGATAGGCGAGCGGCGCCTTTTTGTGCAGCACGAATTCGAACGTGCCCGTCAGCGAGGTTTCGAGCGCGGTGATGTCCACCTCGCCATTGCCCTGCGCCGCGTGGCCGTCGCCCACCTGAAACAGCGCGCCCGCCGCGTGCACGGGCAGGAACAGGATCGTGCCCGCGACCAGCGCCTTGTCGTCCATGTTGCCGCCGTTGATGGTGGGCGGTGCGGAGTCGTAGCGGCCGAAGGAAGGCGGCGGCGCCACGCCCATGCTGCCGAAGAACGGTGCGAGCGGCACGTCGATGCCGGGCGCGAACCGGCCGACCATCCGCTTGGCGTCGAGCGGCACGATCTTCATCCGCGCATAGGGAAAATCGTCGGTCAGGAAGCCGGCGCCGTAGCGGAACGCATTATAGGCATAGGGGATCGCCAGATCGATCTTGCGGATCCGCACCTCGAGCGTGTCGCCGGGCTCCGCGCCGGCGATCGCGATCGGGCCGGTGAGGATATGGCCGCCGGGGCCGCGCGCGCTGGCGGGCACGCCGTCGAACACCGCGCGCAGCGCCGGCTCCACGTCCGCCGGTGCCACGCCCGCCTTTTCCAGGCCCGTGGGGCTGTTGGTCAGCAGCGTGTGGATCACCACCGTGTCGCCCGACCGGATCGTCAGCACCGGCTTGTCGGTGGCGTCGTAATGGCCCCAGGCGACGGTCTGCGGCGTGGCCTTCAGCTCATAGGTTTCGGCGGACAGCGGGGCCGCAAGCGTGGCGGCGGCCAGCGTCGCGAAAAGGGGGAGGCGCATCGTCATTCTCCTCAATTGGCTCTTCAATAGGCCAGGGCGCAGCCATCAGCGCGCATCTCGCTCGCCGCGGCATAGACGCGCGTCGCGCCGTCCATCCGGTGTTCGACGCATTCGTACCGGCCGAAGCCGCCATCGGGCTCGCCGATCGTCCAGCCGATCTCGGCGAGGCGCTGGCGCGTGGCGAGCGGCACGCCGGTCTCCAGCCGCAACAGGCCCTTCGGCCCCAGGCCGGGCGCATCCTCGCCCATCGACTGCGACGATCCCTCGTGATGCCAGCGCGGCGCGTCGCCCGCGGATTGAATCTCGAGGCCATAATCGACGCGGTTGACGATGATCTGCGTCTGGCCCTGGGGCTGCATGTCGCCGCCCATCACGCCGAAGCTCATCCACGGATCGCCGCCGCGCGTGGCGAAGCCGGGAATGATCGTCTGGAACGGCCGCTTGCCCGGCGCATAGATGTTGGGGTGACCATCGCGCAGGCTGAACAACTGGCCGCGATCCTGGAACATGAAGCCCAGACCGTCCGCGACCAGCCCCGATCCCATGCCGCGAAAGTTCGACTGGATCATCGAGACCATCATGCCGTCCTTGTCGGCACAGCTGAAATAGGTGGTGTCGCCATGGCTCGGCGCCTCGCCCGGATGGACGGGGTCGAGGATCCGGTCGGTGCGGATCAGCTTGGCGCGCTGGCGGGCATAATCCTTGGAGATCAGCCATTCGACCGGCACCTGCGCGAAGCGGGGATCGGCATAGAAGCGCGCGCGATCCTCATAGGCGAGCCGCTTGGCCTCCGCCTGCAGATGGATCGACTGCGCGGACTGGAAGCCCGCACCCGCCAGATCGAACGTCTCTAGGATGTTGAGCATCTGGAGCGTGGCGATGCCCTGCGTGTTCGCGCCCAGCGCATGCACGTCGGTGCCGCGATAGCCCGTCCGGTGCGGTTCCACCCATTCCGAATGGTGCGCGGCCAGATCCTCGCGGCGCAGCCAGCCGCCGATCCGCCGGAAATAGCGATCGATGGTGCCCGCGATCTCGCCGCCGTAAAAGGCGTCGCGCCCGCCCGCCGCGATCGCGCGATAGGTGCGCGCGAGATCGGGGTTGCGGAACACCTGGCCCGCCGCCGGTCCCTTGCCATCCGCCAGCCCATAGGTGCGCAGCGCGTTGGCGGTTTCCTCGATGCCGTTGCCGGAGCGCCGGAATGCGGCCATGCTGCGGCGGATATAATAGGCGATGATGTCGGGCACCGGCGCGCCTGCCTCGGCATGCGCGATGGCGGGTTCGAACAATTGCGCCCAGGGCAGCCGGCCATAGCGCTGGTGCATCGTCCACCATGCATCCACCGCGCCCGGCACCGATACCGACACCGCGCCCAGCGGCGGCAGCGCGCCGTTCACCGCCCGCGCGCGCACCGTCTCCAGGCTGAGCCCGCGCGGCGAGGCGCCGGAGCCCGCCAGCCCGACGACCTTGCGCAGCTTGGGATCCCAGATCATCGCATAGGCATCGCCGCCGACGCCGCTCGACGTGGGTTCGAGAAACCCGAGGCACGCGTTGATGGCGATGGCGGCATCGACCGCCGAGCCGCCCCGGCGCAGTATCTCGATCCCCGCCTGGGTCGCGAGCGGGTGCGCGGTGCCTGCCGCGCCGTTCAGGCCATAGACCGCGGTGCGCGAGGCGAAGCTCGCGCCCACCGGCCGGTCTCCGGCGGTGACGTCGGGCCGCACGAAGCGGTCCTGCCCGGCGACCCAGCGCGCCGGTCGGTCGGGTGCCGCCGATCGTGCCGCGCCGCCCTGGCCCGGCCCGGCAAGGCTCTGCCCGGTCTGCGCACCCACGGTGCCGGGCAGCAACGCCGCACCCGGCAAGGCGGCAAGGAAGGTCCGACGACGCAAGGGCAGGCTCCCGCAAATCCGCCCCGATCCTCGCGACATACGACCGTGCTGGCAAGGGGCGTCATACGGGGCGGGGCGAGGAGCGACGGGCCGCCCGATGGGCCACACGCGAAAAGACCGGGGATCGCGTATCGCGACCCCCGGCCCCTCGTCGTTACCGGCCGTTCAGGCGTGCTTAGCGGTGCAGGTCGAAGCGGTCCGCTTCCATCACCTTCACCCAGGCCGAGACGAACTGGTTCACGAACCGGTCCATCCCGTCGCTGCTCGCATAGACCTCGGCCAGCGCGCGCAGCTCGGAGTTCGAGCCGAACACCAGATCCGCCCGCGTGCCGGTCCACTTGACCTCTCCGTCGACGGTCGCCTCGAACGTCTCCGACTGCCGATCGAGCGGCCGCCACGTCGTGTCGAGCGCCAGCAGGTTGACGAAGAAGTCGTTCGTCAACGTGCCGACCCGGTCGGTCAGCACGCCCTGCTTGGTGCCCTTGTGCGTGACGCCCATCACGCGGAGACCGCCGACGAGCGCGGTCATGTCGGGTGCGCTGAGGTTCAGCAGGTTGGCGCGGTCGATCAGCAGATATTCCGCGGGCAGCCGGCTGTCCGGGCTCTTGTAGTTGCGGAACGCATCGGCGCGCTGCTCCATATGGCTGAACGATTCGACGTCGGTCTGCTCCTGCGTCGCGTCGGTGCGGCCGGGCGTGAACGGCACGACCAGGTCGCGTCCCGCCGCCTTGGCCGCCTGTTCGATGCCGACGCTGCCGCCGAGCACGATCAGGTCGGCGACGGACACCGTCTTGCCGCCCGTGCTATAGTCCGCGGCGATCGCCTCGAGCGCTTCGATGACCGGGCCGATCACGGCCTGATCGTTGGTCGGCCAGCTCCGCTGCGGCTCCAGACGGATACGCGCCCCATTGGCGCCACCGCGCTTGTCGCTGTTGCGATAGGACGAGGCCGACGCCCAGGCGGTGGTGACGAGCTGCGTGACGCTCAGGCCCGACGCCGCGATCCGCTGCTTCAGATCGGCGATGTCGTCCGCCCCGAGGGCCGGGCCGGTCGGCTGCGGCAAGGGATCCTGCCACACCAGATCTTCCTGCGGGACTTCCTTGCCGACGTAACGCGACTTGGGGCCCAGATCGCGGTGCGTCAGCTTGAACCAGGCGCGCGCGAACGCGTCGGCAAAGGCATCGTGATCGTTCAGGAAGCGGCGCGAGATTTCCTCATAGACCGGGTCGACGCGCAGCGCGACGTCGCTCACCAGCATCGTCGGCCGGTGAGTCTTGCTCGGATCATGCGCGTCGGGAACGTCGGCAGCGGCGTCCTTGGCGACGAACTGGTGTGCGCCGCCGGGGCTCTTGGTCAGCTCCCACTCATGCTCGAACAGGTTCTTGAAATAGAGGTTGGTCCACTTGGTCGGCTCCTGCGTCCAGGTGACCTCGAGCCCGCTGGTGATCGTGTCGCCCGCATTGCCGGTGCCGTGGCTGTTCTTCCAGCCGAGGCCCATTTCCTCGATCGGCGCGCCCTCGGGCTCCGGTGCGACGACGCCTTCCGGATTGGCCGCACCGTGCGTCTTGCCGAAGGTGTGGCCGCCCGCGATCAGCGCGACGGTCTCCTCGTCGTTCATCGCCATCCGGCCGAACGTCTCGCGGATGTCGCGGGCCGAGGCGGCGGGATCGGGGTTCGCGTTGGGGCCCTCGGGGTTGACGTAGATCAGGCCCATCTGGACGGCGGCCAGCGGGTTCTCCAGGTCGCGATCGCCGGTGTAGCGCTCGTCGCCGAGCCACTCGTTCTCCGGGCCCCAATAGACGTCCTGATCGGGCTCCCACACATCGGCGCGGCCGCCCGAGAAGCCATAGGTGGGCAGGCCCATCGATTCGAGCGCGACGTTGCCGGTCAGCACGATCAGATCCGCCCAAGAGAGCGACTGGCCGTATTTCTGCTTGATCGGCCAGATCAGGCGGCGCGCCTTGTCGAGATTGGCGTTGTCCGGCCAGCTGTTGAGCGGTGCGAACCGCTGCTGCCCTTCGCCCGCGCCGCCGCGGCCATCGGCCACGCGGTACGTGCCGGCACTGTGCCAGGCCATGCGGATCATGAAGGGGCCATAATGGCCGAAATCGGCCGGCCACCAGGGCTGCGAGGTGGTGAGCAGCGCGGCGATGTCGGCCTTCACCGCATCGAGGTCGAGCGCCTCGAACGCCTTTACATAATCGAAATCGGCGGGCAGCGGATTGCCGACGGCCGGGTTCTTGGCAAGGATCTTGAGGTTCAGCGCCTTGGGCCACCATTGCTGGTTCGTCCCGCCCTGCGTCGGATGCGCGACGCGGTCGGGCATGATCGGGCATTTCTGGCCGGCGGCGACGGCGCCGTCGGTGTTCATCTCGGCGACAACGGCGTCGTCGTGCTTCACTTCAGCCACAGTGGTTCTCCTTGGGGGAAAGGGATTGCGAAACAGGAATGGCGGCCGGCCGCGCGGCGACGCAGCTTCGGCACAGGCCGCGATAGGTGATCTCGGCCTCGTCGATCACGAAGCCCGCGGCATCGGCCACGTCGAGGCAGGGGGCGGCGCCCACCGCGCAATCGACATCGACCACCAGCCCGCAGGCGCGACAGACGCAGTGATGATGGTTGTCGTGCGTGCGTGTCTCGTACACCGCCGGGCGGCCGTCCACGATCAGCCGGCGCAACAGCCCGGCCTCGGTCAGGTTGGCGAGGCAGTCGTAGATCGCCTGGTGCGACACGTCGGGCAGCACCAGCGACACCGCCGCCAGCACCGCGGCGGCATTGGTGTGCGGTGCGGCCTCGACCGCCTCCAGCACCGCCACGCGCTGGCGCGTGACGCGCAGCCCGGCCGCGCGGATCAGATCGATCGAACCCTGGGTCTCGGCGCCGTGCATGGACGCCGTTTAACGGCCTTTCTGGGATGATTCAAGAAAACTTCTCGACAAAGGGATGATCCAGCCGGAGATCGTCGACGATCCGCTCGACCGCGTCATTCTCATAGGCATCGCCCGAGGGCGCGATCGACCAGTTGCAATGCGCATGCGTCGCGCGGTCGTGGACTCGCACCGGCCCGACGACGAGCCGCCAGTGCCGGCGAGTGCGGCCCGCCTCCCGCACGAGCTTCGTCACGAGCATGTCCTGGAGATCGCCGGCGGTCATCGCGCGTCCCTGGCCGAGCCCGCCCTGATCGGCAACCCGGCCGAAGCCCGCGCCATCACCGTTTGAACAGCGGCACCAGTATTTCGAGGACCGATGCCCCGGCGAGCGGCCCCACCAGCAGCATCAGCAGGTTGAAGCCGAGCAGCCAGCCGATCATCCGCTCGCGCGTTTTCGTCATGCGCGGGCGTGATGGTGGAGACCAGGGTTCGGGCGGCGGCCAGGCGTTGTGAAGATCGAGGAACATCGATGATTCCTTGCGGCCGACTCACATCGGCGGAACGCACGATCGGATGGCCCGCGCGATATAGGCCTTTTCCGCGGATCGGGAACCATCGGGCCGCTCGCCGGTAACTAGGCGCAAGCGCGCGACCAAGCAGAACAGGCGTGCATCCGGGGGCGGATCGTCATCATCTTGGGGAACGCCATGTCGGCATCGACTCACAACACCCGCCTATGGCTTCGCCTCGCGGCGCTGGCAGTGGCCGCCGTCGGGTTGTTCAACCTGATAGGCGGCGGCTGGCTCGTCGCGATCGGCGGCAGCGTCTATTATCTGCTGCTCGGGGTCGCGCTGCTGGTGGCGACGGTGCTGCTGTGGCGGGGGCGGCCCGCCGGGCTCCACGTGGTGGCGGCGGTGATCGCGGCGACGCTCGTCTGGGCGGTCTGGGAAATCGGTTTCGACTGGTGGCAGCTCGTACCGCGCGGCGACGTGCTGTTCGTGCTCGGCGCGCTGCTGCTGTTGCCGCCCGTGTCGCGCGGCCTGCAGGGCCGTGGCGTGGCGCGCGTGGCGCCGCTGGCGCTGGTGTTGTGTGCGGCCGGCGGGGTGGCGCTCGTCTCTGCCCTTCACCGCGATCACGATCGCCCGGGCCAGCTCGACCTTGCCGCGCGGGCGCCTTTGTCGGGAGCGCCGTCCGCTACCGCGGGGGGCGACTGGCCGGCTTATGCGGGGAGCTGGAACGGGCAGAAATTCGCCGCACTCGACCAGATCACGCCGGCCAATGTCGACCGGCTGAAGGTCGCATGGCAGATCCACACCGGCGATCTTAAGCGGCCGACCGATCCCGACGAGACGACCTATGAGATGACGCCGCTGAAGATCGGCGACACCGTGTATCTGTGCACGCCGCACAACTGGATCGTCGCGGTCGACGCCGAAACGGGCAAGCCGCGCTGGCGCTTCGACCCGCATGTCGTCGTCTCGCCCAATCTCCAGCATCTGACGTGCCGCGGCGTCTCCTATGCGCGCGTGGCCCCGGGCGGCGCCTGTGCCGAGCGCCTGTACATGGCGACCGCGGACGCCCGGCTGATCGCGATCGACGCGCGCAGCGGCCGGCCGTGCGGCGGCTTCGGCGAGCACGGCGCGGTCGATCTGCGACGCGGAATGCGGGTCGGCAAGGCGGGCTGGTATCAGGGCACGTCGTCGCCGCTGGTCGCGAACGGCGTCGTGGTCACGGGCGGCGCGGTCTATGACGACGTCTCCACGCACGTGCCCTCGGGCGTGATCCGCGCCTATGACCTGCGCACCGGCGCGCTGCGGTGGAATTTCGATCCCGGCCGCGCCGGCGACACCCGGCCGCTGCCCGACGGCAGCCTCTACACGCCGTCGACGCCCAATATGTGGAGCACGGCGGCGGCAGATCCCGCGCTGGGCCTCGCCTATTTCCCGATGGGCATGGGCGCGGTGGACCAATGGGGCGGCAACCGCTCGCCCGCCACCGAGCGCTGGGCGACCACGATCCTGGCGCTCGATCTGGCCACGGGAAAGCCGCGCTGGGCGTTCCAGACGGTGCATCACGATCTGTGGGACATGGATATTCCTGCGCAGCCGACGCTGGTCGACCTTGATCTGCCCGGCAAGGGCCGCGTGCCCGCGCTCGTCCAGTCCACCAAGACGGGCAACATCTTCGTGCTCGATCGCCGGAACGGCCATCCCCTCTTTCCCGTCACAGAACGGCGCGTGCCGGGCGGGGCGGCGCCGGGCGATCATACATCGCCCACCCAGCCCTATTCGGCGGTGTCGCTGTTCCCCGAACGGCGGATCGAGGAGCGCGACATGTGGGGCGGCACGATGCTCGACCAGCTCGCCTGCCGCATCGCCTATCGGCGGCTGCGCTATGACGGCCCGTTCACCCCGCCGAGCGAGCAGGGCACGATCGTCTTCCCCGGCAATTTCGGCGTGATGGACTGGGGCGGCATCGCAATCGATCCGGTGCGGCAGGTGGCGTTCGCGCATCCCAATTACATGGCGTTCGTCGACCGGCTGATCCCGCGCAATACGGCGGGCGCCGAGAGCAAGGGATCGGCGGGCGGATCCGATTTTCGCGGGGCCGACGTGCATGGCTACAACCCCAATGCCGGCGCGCCGTTCGCGGTCGCGATGAACCCGTTCCTCTCGCCGCTCGGCCTGCCGTGCCAGGCGCCGCCCTGGGGCTATGTCGCGGGAATCGACCTGCGCACCGGCAAGGTCGCGTGGCGCCACGCCAACGGCACGGTGCGCGACGAGACGCCGCTGCCGCTGCCGTTCAAGATGGGCGTGCCCTCGCTCGGCGGGCCGCTGGTGACCGCGGGTGGCGTCGCGTTCCTGTCGTCGGCGATCGACGATTATGTTCGCGCCTATGACCTGCGCGACGGGCATGTGCTGTGGCGCGCGCGGCTGCCGGCGGGTGGTCAGGCCTCGCCGATGAGCTACCGTTCGGCCGCCACCGGGCGCCAGTTCGTGGTGGTGGTGGCGGGCGGCCACTCCTCGCTCGGCACCAAATTGGGCGATTCGGTGATCGCGTATGCGCTGCCGCGTTCGTGACAGCGATCGCAATTGACGGAGTACGGGACGCTGGCGGCCGCGACGCCCCGGTCGCCGTCGTCCTGTTCGCGCTGGCCATGGGTAGTTTCGCGATCGGCACGACCGAATTCTCGGCGATGAGCCTCTTGCCCTATTTCTCCAAGGCGCTTGGCATCGACGCGCCGACCGCCGGCCATGTCATCAGCGCCTATGCGTTGGGCGTGGTGGTGGGGGCGCCGACGATCGCGGTGTTGGGCGCACGGCTGCCGCGGCGGACGCTGCTGATGGGCCTGATGCTCGTCTTCGCGCTCGGCAATCTGGCGAGTGCGCTTGCACCCTCCTATCGCTGGATGCTCGCATTCCGTTTTCTCAGCGGCCTGCCGCACGGCGCCTATTTCGGCGTCGCCTCGCTCGTCGCGGCATCGATGGTCGAGCAGCATCGCCGAACGCAGGCGGTCGCCAGGATGTTCACGGGGCTGACGGTCGCGACGGTCGTCGGCGTTCCCGTGGCCTATGCGATCGGCGAGTATATCGGCTGGCGCTGGGGCTTCGCGCTCGTCGCGGTCCTCGCCATCGCCACCGTGGCGCTCGTCTGGCGATTCGTGCCGTCAACGCCCGCCGACCGGACGAGCAGCCCTTTGCGCGAATTGGGCGCGCTGCGCCGGCCGCAGGTGTGGCTGACGCTCGGGGTGGGCGCGATCGGGTTCGGCGGGATCTTCGCGGTCTATACCTATCTTGCCACCACGCTCGTGGCGGTCACGGGCGTTTCCGCCAGCGTCGTGCCGTTCGTGCTTGCCATCTTCGGCGCCGGCATGTTCGTCGGTACGCTGGTGTGCGCCTGGGCGGCGGATCGCGCGCTGATGCCGGCTGCGGGCGCCACGCTCGCCTGGACCCTCGTGTGCCTGCTGCTCTATCACGTCGCGGCGCAGAGCATCTGGACGATGGCGCCGATCTGTTTCCTGATCGGTACGGGGATCGGGCTGGGCACGATCATGCAGACGCGGCTGATGGATGTCGCGGGCGATGCGCAGACGCTGGCAGCGGCGCTCAATCACAGCGCGTTCAACACCGCCAACGCGCTCGGGCCGCTGCTCGCCGGGTTTGCGATCGCGGCCGGGTTTGGGTGGACGTCGGTCGGCTGGGTGGGCGCCGCACTGGCGGTCGGCGGGCTGGTGATCTGGGCGATCTCCTGGAAGATGGACTCCAGGATCGAGGCCGCCTGACCGTAAGGTACGATAGAGGAGCCGCTCAGGCAATCGGGGCGTCGCGCGTCGCGCGCAGACGCCCCCTGCGCGGCGTCAGGCCTTCACATGCTGCGAGATGTACTTGTTCATCTCGAACATCGTCACCTTGTCGCGGCCGAAGACCTTCTTGAGATTCTCGTCGGCGAGGATCTCGCGCTTGTTCTCGGGATTCTGGAGATCGTTGCCCTTGATATAGGCCCAGACCTTGCTGATGACTTCGCTGCGCGGCAGCCGGTCGTTGCCGACGATCGCGCCAAGCTCGGGCGAAGGCTGCACGGGGGCGTGGATGCCGGTGCCGGCCTTGGTTTCCTTGGCGGCCGTCTTCTTGGCGGCGGTTTCCTGCTTTGCGGTTGCCATGATGTTCCTTCCTGTGAAGCCTTAGGTGTGCTCTGCCGGTTTGCCCGGACTCACGCCTTTTTGAGCGCTTCCCGCTTGTGCGCCGCCTTTCCGCCGTTGTCACTCTCTACGATGTATTCGGGGTTCTCCGGCGAGGCGGCGACGTGATGGCCCTTGATGTCGGTGGGGCTCGTCTGCTTCTTCTCGACCGTGCCGTGCGCGGTGCCGCCATGCGATTTCCAGGTGACCTCGTCGCCCTTCTTCAGATCGGCCATCGTCCTTCTCCTTCGGGTGTAGGATTGTGCAATGGTCGAGGCCGCCGCTTGGTTGCGCGGGCGGCGAAGCCTTGGCATCTGGGCGCCATCCTCGAGGAGCCATTCCCATGAAGACCCGTGCCGCCGTCGCGTTCGAAGCCAAGTGCCCGCTCGAGATCGTCGAGCTGGATCTCGAAGGGCCGAAGGCCGGCGAGGTGCTGGTCGAGATCATGGCTACGGGCATCTGCCACACTGACGCCTATACGCTGGACGGTCTCGACAGCGAGGGACTGTTCCCGAGCGTGCTGGGGCATGAAGGCGCGGGCATCGTGCGCGAAGTGGGGGCGGGCGTCACCAGCCTGGCGCCCGGCGATCACGTGATCCCGCTCTACACCCCCGAATGCCGCCAGTGTAAATCCTGCCTCAGCCAGAAGACCAATTTGTGCACCGCGATCCGCGCGACTCAGGGCAAGGGGGTGATGCCCGACGGCACCACGCGCTTCAGCTACAAGGGGCAGCCGATCTTTCACTATATGGGCTGTTCGACCTTCTCCAACTTCACTGTCCTGCCCGAGATCGCGCTCGCCAAGATCCGCGACGACGCGCCGTTCGACACGAGCTGCTATATCGGCTGCGGCGTGACGACCGGGGTGGGCGCGGTGGTGAACACCGCCCGGGTGCAGCCGGGCGACACCGTGATCGTGTTCGGGTTGGGCGGCATCGGGCTGAACGTCGTGCAGGGCGCGCGGCTGGCGGGCGCGGGGATGATCGTCGGCGTCGATCTCAATCCGGACCGCGAGGAATGGGGCCGCCGCTTCGGCATGACGCGGTTCGTCAACCCCAAGGACGTGGCCGGCGACATCGTCGCGCATCTGGTGGCGCTGACCGACGGCGGCGCGGATTACACCTTCGACTGCACCGGCAACACGACCGTGATGCGCCAGGCGCTGGAGGCGTGCCATCGCGGCTGGGGCACCAGCATCGTGATCGGCGTGGCCGAGGCGGGCAAGGAGATCAGCACGCGGCCCTTCCAGCTCGTCACCGGCCGCAATTGGCGGGGCACCGCGTTCGGCGGTGCCCGCGGGCGCACCGACGTGCCCAAGATCGTCGACTGGTATATGGACGGAATGATCGAGATCGATCCGATGATTACCCACCGGCTGAGCCTGGACGAGATCAACCGCGGCTTTGATCTGATGCACGCGGGCGAAAGTATCCGGGCGGTGGTGGTGTATTGATCCATTCTTTCCTGCGATCGGCCTTGTGCGATGCTACGATGCGTTGCAGCATGGAACCGGAACGATATGGGAAAGCTTTAACGTAGATGGGGATCGGCACGGCGTTCGACGAGATCATGGGCGATGGCGCGGGCGCCGAACCGCGCGGGCCGCTCGCCGCGCTCGGCCGCTGGCTCGACGAAACACCCGATGCCGAACTCCGCCGCCGCCAGCAGGCCGCCGAGACGACGTTCCGCCAATTGGGCATCACCTTCGCGGTCTATGGCGACAGCGATGCGAGCGAGCGGATCATCCCGTTCGACATCGTGCCGCGCGTGTTCCTGCATGACGAATGGACGCGGCTGTCCGACGGGCTCGTCCAGCGCGTCGAGGCGATCAACGCGTTTCTCGACGATATCTATGGCGCCCGGCGGATCATGGACGCGGGCGTCCTGCCGCCCGATCTGATCTACGGCAACGCACAATTCCGGCCCGAAATCGCGGGGATGCGGCCGCCGCACGGAATTTGGGCACATATCTGCGGGATCGATCTGGTGCGCACGGGCCCCGACGAATTCTTCGTGCTGGAGGATAACGCGCGAACGCCCTCCGGCGTGAGCTACATGCTCGAGAATCGCGAGGCGATGCTGCGGCTCTGCCCCGAGCTGTTCCGCGAATTCCGTGTCGCCGCGGTCGACAGCTATCCCGATCGCCTGCTGGAAACGATGCGCTCGGTCGCGCCGCACGGCACGGGCAGCAATCCGGTGTGCGTGCTGCTGACGCCCGGCCATTATAACTCGGCCTATTACGAGCACAGCTTCCTCGCCGATTCGATGGGGATCGAGCTGGTCGAGGCGGCGGATCTGGTCGTGGACGACGATCTGGTGTGGATGCGCACCATCGCCGGGCGGGTGAAGGTGGACGTGATCTACCGCCGGATCGACGATGATTTCCTCGATCCGCTGGTGTTCCGCCCCGACAGCGCATTGGGCGTGCCGGGGCTGATCGCCGCCTATGCCGCCGGCAACGTCGCGATCCTCAACGCGCCCGGCAACGGCATCGCCGACGACAAGGCAATCTACAGCTATATGCCCGAGATCGTGCGCTTCTATTCGGGGGGCGAGCCCAAGCTGCCCAATGTCGAGACGTGGCGCTGCCGCGAGCCGCAGGCGCTGAAATATGTGCTCGATCACCTGCCCGAACTGGTGGTCAAGCTGGTCGACGGCTCGGGCGGCTATGGCATGCTGGTGGGGCCCACCGCATCGAAGCAGGAGATCGCGGATTTCCGGGCGGCGCTGATCGCGGAGCCCGAACGCTATATCGCGCAGCCGACGCTCGCCCTGTCCACCGTGCCGACGCTGGCGGACGAGGGGCTGAGCCCGCGCCACGTCGATTTCCGCCCCTTCGTGCTGACGGGGTCGAACGGTGTTCAGGTGGTGCCGGGCGGGCTCACCCGGGTGGCGCTGAAACAGGGCTCGCTGGTGGTGAATTCCAGCCAGGGCGGCGGCACCAAGGACAGTTTTGTGCTGATGGCGGATCAGCATCAGGCGATGCGGCCGGGCGGCATGACGCAGACCATGGGCGGCATGACGCAGACGCTGGGCGATATGTCGAGCCCGCTGGGCGGAGGCGCGTGATGCTGTCGCGCACCGCCTCGTCGCTCTATTGGCTCGGCCGCTATTTCGAACGTGCGGATTTCATCGCCCGGCTGGTGGAGGCGACCGTTCGGCTCGACGTGCTGTCGTCGCGGCCGGCGGGGGCCGAGGGCTGGGCGTCGGCGCTGGCGGTGCTCGATTGCGCGCCGGCGTTCGACGCGTCCGAGGGGGAGATGTCGCAGGAATCGGTCGCGCGCTTCCTGACGCTCGATCGCTCGCACCCTGCCTCGATCGTGCGCTGCCTCGACATGGCACGCACCAACGCGAAGGCGGTGCGCACCGCGCTGACCCGCGAGGCATGGACCGCGGTCAACGCTGCCTGGCTCGCCTGTGACAACCGCGCGAGCCCGCAGGGGACCACCGCGACGCTGGGGCTGGTCGAGGCGATCAAGACCGAGACGCGCGGGTTCGAGGGCGCGGTGCACCGCATGCTGCGCAACCAGACGACATGGTTCATCCGGCTCGGCCAGACGGTGGAGCGCGCGGACAACACCGCGCGGCTGCTCGACGTCAAATACCACATCCTTTTGCCGCAGGGGGAGCGCGTGGGCGGCGTCGTCGATCGCGACCAGTGGACGACGATCCTCCACACCGTCTCGGCAGTGACCGCCTATCGCTGGCTCTACAGCGAGGGGCTGCGGCCCGCCAACGTCATTGACCTGCTGATCGCGCGCGCCGAGCTGCCGCGCAGTCTCGCGGCCTCGGTCGAGGAAGCGGTCGACATGCTCGGGCTGCTCGCCAAGCGGACGGGGCATCATGGCGAGGCGGACCGGATGGCGCGTATGCGCAGCGCGCGTCTGGCGCGGACGCGCTCGGGCCAGGTGATCGCCTCGGGGCTGCACCAATATCTGCAGGCGTTCATCCACGAAAACGATCTGCTGCACGGCGCGATCGGGCGACAATTCAAGTTCCACTAGGGGGCTGAAAAAAGGGGGCAAGACATGCGGCTGTCGGTCGATCACCGAACGGTCTACCGGTTCAGCGAGCCGCAGGAACGGCTGGTGCAGATGCTGCGGGTGAGCCCGGAGAATTCGCACGACCAGACGGTGGCGTCGTGGCGGATCGATGTCGATTGCGACGCGCGGATGAAGGTCGGGCGCGACGGCTTCGGCAATGCGATCACCATGCTCTATGTCGAGGGGCCGATCGCGCATATTGCGATCACGGTATCGGGCGAGGTGCTGACCAGCCATTCGGACGGCGTGCTGCACGGCGTCGCCGAGACGCTGCCGCCCGCCCTGTTCCTCCGCGCGACGCCGTGCACCGCGGCGGACGCTGCGATCGCCACCTTCGCCGCCGACACGACGGCAGGCGAGCGGGACCGGCTGGCGCGGCTGCACGCGGTGAGCGCGGCGCTGCACGGCCGGTTCGCGCGCGACCGGGGGCGCGGTGATCCATCGATCGATGCCGCCACCGCCTTTGCCGCCGCCACCGCGACGCCGCGCGACATGGCGCAGATGTTCGCGGTGGCGGCCCGATCGCTCGGCGCGCCGGCGCGCTACGTCTCGGGCTATTGCCTCACGGGATTCGACGGCGCGCACCGGCCGACGCCGCATGGCTGGGCGGAGGCGCATGTCGACGGGCTCGGCTGGGTGGGGTTCGACCCGTGGTTCGGCCTGTGCCCGCAGGAGGATTATGTCCGCGTCGCGGTCGCGCTCGATGCGGCGGGCGCGGCGCCGGTCGCGGGGTCGCGGCTGGGGCGGGGCGACGAGGAACTGGACGTCGACGTGGTGGTGTCGCGCGAGGAGTGAGTCAGGCGAGTTCGCGCCGCAGCGCGTGATGCTGCGCCGGGCTGGCGGGCACGGCCTCGGGCTCGTCCTCCATCCGCCGCCAGCCCTTGGGGCCGAGCATCTCGATCGGCCGATAGCGCACCTTGTACGCCATCCGCGCCGAGCCCTTCACCCAATAACCCAGATAGATATAGGCCAGCCCCGCGTCGCGCGCGCGCAGGATATGGTCCATGATGATGAAATTGCCGAAGCCGGGCCGAGCGTCCTCGTCGGTGGCGAAGAAGCTGTAGATCATCGACAGCCCGTCCGCCTGGCGATCGGTGAGGCAGGCGCCGATCAGCCGCCCGGGTACGCCGCCGATCGAGGGCTCGCGATATTCGAGGATCATCGAATTGACGGGGGAATGCTCGATCATGTCGGCATAATCCTCCTCGTCCATGCCCGCCATGCCGCCGCCGGGATGGCGGCTGGCGAGATAGCCGCGAAGAAGCTGATATTGCTCGTCCGTGGCCCAGGCGCGGCAGGCGGTCACCTCGACGTCGCGGTTGCGGCGCAGCAGCTTGCGCTGCGTGGCGTTGGCGACGAACTCGTTCGTGACGACGCGCACCGAGATGCAGGCCGCGCAGCCTGCGCAACTGGGGCGATAGGCGACGCCCTGGCTGCGGCGAAAGCCGATCCGGCCGAGCGCGTCGTTCAGCTCGCCCGCATGCGGGCCCGCCAGTTCGGTGAACACCTTCCGCTCCTGCCGGCCCGGCAGATAGGGGCACGGCGACGGGCTCGTGACGAAGAAGCGGGGAAAGCGGAAGGGCGCGGTCACCGCGAATGGCCTGTCATGATCCGCCCGTTATGAATCGTCCGCGCCTCCGTGAAAAGCGGCTTTACCATCATAAAGGGTTAACGTGAACAGGATCAGGCCAGTTCGACCAGGCTCGTCTCGTATCCCGCTGCCCGCAGCGCCGTCACCAGCTTGTCGAGATGCGCCCGGTCGCGCGCCTCGCATTCGATATCGGTGACGAGGCCCTTGGCCGGCAGGGTGGTGAACACGCGCTGGTGATACACTTCGATGATGTTGATCCGCTCCTGATCGAAGATCCGGGCGACGTTGAACAGCGCGCCCGGCTGATCCTGCAGGCGGATGCGCAGCCGCGCGAGACGGCCCGAACGCGCGAGATCGCGCAGCAGCACGTTGGCGAGCAGCCGCGTGTCGATGTTGCCGCCGCACAGCACCACGCCGACGGTCTTGCCGCGGAACCGCTCGGGATGCGCGAGCAGCGCGGCCAGCCCCGCGGCGCCCGCGCCCTCCACCACGGTCTTCTCGATCTGGAGCAACAGGCTCACCGCTTCCTCGAGGCTGCGTTCGCTCACCAGCACGATGTCGTCGACCAGCGCGCGCACCATCCGCGACGTGATCGCGCCCGGCTCCTTGACCGCGATGCCCTCGGCCAGCGTATCGCCCGCGCACGGCATTTCGGTGCCGCGGATGCGGTTGTACATCGACGGGAACAGCTCGGCCTCCACGCCGATCACCTCGATCGGACGGTCCGCGGCGCGCGCCACGGTCGCCATGCCCGAGATCAGGCCGCCGCCGCCGATCGGCGTGACGATCGTGTCGATCGTGGGCACGTCCTCCAGCATCTCGACCGCCACCGTGCCGGCGCCCGCGATGACGCGGGGATCGTCGAACGGATGGACGAAGGTATAGCCGCGCTCCGCCTCCAGCAGCCGGGCGTGCGCGTGCGCGGCGTCGAACGTGTCGCCCTCCAGGATCACGGTCGCGCCGTGCCCGGCGGTCTGGGTCACCTTCACCGTGGGCGTGTTGCGCGGCATCACGATCGTGGAGGGGATGCCGAGTCGCGTGGCGTGATAGGCGACGCCCTGCGCGTGATTTCCCGCCGACGCCGCGATCACGCCTTTGGCGCGCGCCGCCTCGTCGAGTTGCAGCAGCGTGTTCAGCGCGCCGCGTTCCTTATAGGCCGCGGTGAACTGAAGGTTCTCGAATTTCAGGTAAACCTCGGCTCCGGTCATCTGCGAAAGCGTGCGGCTGACGAGCGTCGGCGTGCGCACCACCGCGTCGCGGATGCGATCATGCGCGGCATGGACGTCGTCGATCGAGACGGGAAGGGCGGAGCGCGCGTCGGCGTTTGCAAGGGTAGCCATGATGCGTGGAATTAGACCATCTGGCGTGACGGGGGAACACGGCTTATGCGGCGGCGCATGATGCGGGCGGCGGCGGAGCGAGTGGCGATGAAATTCCTGTACGCCGCGGCGATGCTCGCGCTGACCCCTGCGCCCGCCTTCGCGGACGCGCTGATCGACAATGTCGACGGCATCACGCTCGACAAGGACGGGCACGTCATCCACTTCACCGGGATCGGCATGACCCGCGACGGCGTCGTCACCCGGCTGTTCGCGGCCAAGGAGAAGCGCCCCGACCGGCCCGACTGGCGCGCGGACATGAAGGGGCGCGTGCTGCTGCCGGGCTTCATCGACGCGCATGGCCATGTGATGGAGCTGGGGTTTCGCGCGCTGGAGCTCGATCTGTCGGGCACGAAGTCGCTCGAGGAGGCCAAGGCGCGGATCGCCGCCTATGCCGCCGCCAATCCCGATCGCAAATGGATCCTGGGCGGCGGCTGGAACCAGGAAAGCTGGGGTTTGGGGCGCTTCCCCGCCGCGGCGGACCTGGATTCGGTGGTGGGCGACCGGCCGGTGTGGCTGTCGCGCGCGGACGGCCATGCCGCCTGGGCGAACAGCGCGGCGATGAAGGCCGCGGGCGTGACCGCGAAGAGTGTGGCGCCCGCGGGCGGGCGGATCGAGCGCAGCGGCGGCGTGCCGTCGGGCGTGTTCGTCGATGCCGCGCAGGATCTGGTCGCCAAGACAGTGCCGCAGCCCTCGGCCAAGGATCGCAACGCCGCGTTCCTGAAGGCGCAGGCGATCCTGCTCGGCTATGGCATCACCGCCACCGACGACATGGGCACCTCGCTCGACGACTGGATGACCTATCGGCGGATGGGCGACACCGACCGGTTGCGCGTGCGGATCGTCAGCTATGGGCTGGGCGTCGAGACTGCGGTGCAGATCGGCGGCACCGGGCCGACGCCGTGGCTCTATGGCGACCGGCTGCGGCTGGTGGGCGTGAAGCTGTACGACGACGGCGCGCTCGGCTCGCGCGGGGCCTGGCTGAAGGCGCCCTACAGCGATGCGCCCGGCCAGTCGGGCGCTGGCTTCATGAGCGACACGCTGATCCGCAACCGCATGAGCCGCGCGGCGATGGACGGCTATCAGGTCGCGGTCCACGCGATCGGCGACAAGGCGAATGCGCAGGTGCTGGGCGCGATCGAGGAGATGTCGGACACCTATACCGGCGATCGCCGCTGGCGGATCGAGCATGCGCAGATCGTCGATCCGGCCGATCTGCCGCGCTTTGGCCATCATGGCATCATCGCGTCGATGCAGCCGACCCACGCCACCAGCGACCGGACGATGGCCGAGGCACGGCTCGGCCCCGATCGGCTGGGTGGCGCCTATGCGTGGAACACGATGCTGAAGAACGGCGCCGCACTCGCCTTCGGATCGGACTATCCGGTCGAAAGCCCCGATCCGTTCGCGGGCTGGGCGGCGGCGTTCACGCGGATGGACGCGCAAGGGCAGCCGTTCGGCGGATGGCGCCCGGAAGAGCGCGTGACGCGCGAACAGGCGTGGTGGGCGTTCACCGGCGGCGCGGCCTATGCCGGCTTCGCCGAGGGCAAATACGGCCGGCTGGCGGTGGGGCAGCACGCCGATTTCATCATCGTCGACCGCGACCCGCTGACCGCCTCGCCGACCGAGCTGCGTGCCACCAAGGTGGAGGAGACCTGGGTGGGCGGCCAGCAGGTGTACAAGCGGCCCTGACGAACCGCATCCCGGCCTGGCGGACGTGTATGGCGGCTGACATGCGGGTTCAGCGTCGGGACACCGCCCGGCGCCTAGATCGGAGCCATCGGGGCGGATTGAACCATCCCCGGACTTGCTGGTTACGCAAGGGTAACGAGGAGACGATCGATGAAGAAGTTCCTGATGGCGACGCTGATGGCCGTGACCGTCACCGCGCCGATCGCGCTGCCGAGTGCGGCATCGGCGCAGTATCGCGACAATGGCCGCGATTATGGCTGGCACGGCGACGACAACGGCAACTGGAACCCGCGCGACAATTATCGCAGTCGCCGCGGTTACGACCGGGCGTTGAGCCGCGACGACCGGATCTATCGTGGCCGTGATGGCCGCGCCTATTGCCGTCGCAACGACGGGACAACGGGCCTGGTGGTCGGTGCGGTCGGCGGCGGCGTGCTGGGCAACGTGCTCGGCGGCGGCACGCTTGGCACGCTGCTCGGCGCCGGTGGCGGTGCGCTGCTCGGTCGTTCGATCGACCGCAACCAGGTGCGCTGCCGCTAAGGCGGGTAGGCGGTCGTTCGTCCATCCCTCCGACGGTTCGTGCTGAGCTTTTCGAAGCACGCTCTCCGTGGCCGAACCTTGGCCCTGGAACAGGCCCTTCGACGGGCCCAGGGGACGGGTCGGGGTGACGTGATCGAACAATAGCTTGCGCCAAAACGAAAAGGGCTGCCGCATCACCATGCGGCAGCCCTTTTTCGTGGTGATTGACCGAAGGTCAGGCGACCTGCGTCACCGCCATCTCTTCGGGTTCGCGCAGCACATAGCCGCGGCCCCACACCGTTTCGATGTAATTCTCGCCGTCGCAGGCGAGGCTCAGTTTCTTGCGCAGCTTGCAGATGAAGACGTCGATGATCTTCAGCTCGGGCTCGTCCATCCCGCCATAGAGGTGGTTGAGGAACATTTCCTTGGTGAGCGTGGTGCCCTTGCGGAGCGAGAGCAGCTCCAGCATCGCATATTCCTTGCCGGTCAGGTGCACGCGGCTGCCATCGACCTCGACCGTCTTGGCGTCGAGATTGACCGCCAGCTTGCCGGTGCGGATCACGCTCTGCGAATGGCCCTTGGACCGGCGGACCACGGCCTGGATGCGCGCGATCAGCTCTTCGCGGTGGAACGGTTTGGTCACATAATCGTCCGCACCGAAGCCGAACGAGCGGACCTTGCTGTCCATCTCGTTCACGCCCGACAGGATCAGCACCGGCGTCGACACCCGCGCCACGCGCAGCTTCTTCAGCACGTCGTAACCGTGCATGTCGGGCAGGTTCAGATCGAGCAGGATTATATCGTAATCATAGAGTTTGCCGAGATCCAAACCCTCTTCACCCAGATCGGTGGTGTAGATGTTGAATCCTTCGGTCGTCAGCATCAGCTCGATCGCCTTGGCGGTCGTCGGCTCGTCCTCGATCAGCAGCACGCGCATCGCATTCCCCCGTCCTCGAGGACGGTTCCATACCCGTCGCTCCAGCCGTATTTATTAACCACACCACATGTGAAGGCAAAAGGTTAATTTCGGCTTAAGAGCGGATTTCCGGCGATTCGTTCGGGCCGAGCAGCCGCTGGTGCTGCGCGCGCGGAATATCCTGGCCCAGCACCTCGCGCAGATAGAGGCTGCGGATCAGCGTGTAGATCACCACCAGCAGCGCGGCCGAGAAGAACAGGCCGAACAGCCCGAACACCATGCCGATCGCGATGATCGCGAACAGCGTGACCGCCGGCGGGATGGCGATCACGCGGTTGGTGACGAAGGGGGTGATGAAATTGGTCTGCACGAGCCGCACGACCGCATAGGTGACGAGCGTGCCGACGACGGGCCCGCTGCCGTTCACCGCCGCCAGCCCCAAAGCCGGCAGCATCGCCGCGGTGGGCCCGACATAGGGGATGAATTCGGACAGGCCGGCGAGCAGGCCGAGCGCGGCGGGCGAGGGCACGTCGGCGATCCACAGCCCCACGCCGACAAGCACGCCCATCGTCGTCATCTGGATGAGCTGCGCGCGTAGCCAGAGCCGCAGCGTCGATCCCACGTCGAACAGCGCATCCTCGAACGCGGCGCGCTTGGACGACGGCACCAGGAACAGGAAACCGCGCTCATAGACCTTGGGGTCGGCGGCAAAGAACAGCGAGCCGACGAGCAGCAACAGGCAGTTGAGCAGCAGTTCGCCCGTGCCCTGCACCAGCCCGCCGACGTCGCGCGCGACGCGGCTGCCGGCGAAGGCGGCGTGGACTGCGTCGACGATCTTGGCGCCCACCGGCGTCTGCGACATCCAGGCGGCCAGATGGTCGAGCAGCGCCGGCAACTGGGTGATGAAGCTGTTGACCTGCTGGCGAAAGGCGACGCCGAACAGCCAGCCGAGAAAGCCGATGATCGCCAGCACGGTCGCGATCGCGAGGCCCAGCGACAGCTTGGCGTTCACGCGTAGCAGCGTGCGGTAATTCTCGGCGATCGCATGGATCACGATCGCGCCGAGCGCGGAGCCGAAGGCGAGGATCAGCAGGTCCCCGGCGCGGTAGAGCGCGGCGACCACCGCCAGGATCAGGATCGCGATGACGATCCGGCGGACGAAGCGCGCATCGTCGGCATCGGGGGCAAGGCGGTTCATCGGGGCGGGTGCGAATCGGGCATGGCGCATCCGTGGCAGATCGCACGCGCGGGGGACAGGCTCAGCGTGGATCGCGCAGCCGTTCGCCGAGAAACGCGATCAGCGCCTCGACGCGCGCCGGCCGAAGGGGGCTGGGCGGGGTCAGCAGGTGCAGCCCCACTTCGGGGTTCGGCCAGTCGGTGAGGATCGCGACCACCGCGCCCGAGCGGATATGCGCGCCGACGATGAAATCGGGCAGCCGCGCGATGCCGATCCCCGCCAGCAGCGCGGGCAGCAGCGCCTCGCCGCTGTTCGCGGCCAGCGGGCCGCTCGCGCGCACCGCCACGTCGGGCTCCCCCGGCCGCTCGAAATGCCATGGGCCGACGACGTTCGAATAGCCGAGCAGCCGGTGCGCGGCGAGTTCGGCAGGGTGGGCGGGGGTGCCGTGCGCCGCCAGATAGGCGGGCGCGGCCACCACATGCGTGGCGATGCCGCACAGCCGCCGTGCACGCAGCGAACTGTCGGGCAGCCGGGCGATCCGCAGCGCCACATCGAACCCCTCCGCGACGATGTCGACGCGCGCGTCGGAGACGTGGAGGTCGATCTCGATTCCCGGATGAAGTGCCAGAAATTCGGCGAGCACCGGCGCCACCGTGTCGATCCCGAAGCTCATCGGCGCGGCGAGCCGGATGCGGCCGGTGGGCGCGCGCGCGGCATCGAACGCCGCTTCTTCGGCGGCACGCGATTCGGCGAGGATGCGCGCAGCATGCTCGGCCAGCGGCTTGCCCGCTTCGGTCAGCGCGATGCGCCGCGAGGTGCGGTGGAACAGCGATTGGCCGAGATGCGCCTCCAGCCGCGTGATCGCCTTGGAGACGGTTGCCTTGGACAGGCCGAGCGTGTCGGCGGCGGCGCTGAACGAGCGATGCTCGACGACGCTGGCGAAGATCGCCCAGGCTTCGAGATCGGGCAGGCGCATCGGGCTTCTCCGCAAAGCCCGGATCATAGCTCCGAAACGATCCGTTTCCACGGTTTCCGTTTACCCGTCGGGCGGAGCGACTATTTCCGGCCGGGTGCGTTCGAGGCGCGCAAAGGAGATTTCGCGATGACCAAGGTGCTGGTGCTCTATTATTCGTCCTATGGCCATATCGAGCAGATGGCCGATGCCGTCGCCGAGGGCGCGCGCGAGGGTGGTGCGCAGGTCGATATCCGCCGCGTCGCCGAGACCGCGCCGCAAGAGGTCGTCGAGGCCGCACATTTCAAGACCGACACCAAGCATCCGCTGATCGAGAGCCCCGATGCGCTCGCCGATTACGATGCGATCGTCGTCGGCGCGCCGACCCGCTTCGGTCGGATGCCCGCGCAGATGGCGGCATTCTGGGACACGACGGGCGGCCTGTGGTTCAAGGGCGCGCTGGTCGGCAAGGTGGGCGGCGCCTTCACCGCCACCGCCAGCCAGCATGGCGGCCAGGAGACGACCCTGTTCTCGATCATCACCAACCTGCTGCATCACGGCATGACGATCGTCGGGCTGGATTACGGCTTCCAGGGCCAGATGGGCGTGGACGAGGTGCGCGGCGGATCGCCTTACGGCGCGACGACGATCGCGGCCGGCGACGGCAGCCGCCAGCCGCACGCCGAGGAACTGGCGGGCGCCCGCTATCAGGGCAAGCGCATCGCCGAGACCGCGGCCAAGCTCGCCTAGGGTGGGATGAGGATGGGGCGACCCTGCCGCCCCATCCGTTCTGCTGAGTTCGTCGAAGCATTCTCTGCGCCGGCGTGCCGTCGGATGTGAACAGGCCCTTCGACAGGCTCAGGGCGAACGGAGGTAGGTGGCGTCAGGAAACGCTGGGGATCAGCGGCGTTTCCTGACCACCGGTCGGGGTGGCGCGCCATGCACCGGCATCGCCGGCTGCACCGCCACCCGGACCACCAGGGGCACGATCCCCGGATCGGCGGGGAAACGTTTGCGCGCACAGGCGAAGAGCGCGCGGGCGCGGGCGGCGGCGGCGACGTCGCCGTTCACCCCCACCCAGCGCCAATGCCACGGCTCCCATTTCACCTGCTGGCGGTTGCCGCCGGGGAAGGATTGTTCGAAGCCGTAGCGCGGCGCATTGGTCCGCAGCCAGCGCGCGGCGGGAGTAGCGGCCATGCACGCCTCGGCATCGGGGCAGCCATTGGCCGGGCGGATCGCGAAATCGAGCGCATAGCCGGTGCCATGCTCGCTATAGCCCGGCGGCGCGACCGACTCGGCGCGGTCCGACGCGCCGCCATCGGGCCGCTCGCGCCCGAACACCGCGCTCTGCCGCGCGACCGAACGGTGACACGACAGCGCGAGGATCCGGCCGCCGGTGCGCGGATCGGCGCGCGAGGCGTCGATCAGGCGGATCAGATCGGGCATCGCGTCGCGCCGCAACAGGCATTCGCGCCCCAGCGCATAGCCGGCGGGCGCGGGCACGAGATCGTCCTGGGGCGCGTCGCCATAGAAGAGATGCCCCATCAGCCGCCCTTCGCCGACACCGCCCAGCCCGCCCGAACAGACCTGCGCCATGGCCGGCGACGCGGCGGCGACGAACGCGAGCAGGGGGAGAATGCGGCGCATCATCGTGCGCGAGCCTCTGGCATGCGCGGGCTTGCGGTGGCAAGGGCGGCCCATGCATGGTGATCGCGTACTCTTCCTCGACGGCGAGGCCCTGGTGATCGACAAGCCCTCGGGCCTGCCGGTCGATCCGCCGCGTGACGGATCGCTCAGCCTCGAGAACCATCTCGAAAGCCTGAAGTTCGGTTTCCAGCGCTGGCCGGTCGCGGTACACCGGCTCGATCGCGACACCAGCGGCTGCCTGCTCCTCTCGCGCAACCCCAAGGCGCATGCCCGGCTGCAACAGGCGTTCGAACAGGGGCTGGTACAGAAACGCTATCTCGCGGTGCTCGACGGCGTGCCGGAGGGCGAGGGCGGCATCATCGACATGGCGCTGGCCAAGACGAGCACGCGCGAGGCGGGCTGGCGGATGGTGCCCGATGCGAAGGGCAAGGCGGCGCGCTCGGCATGGCGGCTGGTGCGCGTGGTGGACGGCCGTGCGCTCGTCGAATTCCGGCCGGAGACGGGGCGCACGCACCAGATCCGCGTCCACGCCGCCAGTGGCCTCGGCGTGCCCGTGGTGGGCGATCAGGTCTATGGCCGCGCCGACCGGCTGGGCATGATGCTCCATGCGCGTGCGCTGACGGTGCCGCGCGGCGCCAAGGATCCGATCGTCGCGGAGGCGCCGATGCCCGAACGCTTCGCCGGCTTCGACGATGGCTGAGGTGCCCGAGGACGCGATCGAGGAGCGCTTCCTCGCCGCCTCGGGGCCGGGCGGGCAGAACGTCAACAAGGTGGCGACCGCGTGCCAGTTGCGCGTCGACGCCTATGCGCTGGGGCTTCATCCCGAGACGTTCCGCCGGCTGCGGATCGCGGCGGGCAGCCGGATGACCGCGGGCGGCACGATCGTCATCACCGCGCGCCGCTATCGCACGCAGGAGCAGAACCGCGCCGATGCGCGCGCGCGCCTGTCCGACCTGCTGGATACCGCAGCGGAGCGCGACGCGCGCCGCGTGAAGACCAAGCCCTCGCGCGCGGCCAAGGCGCGGCGGGTGGATGCCAAGAAGGGACGCAGCGCCGTGAAGGCCGGGCGCGGCCGCGTATCGATGGAGTGACGATGTACGAATTCGACATAGCCACGGGCAGCCGGGCCGATCTCTATCGCGACCTGCACGCCGCGCTCGACGCGCTGACCGCCGACGAGCCCGACGCCATCGCCAACATGGCCAACGCGGCGGCGCTGATCTGGCAATATCTGCCCGATCTCAACTGGGCGGGTTTCTACCGGCTGGTCGCGGGCGAGCTGGTGCTCGGGCCGTTCCTCGGCAAGCCCGCCTGTATCCGCATCGCGCTGGGTAGCGGCGTGTGCGGCACCGCGGCGGATACGCGCGTCACGCAGCGCGTGGCCGATGTCCACGCCTTTCCCGGCCATATCGCCTGCGACGCGGCGAGCCGGTCCGAACTGGTCGTCCCGATCGTGCATGACGGGCGGTTGCTGGGGGTGCTCGATCTCGACAGCCCGGTGCCCGCGCGGTTCGACGACGCGGACCAGGCCGGGTGCGAGGCGCTGGTCGCGCTGCTCGCGCCACGGATCGCCGCCATCGCCGGGTGATCCGTATCGGGACAGCCGCGCGCTGGCGGGGTGGTTCATGATTTGGTAAGCAACCGCGTAACGAACTCGGCGTTGAGGCGTGCTAGAACAGGGAGATACGCATGCGGACCATCGGAATCGCCAGCGCGGTGATCGCGCTCGTCGCCGCGGACGGCGCGGGCGCGCAGCGGATGGTCGCGCACGGGCCGGGCGTCGGCGCCGGCACCACCTATTCGACGGCGCAGGCGAACGGCGGCGGCTATCCCGCGCCGCAAGGCGGTGGTTACGGCAACCATTATGTCAGCGGCCCGCAGCCGCGCCCGATCGGCGTGCCCCAGGGCGGCCATCGCTGGGGCAGCAAGGTCGGCGGCCATTGGTGGGGCGGCGTGAACGCGCCCGGCGGATGGAACGGCTATCGCCGCCCGTATCGCGGCTATGCGCTGCCGGGTTATTGGCAGTCGCCGCGCTTCGGCATCGACGACTGGTCGACCTATGGCCTGTCGCAGCCCGCCAACGGCTATCGCTGGATGCGCTATTATGACGATGCGGTGCTCGTCGATGCCGGCGGCTCGGTGTACGACACCGTCGGCGGCCTGGATTGGGACCGGTATGACGGCGGCTATGACAGCGACGAGACGGTCTATGCCGGGCCGGGCGATCGCGGCGGCTATGCGCAGCCGGTCTATGCCCAGCCCGCTTATGCCCAGCCCGCCTACGCGCGGCCGGCCCCGCCGCCATCCTATGGCGCGGGCTATGCCCAGCCGGGTTACGCGCAACCCGGCTATGGCCAGCCTGCCTATGAGCATCGCAGCAACGGGGTCGGCGGCGCGCTCGCCGGTGCGGCCGTCGGTGGCGTCGCGGGCAATCTGATCGCGGGGCGCGGCAACCGGCTGGGCGGAACGCTGATCGGCGCGGGCGTCGGTGCGGCGGCGGGCTATGCGATCGACCGCTCGGCGAACCGCCGCCAGCCCGATTATGGCGCCGGCTATGACCGGCCGCCGGTCGCACCGCGCCATGCGCCGCCGCCGCCCATGGGCTATGTCCAGCCCGTGCCGCCCGAATATGGCTATGCCTCGCCTCCGCCTCCGCCGCGCCGCCCGCTGCAGGGCGGTCCCGGCGGGTGGGTGTCGCCGGACGGGCGCACCACCGTCACCACGACGAGCGCGGGCTATTATGGCGGCGGCACCACCACCGTCGTCGTGCAGACCGCGCCCGTCGTCACCACGACGACGACCGAGCTGATCGAGGACGACGTGACCTACACCCGCGCCCACCGCAAATGGCGGCGCCCGGCGTCGAAGGTGCATATCCGCTGCGGCTGCTGAACTGTCCGCATCACCGCCTATCGGCGGTGACGCGCCGGGCCTGAACAGCGAGGGGTCGGGATCACGCGAGTTAGATCCCGTCCCCCCATTTCGTTCGTGCTGAACCTGTCGAAGCAAGCCCCAGCGATGGCGCCGTTATCTGCGGAACAGGACCTTCGACGAGCTCAGGGCGAACGGTTCGTTGGGCGTCGTCTGCCTCCGCGCGGAATGACGAGTCTGATCCCGCCCCCAAACTCGGTTCGTGCTGAGCTTGCCGAAGCACGCTCTCCCCGCGATGGGGCTCCGCCCGCGGAATAGTCCTTCCAACAAGCGCAGGGCGGACGGCGGATGGCTAAACCCCAGCGCGCTTGCGCCGGTCAGCGCCGCGCGGCGTGCCCGGCGAAGGTGACGAGGCTTTCTGATCCGTCCGCCGCGAGCGACGAGACGCCGACGAAGTGATCGTCCACCGGCACCTGTTGCAGCACGGTGCTCGTGCCGGTCACGTCGCGCATCGCGGTCCAGTCCTGCGCGTCGTTGCGGCGCCAGCGCACGCGGTAGCCGGCGGCGTTGGGCACCGGGCTCCACGTCACCGTCGTGTCGCGCGACAGCGCGCCCGCGATGCCGGCGCTGGCAGGGGCGGCGGGTGCGTCCGCCAACCGTTCGAGCGTCGCCATGTTGATCGCGGTCACTTTCGCCAGATAGGGAAAGTCCATGCCCGCGATCGTGTCGCCATAGTCGACGCCGTTCTCGGTGCGCAGATCCTGATGCTGGCGGTCCCAATTCTCGGCGCCGACCGAGAAACGCACCGCCGGATAGCCCAGCTTCAGGAACGGCTCGTGGTCGCCGCCGCGACCGAACCGGTCAGGCCGGCGGTCGAGCATGACGTCCAGGCCGCCGGGCAGCGTGCCCGCGATGCCGTCGATCGCCTTGGCGAGCGCGCGGCTCGGGCCGTCGTCCTCGCCGCCGATCGCGCGGCGTTCCTGCTGCTGCACCATGTCCTCGGAGGCGCGGATGCCTTCGGAGAAGACGCGCACCCGATCCGCGACGCGCACGCCGCCCTGACCCACCGTGTTGCCGACGATGTCGTTGTTGAGCATCGCCGACACCTGCCAGCCGCGCGCCTTGGCGGTGTCGGCCAGCAGCGTCGCCCCCCACAGGCCCTGCTCCTCGCCCGAGAAGACGGCATAGACGATGGTGGCGTCGTGCGACCGTTTGGAGAGGATGCGCGCGGCCTCAAGCACCAGCGCGACGCCCGAGGCGTCGTCATTGGCGCCGGGCGCGTCGGCGGTGGCGTTCATCTCGTCGGTCACGCGGCTGTCGATATGCGCGCCGACGATCACGACGCGCTCGGAATCGCGGCCCTTTTGGATGCCAAGCACGTCCTCGACCATCACGCCGTTCGGCGCGCGCGGGCCGGTGAAGCGGCGCGCGATCCGCTCGACCTTGATGCAGCCGCCGCAGTCCTTCGCCATCTCGGCGAAGCGTGCCGCGGCCCAGTCGCGCGCCGCCCCGATCCCGCGCTTGCGATCGGTGACCGTGGAGAGCGTATGCCGCGTGCCGAAGCCGACGAGCGTGGTGACGGTAGCGCGCAGCCGCGGCTCGGACGGGGCGGGCAGCGCCGGGGCAGGGGCGGCGGCGAGCAGGAGCGGGATCAGCATGGCCATGATGTTGACCGCAAACGAAATCGCTGTCCACCGTGCATCCGCCGCCGGCTCACACGTCCTGCGCGCTGTCGCCGCCGGTCACCTCGAAATTGGCGCCCGAGCACATCGCCGATCCGTCCGAGGCCAGGAACACCGCCATCGGCGAGATGTCCTCGGGCCTCAGCCATGCGACGCGCAGCGGCACGCGCGGCGCGCGGTTGTTCCACGTCTCGGCTTCGGTCGGGTTCTTGGGCGGATCGTCCTGCGTTTCGCCGATCACGTGGCTCCAGCGCGCGGGATAGCGGGTGAGCGCGGTGTCGACGAGGCCGGGCAGGATGCAGTTCACCGTCACGCCATGTTTGCCGAATTCCTCGGCCGCCGATTTCATCAGCCCGATGATCGCGTGCTTGGACGCGGAATAGGAGGCGGCGCCTGCGGTGCCGTGCTTGCCCTGCATCGACGAGATCAGGATGAACCGGCCGCTCTTCTGGCCGGTCAGCGTCTTGGCGAAGGCGCGCACGGTGTTGGCGGTGCCGTTCACATTGTTGTCGATCACGTCGTACCAGTCGCTGTCCTCCATCTCGAGCAGGTCCTTCCAGCGCTGGATCGCGGCGTTGGCGACCACCACGTCGATCCGGCCGAGCTCCTTCAGCACGCGGTCGTGCGCGGCGCGGAGCTGCGCGATCTTGCGGATGTCGCCCTTGATCGCGAGGCAGCGCCGGCCATGCGCCTCGATCTGACGCTTGGTCTCGGCCAGTTCGTCGGGCGTGGCGGGCGTGGCGTTGGAGGCGGGGCTGACATAGCCGGCGATGTCGAGGATCGCGACGTCGGCGCCGTTCGCCGCCAGCTCCACCGCGATCGCACGGCCGATGCCGCGCGCGGCGCCCGTCACGAACGCCACCTTGCCCGCCAGTTGCGAGTCGCGGCCCGCCACGATCGGGCCTGCGGTGCGCGGGTCGGCCGGTACCTGCGCGGCGGCGGCGCCTGCCACGCCCATCGCGGCGAGCGCGCCTGCGCCCATGATGATCCCCCGCCGGCCCGTATCCGCTGTCTCGTCGCCCGCCATCGCCTTGCTCCTCTTCGTCTCGCAGCCACGAACCGCTGGAATCGCAAGGGGTTGCAGGCGCAGTGATGAATTCGGCGTCACGCGGGGGCGACGCGGAAGCCGGCCGGTCGGCCGCCGGCTTCCGCAGCCGCGGCTCAGGCCACCCCGCTGAAGACGAGGCCGGTGCTGTCGCTGCTGCTCGTGCTGCCGTTCGACGTGCTCGTACCATAGGTGGCCTGGCTGCCGATGCTGCTGCGCATCTTTTCGAGAAAGGCGATCAGCGTGTCGAGCTGGCTCTTCTCGGTGGCGCTCGTGCTGCTCGTGGACGACGTGCTGCTGCTGGACGAGCTGCTGCTCGAATCGTCATCGTCGTCGGACGAACCGCCGGACGGTGGCGGGCCGGGGGGCGGGCCGCCGGCGCCCTGCAGGCCGTGCATGCCGCCGGCGCTCGCGATCGCGGTCGCGCCACTGTCGGTGTCGCTGTCGGTATCCGCACTGCCGTCCGCGCTCTTCTGCGATCCGCCGGTCGCGAAGAATTGTTTGAGCTCGTCCGCCTGGTCGCTCGTCAGCGTCCCCTTGGTCACCTGATCGTCGATCAGCGACGCCATCTTGTCCTTCATCGAAATGGTGGAGGTGCCGGAAATGCTCGTGCCGCTACTACTCGCCAGCGTCGAGTCGATGCTGTCGAGCGCGCTGCCGAGCGCGGTCTGGTCGGTCTTGCTGATCGCGCCCTTGGAAACGGCGGCCGAGATTCGCGCGTTCATCATCGTGCGCCCGCTGGTCTGGGCGCTCGACAGCGCGCTGGTCAAAGATGAGAGACTGGTCACTCCGTTACTCCTGTTGCCGCCGGTCGATGCCGGCGGCGCCAAGGGTATCAGAAAGGATTTACCATCTTCTTAAACCATTGCGATAGAGCGAGAAGATCATGGGGAAGGGCGCCGCTCACGGCCGCCATCGTCCCCGATATTGGGCTCATGTTGCGCGAAGATTTCGCCATGTTGCAGCCGTGTCAGCTCAATCGGTCGATCTGTTCGGGGGAAAGCGATCCCGGCACGATCATCAGCGGCACGCTCAGCGCGCCCGCATCGGCGCCCGCGAAATGGCTGACCAGCGCGCCGGGTGCGCCGCTGGCGGCGGCGCCCAGCACGAGTGCGGCGATCTGGGGATTGGCGGCGATCATCTCGCGGATCACCTTGGGGCCGTCGCCCTCGCGCACGGTGATCGCGGGGTGAAGCCCCGATTCCGCCAGCAGCGTGCCCGCGGCGCCCGCCACCAGCCCTTCGGCATGAAGCCGCGCCTCGTCCTCGATCGTGGCCTGCACGCCGCCGAACGCCATGAACTCCTGCGGCGGCAGCAGCGTCAGGATTTCCACGCCGCCGCCCGTCTTCACCGCGCGCCGCGCCGCGAAGCGCAGCGCGATCTCGGCCTCCGGGCTGTCGTCGATCACGACCAGATAGATGCGCACCGGCCTCGTCCCCCCTCGAATTCATGGGTGAAGGTGCCGTGCGATGCGCGCGCGCGCAAGGCCACGGCTTGACCGGGCGCGGCAGGAGCGCGAGAGGATGCGCGCCCAACGACGAGGATCTTCATGTCGATCGCAATCAAGATGCCTGCGCTGTCCCCCACGATGGAGGAAGGCACGCTGGCCAAATGGCTCGTCAAGGAGGGCGATACCGTCAAGTCCGGCGACATCATGGCCGAGATCGAGACGGACAAGGCGACGATGGAGTTCGAAGCGGTCGACGAGGGCGTCATCGCGCGCATCGTGGTGGCCGAGGGCACCGATGGCGTGAAGGTGGGCGCGACGATCGCGATCCTGGCCGAAGAGGGCGAGGACGCCGCCACCGCCGGCGCCGTGTCCGCCCCGTCCGAACCCGCCAAGAGCGAGTCGCTCCAGCCCGCCGATCCCGAATTCCGCGGCCGTCCCGATGCGACCGACCCCAACACCAAGGGGAACGAGGGCGAGCCCGTCGCGCGCACCGAGACGATGGCCGAGGATCATGGCCGCCCCGCCGACGCCGGCGCCGAGCCTGCCCCGGCCGCAGAGGCGTCGGGCATGCGCGTGAAGGCCAGCCCGCTCGCCCGCCGCCTTGCCGCGGAGACGGGCGTCGATCTGTCCGCGGTCACCGGCTCGGGGCCGAACGGCCGGATCGTGCGCGCCGATCTCGCCAACGCCCAGCCGGCCCAGGCCGCCACCGCCGCCGCGCCCGCAACGGCCGAGACGGCAAAGGCCGATGCGCCTGCGCCGGCCGCAAAGCCCGCCGCCGTGCCCGACATCCCGCACGAGACGACCAAGCTCAGCAACATGCGCAAGACGATCGCGCGGCGCCTGACCGAATCGAAGCAGACCGTTCCGCATATCTATCTGACCGTCGATGTGCGGCTCGACGCGCTGCTGAAGCTGCGGGCCGAGTTGAACGACAGCCTCGCCGCGCGCGGCGTGAAGCTGTCGGTCAACGATCTGCTCATCAAGGCGCTGGGCGTCGCGCTGATGCAAGTGCCCAAGTGCAACGTACAGTTCGCGGGCGATCAGTTGCTCACCTTCGCCCGCGCCGACATCTCGGTTGCGGTCAGCGTGCCCAACGGGCTCGTCACGCCGGTGGTTAAGGGCGCGGACACCGCCTCGATCTCCGCGATCGCCACCGCGATGAAGGATCTCGCGGGCCGCGCGCGCGACGGCAAGCTGCGCCCCGAGGAATATGCCGGCGGCACCGCCTCGCTGTCGAACATGGGGATGTACGGCATCACCCAGTTCGATGCGGTCATCAATCCGCCGCAGGGCATGATCCTCGCGGTCGGCGCTGGCGAGAAGCGGGCGGTGGTGAACGGCGATACGCTCGGCGTCGCGACGGTGATGTCGGCGACGGGCAGCTTCGATCACCGCGCGATCGACGGCGCGGACGGCGCGCAACTGATGAAGACGTTCCGCGAACTGGTCGAGCGGCCGCTGGGCCTGCTCGCCTGATGGCAGGCGCCGGACCCCGCAGGATGCGCGGCTTCTGGCTGGAGCTCCTGTGGTTCGTCGTCAGCGTCGGCGCGTTCGGCGCGTTCGTCTGGGGGATGGCCTGGGGCTATCCGCTCGGCCGCGACACGATCTGGACGATCGGCGGCGTTGCGGTGCTGATCGTCGCGGCGATGGGCGTGCACGCGCTCGTCCGCGCATGGCAGGCGGGGGTGGCATGAGCGACGAAGGCAACGGCCGGCTGCCCGCGGGCGCGCCCACGATCCGCGTCACCGCGATGCCGGGGGACGCCAATCCCTACGGTGACATCTTCGGCGGCTGGCTGATGGGCCAGATGGATCTGGCCGCGGGCTCCACCGCGTCGCGCCATTCGGGCGGCCGGGCCGTCACGATCGCGGTGGAGGGGATGAAGTTCCACGCGCCCGTGTTGATCGGCGACGAGGTCTCGGTGTTCGCCACGCTCGTCGCGGTGGGCAACACGTCGATGACGATCGAGGTCGAGGCCTGGCGCCGCGCGCGGCATGTCGAGGATATGTGCAAGGTGACCCAGGCGCGCTTCGTGTTCGTGGCCACCGACGAGAATCGCCGGCCGCGGCGCGTGCCGGGGCTTCCGGCGTGACGCTGCCCGCTTCGCCGCGGCTTCATAACTTCGTTTTCAATCAGGGTGATACGCGTGGCTGACCAATTCGATCTCGTGATCCTCGGCTCGGGCCCCGGTGGCTATGTCGCCGCGATCCGTGCGGCGCAGCTCGGGCTGTCGGTCGCGATCGTGGAGCGCGAGCGGCTGGGGGGCATCTGCCTCAACTGGGGCTGCATCCCGACCAAAGCGCTGCTGCGCACGTCCGAAGTCTATCACTACATGACCCACGCCGCCGATTACGGGCTGAAGGCGGACAATGTCGGCTTCGATCTGGGCAGGATCGTCGATCGCAGCCGCAAGGTGGCGGGCCAGCTCAACGCCGGCGTGAAGGGCCTGATGAAGAAGAACAAGGTCCGCGTGGTGGAGGGCGTCGGCACGCTCACCGCGCCGGGCACGCTGTCGGTGAAGCAGGGCGACCAGACGGTCGAACTGCAGGCGAAGCACATCATCGTGGCCACCGGCGCGCGCGCGCGCGACCTGCCCTTTGCCAAGGCGGACGGCAAACGGATCTGGACCTATCGCCATGCCATGGTGCCGGTCGAGATGCCGACCAAGCTGCTGGTGATCGGATCGGGCGCGATCGGCGTCGAATTCGCCAGCTTCTACAACGATATGGGCGCCGACGTGACGATCGTCGAGATGCTGCCGCGGATCCTCCCCGTCGAGGACGAGGAGGTTTCCGCCTTCATGGACAAGGCGCTGACCAAACAGGGTATCGCGATCCGCACCGGCGTCGGCATCGAAGGGCTGGCGACGGGCGCGAACGGCGTGACCGCGAAGATCAAGAACAAGGACGGCCAGGTCGAGACGGTCGAGTTCAGCCATGCGATCGTCGCGATCGGCATCGTGCCGAACACCGAGGCGATCGGGCTGGAGGCGCTGGGCGTCGAAACCGAGCGCGGCCATATCAAGGTCGACGGCTATGGCCGCACCAATGTCGAGGGCGTGTACGCGATCGGCGACGTGACCGGGCCGCCCTGGCTGGCGCACAAGGCCAGCCACGAGGGTATCGTCTGCGTCGAGCGGATCGCGGGCGAGAATCCGCATGCGTTCGAGACGTGGAACATCCCCGGCTGCACCTATAGCCGCCCCCAGGTGGCGAGCGTGGGGATGACCGAGGCGAAGGCCAAGGAGGCGGGCCACGACGTCAAGGTCGGCAAATTCCCCTTCATCGGCAACGGCAAGGCGATCGCGCTGGGCGAGGCCGAGGGCTTCGTGAAGACGGTGTTCGATGCCAAGACGGGCGAATTGCTCGGCGCGCATATGGTGGGCGCCGAAGTCACCGAGCTGATCCAGGGCTATGTCATCGCGCGCCAGCTCGAGACGACCGAGGCGGAACTGATGGAGACGGTCTTCGCGCATCCGACCCTCTCGGAGATGATGCACGAAAGCGTGCTCGGCGCCTACGGCCGCGCGATCCACTACTGACATGATGCGCGCCCGCCCGCGCTGGCCGGTGGCGGCGGCGGGCGTGCTCTTCCTGGCCAGCCTCGCGCTCTTCTGGCCGGGCATCGCCATGTACGACAGCGTCGTCCAATACGGGCAGGTGCTGGCGGGCGCCTATGACGATTGGCATCCGCCGGCGATGGCGCGGCTCTGGGCGCTGTTCGGCCCGACCGGCGCCGCGCCGCTCTTCGCGTTGCAGATGGGCGGTTACTGGCTGGGGCTGGGGCTGATCGCCGCCGCGCTGGCCGCCGCTGGGCGACGCGGCGCGGCTTTCGCGGTGCTGGCGATCGGGCTTTGGCCGCCGTTTCTCGGCTGGCAGGCGGCGGTGCTGAAGGACGCGCAGATGCTGGGTGCGATGCTGGCCGCGGTGGGGCTGGTCGGCTGGTGGCGGCTGCGAGCGCGGCCGGTGCCCTGGCCCGTGGTGCCGGTGGTGGCGGTGCTGCTCGGCTATGCGGTGCTGGTGCGCGCCAATGCGCTCTTTGCGGTGCTGCCGCTTTGCTTCGCGCTGTGGCGCCGGCCGCGCGACTTGCGGTGGCGCGCCGTTGCGCTGGTGGTCGCGACCTTGGCGGTGCTGGCGGCGATGCCGTTCGTCAACCACCGCCTGCTCGGCGCGAGCCCCAGCGGCGTCGAGCGGACGCAGGCGATCTACGATCTGAGCGCGATCGCGGTACGCACCGGCGACGGCGCGGCGACCGGGCTCGCACCCGATGCGATCGCGGGGCTGCGCGCGCATGGCTGCGTGAAGCCGTTCTTCTGGGATCCGCTGGGCGATGCCGATCACTGCGAACCCTATGTCGAGGCGCTGCACGTGGGGCCGCCGGGCGCGCTGTACGTCCGGCTGGCGGGCGCGATCCTGCGCCATCCGCTGGCCTATGCCGCGCACCGGCTCGCGCACTGGAACTCCACCGAGCGCTGGATCGTGCCCGCGCGGCTGATGGGTGCGGGGCCGCCCAACCATAGCGAGGCCAATACCCTGGGGCTGGCGGAGCCGGGCCGGCTGGCGGTGATGTGGCAGCGGCTGGCGGATTGGCTGATCGAGACGCCGCCGGGCTGGCCGATTCTGTGGACGGTCCTCGCCTTGCTCCTGCTGCCGGGCGCGTGGCGGCGGATGGATGCGGGCGCGCGGCTGGCGCTGGCGCTGCTCGCCTCGGCGCTGGCGCTGGAGGCGAGCTTCCTCGTCCTCAGCATCGCGTCGGACCTGCGCTATCATCTATGGCCGATGGTCGCGACCGCGTTGGCTGCGGTGCTGCTGGCGCAGGCGCGCTGGTGGCGGGGGCGGGGACGGGGGCTCGCCATCGTGCTGGCCGCGGTGGCGCTGGCCGGCGGCGTCACCCGCCTAGCCCTGCCGCTGCCGCCGCAAGGCTATCAGGCGATGGTCGCGGGATAAGCGGTCGGCGTCGTCCTTCACCGTTCGCCCTGAGCGTGTCGAAGGGCCTGTACCACATGCGATGGATCGACTGTCGAGAGCGTGCTTCGACAGGCTCAGCGCGCGGGGGGGGGGGGGAGGTAACGCGGCCCCGATATGGCATCATATGATACCAATGAGTGTGGGTCGATTGCGTGCCACCTTCGCCGACTTCGGCCCGGATGCTCACGCCGCCGCCGATGCGCCCCAGTCGCGGTTCGCCAGCGCCCGCGCTTCCTCGACGGGCAGCGGCCGGCCGAAATAATAGCCCTGCACCTTCGAACAGCCCAGTTCCTGCACCATCCGGTGCTCCGCCTCGGTCTCCACGCCCTCGGCCGTCGTCGCCATGCCCAGGCTCTTGGCGAGCGCCACGACCGCGCGGATGATCGCGATCGCCTCGCGCACGCCCTTCGATGCGCCCTGCACGAAGCTGCGGTCGATCTTGATCGAGGAAAAGCGCGTGCGGCTCAGATAGCCGAGCGACGAATAGCCGGTGCCGAAATCGTCCAGGCTGAGGCGGACGCCCAGATCGAGCACGCGCTCCAGCACCTTGGTGGCGCCGAGGCCCTCGTGCATGAACACGCTCTCGGTCACCTCGAGTTCGAGGCGCTCGGCGGACAGGCCGCTGTTCGAGAGCGCCGAAGTGACGGTGGTGACGAAGCCCGGGATCTGGAGCTGGTCGGGCGAGACGTTGACCGCCACGCGGATGTGGCTCGGCCAGCGCGCCGCCTCGTCGCAGGCGGTGCGCATCACCCATTCGCCGATCGGGCCGATCAGCCGCGCCTCTTCGGCGAGCGGGATGAACTTCACCGGCGACACATTGCCGAACTCGGGGCTCGCCCAGCGCAGCAGCGCCTCGAAGCCCATCAGCCTGCCGGTGCCGGCATCGACCACCGGCTGATAGGCGAGGTGCATCTCGCCCTTCTCCACCGCCTTGCGCAGCGCGATCTCCAGCACGCGGCGTTCCTCGGCCTGGACGTGAAGCTGCGGCTCATAGGCATGGAAGACGCCGCCGCCCGCATCCTTCGAACGATAGAGCGCCAGATCGGCGGAGCGGATCAGCATCTCGGCGGTGCGGCCGTCGCGCGGTCCCACCGCGACGCCCACGCTGGCGCCGACATAGAGCGTGTGCTGATCGACCTCATAGGGCCGCGAGAGCGTGTCGATGATCCGCTTGGCGAACGCCTCCAGCGCGTTGCTGTCGCGCGCGTCGTGGACGATCACCGCAAACTCGTCACCGCCCAGCCGCCCGCACATCGCATGCTCGCCCATCAGCTGGCCGAGCCGTTCGGACACGCGCTGCAGCAGGCGATCGCCGATCGGATGGCCCAGCGTGTCGTTCACCGCCTTGAAGCGGTCGAGATCGAGCATCATGAACGCGCAGCGGCTGCCCCATCGGTCGGCCTCGGCCATGGCCCGTGCGAGATTCTCGTTGACCATCAGCCGGTTGGGCAGGCCCGTCAGCGTGTCGAAGCGGGCCATCCGGTTGATCTTGTCGGCTGACGCGCGCTGTTCGGTCACGTCGGAGCCGACGCCGCGAAAGCCGGCGAATGCGCCGCGATCGTCGAACCGCGGGCTCGCCGCGATCTCCCACCAATGCTCCTCGCCGTTCACGTGGACGGGCAGGCGCAGGTCGCGAAAGCTCTCGCGCGCCTTAAGCTTGTCGGCCAGCGTGCGCAGGCCCGCGGCGAAATTGCCCGTCTCCCAGGTGGGGCCGGCCAGCACCTGAAGGAACGGCATGCCGTCGATCGTCAGCGGATCGATCCCGCAGGCGAGCGAGAACCGCGGCGAGGCGCGAACCACGCGGCGCGCGCTGTCGGTTTCCCACAGCCAATCGGCGCCCTGATCCTCGAATTCGCGCAGCAGCAGGCTGACGGTCTCGTTGCGCTCCTCCAAGGCGAGTTCGGCGGCACGGATCGCCACGAGCGCCCGTGCCCGGCTGACGCAGGTGGCCATCAGCAGCAGCGTGAAGACGATGCTGCCGGCCGCGGCGCTGTAATCATGCGCGAGCGTCAGTTCGAGCGAGACCGACATCCCCAGCAGCCCGAGAAACGCGAGCGTGGCAAGCGCCAGCGGCGCCATCGCGAACGAGGCGGCGGTCATGAGGACGGCGATGATGACGCCCAGCCCGGACGTGACCGGCGGCGGGGTGTGCATGCAGAAGGCAAGCGGCACGACCGCCCAGATGGCGGCAAGCGCCAGTCCGTCGAAACCGGTCGTGCGCAGATCCTCGAGCCGCGCATAGCCGTCGCCCCGGTGATGCGAGGCGAGCCGCCGCGTCGCGACGCCGACCGCGACGGCCGTGACGAGGGCGCCCCAGCCGACCAGTTCCCAAAGCGCAATGCTCGGCCTGAGCAGCAGCACCGCCCCCACCGCGCCCACCAGATTCGCGGCGAGCAGCAGCAGCGCCAATCGTCGCCCCGCTGCCAGTTGCGTCGCCCGGATGCGGCCGCATTCGGCCGCATCGGCGCCGTCGCGCAGCCCGAGCAGCGTGTGGAAACTGATCCGGACGGGATCGGTGTGCGAGGTCATATGTTGGGTCACGGCCATATGATAGCCGTGGCTGGTTAGCGGATGGTTTCCATCACCGCTCGACCGGTCGCAATCCGACCCGTTTTCGTTCGATGCCTGAAAGAATTAGGCCGCGATATCATAGGGCTTGATCTCGCCCGCCAGATACAGGTTGCGCGCCTTCGCCCGGCTCAGCTTGCCCGAGCTGGTGCGCGGCAGCGTGCGCGGCGGGATCAGCTCGATCACGCAGTTCATGCCCGTCACCGACCGGACCCGTTCGCGGATCGCGTCGCGCAGCCGGCTGCGCTCGCCTTCGTCCGAACTGCGGCACTGGACGAGCACCGCGGGGGTCTCCTCGCCACCCGGCGTCGTGATCGCGAAGGCGGCGATGTCGCCCGCCTTGAACCCAGGCAGTTGCTCGACCGCCCATTCGATATCCTGCGGCCAGTGGTTGCGGCCGTTGACGATGATCATGTCTTTGGCGCGGCCGACGATGTAGATGTATCCGTCGGAGATATAGCCCATGTCGCCGGTGTCGAGCCAGCCATCGACCAATGTGGCGGCGGTGGCGGTCTCGTCGCGGAAATAGCCGGCCATCACCGAAGGCCCGGCGCACCACAGCTTGCCGATCGCGCGTTCGGGCAGGGGCGTGCCGTCCTCCTCGCGGATTTCGACCGCCATGTCGCGCACGGGCTTGCCGCAATTGACGATCGCGCGGAAACGCTGCGGGCGGTTCGCGCCGTTCTCGCCGCCCGAGAGCTGGGTTTCCTCGACCAGCTCCACGCGGATGCCCTCGCCCGGCGGCATGATCGACACCGCGAGCGTCGCCTCGGCCAGGCCATAGCTCGGCAGGAACGCCGTCGCTTCGAACCCGGCATCGGCGAACGCGTCGACGAATGCCTGCATCACGTCCGGCCGGATCATGTCCGCGCCGTTGCCCGCGAGGCGCCAGCGCGCGAGATCGAAGCGGTCCGACGCACGCGTCTGGCTGGAGATGCGACGCGCGCAGATATCGTAGCCGAAGGTGGGCGAATAGCTGATCGACGTGCCCGGATTGCGCGAGATCATGTCGAGCCATGCCAGCGGACGGCGCGCGAAATCCTCGGTCTTGAGATAGTCGGTCGAAACCTGGTTGGCGATCGGCGAGAGGAAGCAGCCGACCAGCCCCATGTCGTGATACCAGGGCAGCCACGAGACGCAGCGATCGCTGTCGATGAGCGCCATGCCGTGCGCATGCGCCGCGAGATTGTTCAGCAGCGCGCGGTGGGTGATGACCACGCCGTGCGGGAAACGCGTCGAGCCGCTCGAATATTGGAGATAGGCGATGTCGTCGGGCCCGGCTTGCGGAAGCGCCGCGGGTGGCGCTTGGCGAGTGGCGAGTTCGGCCCAGTCGATGCCCTGCGTCCCGGCGGCCTCGGCCGCCGCGCCCGCCATCTGCGCCAGCTCGGGCGGGTAGATCAGCATCTTCGGATCGCAGCTCGAAAGCTGGACGCGAAGCTGTTCGATATAGGATTCGCGGCCCCCGAACGAGGTGGGCAGCGGCAGCGGCACCGGCCATGCGCCCGCGTAGATCACGGCGAAGAACAAGGCGGCGAATTCCGGCCCCGTCTCGGCGACCAGCGCGATCCGGTCTTCGGGCGCAACGCCCGCCGCGATCAGCCGGTGTGCCATCGCCAGCGCATCGTCGCGCAATTCCGCGAAGGGATAGCCGCGCGTCAGGCTGCCGCGCGCGTCGTGGAAGTTCAACCCCCGCACGCCGGTCGCGGCATAATCGAGCGCCTCGCCCAGCGTCGCGAAATCGGCAAATCGACGCGGCAGACCGTCCGCCGTCGCGGTGGCCCGGGGCGCGGCGACGCCCTCGATCGTCATCTGGGTCTGCTCGCTCGACATGCCTTCGTACCCTGTTTCCGGGTGCAGACGCACCCCGACCATTTTTCGACTGGCCTGCAACGTGGCAGACGCCGGCGTTCAAATTCGGTTGGCACTGTGGCACAAACATGGCGATGCCACGCGAACGTCCCCCGATCCGCCCGCTGGATGCCGCCGCGCTGGAGCGGATGGCGCTTCGCTATGTCGAGCGGTTTGCCACGACGCGGGGCAAATTGGCCGATTATCTGACGCGCAAGATCCGCGAACGCGGCTGGTCGGGCGACGAATCCGATCCCGTGGCGCTCGCCGAGCGGATGGCGGAACTGGGCTATATCGACGATCGCGGTTTCGCCGAGGCACGCGCGGCGGCGATGGCGCGGCGCGGTCTGGGTGGCCGTCGCGTCGCCGATGCGCTGCGTGCCGCGCGGGTGGGCGAGCCGGACCGGCAATCCGTGGTGCCGCAGGTGGCGGAGCGCGCCTATGACGCCGCGATCGCGTTTGCGAAGCGCCGCCGGATCGGACCATTCGGCGATGGATCGGGCGATCGGGCGGTGCGCGAGAAACAGGTGGCGGCGATGTTGCGCGCGGGCCACGGCTTCGATCTCGCCCGGCGGATCGTGGCGCTGCCCCCCGGGGACGTGCCGCCAGAAGACGATTTTTCCTGAAACCTGTCATCCGTGTGCGTTGCAGCACGGGCGATCCATGCTAGCGTGACCGTCCTCAGGGGTGAGTAAGACATGCGTAACGATGCGCTGCAGGGTGGCGATGCCACGCCCGACGCCGATCCGCTGGATGACGGACGGCGGATCGGCGGTGTGGTCAAATGGTTCGACGTGACTCGGGGCTTCGGTTTCGCGGTGGCGGACGAAGCCGAGATCGGCGACATTCTGGTGCATTTTTCCGTTCTCCAACCGCACGGCCGGCGGTCGCTGCCCGAGGGCGCGCGCATCGACGTGCTGGCGGTGTCGCGCGGACGCGGCTTCCAGGCGCGCGAGATCCTATCGATCGACCTGAGCGACGTCGTCGAGGAGCCGATGCCCGAACGCCGAACCGCGTCCGACCGCATCGATCCGATCACGCTGATCGAGGATGCCGGGCCGTTCGAGCCGGTGACGGTCAAATGGTTCAACCGCCTGAAAGGCTATGGCTTCCTGATCCGCGATCGCGATGGGGCGGACGTGTTCGTCCATATGGAAACGCTGCGCCGGGCCGACATCGCGACGGTGGAGCCCGACCAGCCGATGCGCGCGCGCGTCGTTTCGGGTCGCAAGGGGCCGCTGGCGGTGGTGGTCGAGGAGGGGCCGTGATGCGCCGGGCGGTGGCAATCGCGGCGCTGGCGATGGCGGGCTGCACCGCCCAGGACGATGGCGCGGCGACGAACCGAAGCGCCGGGGCGGCATCCGCAGTCCGCATTCCGCTGACGATCCGCGGCGCCGGCGGTACGCATGGCTTCGCGGTCGAGCCCGCGCGCACCGTGGCGGCGCAGGAACAGGGGCTGATGTACCGCACCGATCTGGCGCGCGACGGCGGCATGCTCTTCTGGCCTTATCCCCCGGACGGCGCGCAGCCGCGCGAGGCGTTCTTCTGGATGAAGAACACGCCCACCCCGCTCGATATCCTGTTCATTCGGGCGGACGGGACGATCGCGCGGATCGCGGACAATGCGGTGCCCTATTCGGAAGCGAAGATCCCGTCGGGCGAGCCGATCGGCGCCGTTCTCGAACTGGTGGGCGGCCGCACCGCGGAACTCGGCATCGCAGAGGGCGATACCGTGTCATGGCCCGGCGGACCGCCGCCACGATCCGCGGTTGAAGGCGGGCGCGCGGCGCGGTAAGCGGGCGTCCATGGGCATCAACCTCAATCCCTTCACCTGGTGGAACGGCGCCACGATCGGCACCTGGTTCGGCCTGCGCGGCAAGGCGCAGGTCGGCGAGGATTCGATCGGCAACACCTATTGGCAGGGCGGTGCCGACACCGCCGGCAATCCGCGCCGCTGGGTGATCTACAACGGATCGAACGACGCCAGCCGGGTGCCGCCCGAATGGTTCAGCTGGTTGCACCACCAGGTCGATGCCGTTCCCGAGAAGGCGCTGCCCGCGCCACGCGCCTGGCAAAAGCCCGCCATCCCCAACATGACCGGCACCGCGCTCGCCTACCGCCCCCCGGGTGCGCTCGAAAAGGGTGGCAAGCGCGCGATGGCGACGGGCGACTACGAAGCCTGGTCGCCGGACGCGTGATCCGCCGCGGGATCGCCGCCGCGGTGATCGCCGCGGTGCTGATCGTCGGCGGCTGGTTCGGCTATCGCGCGCTTCATGGCGATGACGCGCCCGTGGCGACGACCGGCCCGGTGGTGCAGGCGGTGCCGAGCGCAGCCGGTACTGACGGCGTGGAGACGGTCGATACCGGCGACGCCGCGACCGCAGGCGGAGGTACGCCGATGGCGCAGCGGGTGGCGGTCCTCGGGCTGCTCAACAAGCGAAACGGCGTCGCGCGCGATCTCACGTTGAAGCCGGGTCATGCGGTGCGGGTGGGCGATGCGGTGGTGCGGCTGCGGGCCTGCGAGGAAACCGCGCCCTGGGAGGCCGATCATCTGACCGGCGCCTTCGTGCAGCTCGACGTGCGCGGACCCGACCGGCATTGGCGGCGCGGCTTTTCGGGATGGCTGTACAAGGAGCGCCCGTCGCTGAACGTCGTCCAGCATCCGATCTACGACGTGTGGATCAAAAGCTGCGCGATGGCTTTCCCCGACAGGGGGCCCGACACCGTCTCGCTTTCCGATCCCGCGCCGCGATCGAGCGCGAAGAAGTCGCCGGAGGCCGATGCCGGTGCGGATGCCGCGCCGATCACGCCCGACAGCGCTTCGGACAACAGCACCATGTAATCGGCACGGTCGATCTCGACCGTGCCCATCGATGCCAGATGATCGGTCTGGAATTGGCAGTCGAGGAGCGTGAAGCCGCCGGCCCTCAGCCTCGCGACCAGCCAGGCCAGCGCGACCTTGGAGGCATCGGTAGCGCGGCTGACCATGCTCTCGCCGAAGAACGCGCGGCCCAGCGCCAGACCGTAAAGGCCGCCGACCAGCGTCTCGCCGTCCCAGCATTCGACCGAATGCGCAAAGCCCATCCGGTGGAGCTGCACGAACACATCCTCGATCGCATGGTTGATCCACGTCTCGGGCCGGTCCGCCGCACCCTCCGCGCACAGCCGCAGGACGCGCCGGAACGCGGTGTCCGCCGTCACGCGAAACCGCTCGTTGCGCAGCGTCTTGCGAAGCGAGTGCGAGGGGCGGAACGCCTCGATCGGGAGGATGGCGCGGCGCTTCGGCTCCACCCAGAAGACGCTGTCGGCCTCGCGCGCGTCCGACATCGGGAACACGCCCACCGCATAGGCGCCGAGCACGAGCTGCGGGTCCAGCGGCGGCATCAGGCGGCGAGCTGGCGCTCCACGGCTCGCCACAGCCCGTCGAACGCGACGGCGGCCGCCGATCGCGGCGCGAACGCGCCAACGGGTTCGCGGCGAACGGTCATTTCCTCGATCACGCTCGCCATCGGGATCACCGGCCAGTCGGGGTTGCGCGAAAGGGCGGCCGCATGAAGGCTGCGCCGGCGATCGACCATGACATGCACGGGCATCAGCGCGGTGCGATCGCCCAGATGCGCCTTCACCGCGGCGAAGGCGCGTTCGGAAAGTGGGGAGGGGATGACGGGCACCACGATCACGTCCGCGGCACGCATCACCTGATCTGCCGTGTCGGTCAGGCCGGGCGGGCAATCCAGCAACACCCGGTCATAGCCTTTCAAGCCGCCCAGCAGCTTGGCCAGGCGCTTCTTCTTGTCGAGATCCTGGAAGAGCCGGTCGAGCCCGCGCAGCGAACCGTCCGCCGGGATCAGGTCGAGCCGCGGCCACGCCGTTGCGATGGCGCGGGTGGCGAGCGGCACGTCGCGCGAGAAGATCGCCTGCGCATCGTTCGAGGGGGTGCCGTGCGCGAGCACCCAGCTGCTCGCCGCCTGCGGATCGAGATCCCAGAGCAATGTCCGCCGGGCCGAGCGCGTCGCCGCGCACCAGGCGAGATTGACGCTGAGTGTCGTCTTACCGACACCGCCCTTCAAGCTGTAGATCGCGATGGTGGCCATGCGCGCAAGATTGGCGCGACAGGCCGGCCAACGCAAGTGGATATGGCGGGGAGAAGAAGGCCAGCCTTGCCGCATGGCCGAAAGGAAACGGGCTGACGAATCGCTCTGCCAGCCCGCTCCGAGTAAAAAGTCTACTGAGTCAAGACTTGCAGGTGAGCTCGCCCTTGCCGGGCTGAGTCAGGGTGACGCTGTCGGGGCCGCCCGTCATCTTCCAGCCGCCATCGGCGACATAGGGATCGCCCGACTTCGCGGCGATCAGCTTGGTGGCGGTGCCGCCTTCCTTGGTGCGGACGGTGGCCTGCTTCTCGCCCTGGAAGAAGGTGACATAGACGAGGCTGTTGTCCTTGCAGCGCAGCGTCTTGTCGGCCTTGATCGCGGGCGGCAGCTCGACCGGGGGGGCGTTCTTCAGGGCGTTGGCCATCGGATCCGGGTTGGCGTCGACCACTTCGGCCTTGGGCTGGGAGTTGCAGGCAGCCAGCGCAAGCAGCGTGGCCAGGGCGGCGGTGGGGAGGAGGCGTGTCATAGCGATCCGGGCTTCGCGCATGCAGCATAGGGCGTCAAGGCGCGCGCGACGAGGCGTGGTGGAAATCGCCGCTTGCCGGCGGCAAAGCGACGCTCGCTTGCCGCCGGCGCACGCACTATCCATCTATGGCCGATGCATATCATTCCCGACACGCTGGGCCTTATCGGCAACACCCCTCTCGTCCGACTGAAGGGCCCGAGCGCGGAAAGCGGCGCCGAGATCTTCGGCAAATGCGAGTTCGCCAATCCCGGTGCTTCGGTGAAGGATCGTGCGGCGCTGGGCATCGTCGAGGATGCGGAGGCGCGGGGCGTTCTGAAGCCGGGCGGCACGATCGTGGAGGGCACGGCGGGCAACACCGGCATCGGCCTCGCGCTCGTGGGCAATGCCAAGGGCTATCGCACGATCATCGTGATGCCCGAAACGCAAAGCCGCGAAAAGATGGACACGCTGCGCGCGCTGGGCGCCGAACTCGTTCTCGTCCCCGCCGCGCCCTATTCGAGCGCCTGCCACTTCGTCCACACGTCCCGACGGATCGCCGAGGAGACGGAGGGCGCGATCTGGGCGAACCAGTTCGACAATATCGCCAATCGCCGCGCGCACATCACCGGCACTGCGGAGGAAATCTGGGCGCAGATGGACGGCCGGATCGATGGCTTCACCTGCGCGGCCGGCACCGGCGGAACGATCGCGGGCGTGGGGCTGGGGCTGAAGGCGCGGGACGAATCGGTGACGATCGCGCTCACCGATCCGCATGGCGCCGCGCTCTACGAATATTATGCGCATGGCGAGTTGAAGTCGGAAGGGTCTTCGGTGGCGGAGGGGATCGGGCAGGGGCGGATCACCGCCAATCTGGAGGGCGCGCCGATCGACACCCAATTCCGCATCTCCGATCAGGAGGGCTGGTATTGGGTGCGTCGCCTGCTCGACGAGGAGGGGCTGTGTCTCGGCTTGTCGTCGGGTATCAACGTGGCCGGCGCGGTGCGGCTGGGGCAGCGGCTGGGCGCGGGCACGCGCGTCGCGACGATCCTGTGCGACACCGGATTCCGTTATCTCTCGACGCTCCACGATCCCGCCTGGCGCGAGGCCAAGGGTCTGGCGTGACGCGAATCGACAGAGGCGTGCCGATCCGGTACGTCATATTGACGTCATGAAGCCCAAGCCCGATCCCCAACAATCGATGCAACGCGTGAAGGTCGGCATGATCGGCCTCGCTGTCGTGATCCTGCTCATCGGCCTGGCCAGTGCGATCATCGGTTCCGCCACCCACGAGCGGCCGCTGCCGTCGATCGGCGCCCCCCATGCCGATGTCATGGCCAACATGGCGCTCGCCAACGAAGCCGCCGCGGGGCCGCTTGCCGAACTGGGTGTCGCCCCCAGCGCCGACAATGTCCAGCCGGCGGCGGGAGGCGCGCCGTGAGCCGTCGGGGATTTTCGGGGATCGCGGCTTCCTGCGGTTCTTGTGTGACGGGCGGCGTGCCCGTCCGGCCACCGGATCGACACCATTATCCGGCGTGATTCCCCGGCCATCCCCAAAAATCCCGTTGCGTCCCCGGCGCTCCCTTGGTAACCAGCGTTAACACAGGGGCAGGCTTTACCGTTCGTGAAAAACGATCCGGTGGGCGGCGATCAGCCGCCTTCCGGGCGGTCGGGTCGTGCACGCCAAACGCGAGGTCGGCGTGTCGGACAGGGAGTATTATCAGGGCGATGGCATCGGTCTTGTCGACGACAAGGGCCGGGTCGCGATCCCTGCATCCCTGAGATCGGTTCTGGCGACCAACGCGCCCAAGGCGAATGGCAAGGACGGGGGCACGATCGTGATCGGCGCCCATCAGAAGAACCGCTGCCTCGTTGCCTATGATCCCGGCTTCGTCGCGATCCTGGCCGAACGGCTGGGGCGACGCGAGGCGGAGAACACCCGCGACGATGGCGAATTCGACTATAACATCAAGCGTCGTGCGTCCTCGGGCGAGGCGGTGCCTTTCGACGGATCGGGGCGCTTCATCATGCCGGCATTTCCGCGCTTCTATGCCGGCATCAAGGGCCATGCCTTCTTCTATGGCGTGCTCGACTATATCGAGATCTGGGATCCGGCGACGTTGATCGCGACGCCCGACATGCCCGACGTCGTCAAGGAGATGGCGCGCTTCTACATGGCGGAAAAGGGTGTGGCGCTATGAGCCAATCCCCGCATATCCCCGTTCTGCTCGACGAAGTCGTCGCCGCGCTCGCGCCGGCCCCCGGCGAGACGATGGTCGACGCCACCTTCGGTGCCGGCGGCTACACGCGGGCGTTGCTTGCGCGCGGCGCCTGCGTGGTCGCGTTCGATCGCGATCCGGACGCGATCGCGGCGGGGCGTGCGCTCGAGGCCGAGGAGGACGGTCTGCGTCTCGTGGCGGCGGATTTCTCGCGGCTGGAGGCGGCGTTGGATCGGCCCGTCGACGGCGTCACGATGGATATCGGCGTGTCATCGATGCAGCTCGACCAGGCCGGGCGCGGCTTCTCGTTCCAGGCGGATGGCCCGCTCGACATGCGGATGGCGCAAGTGGGCATGTCCGCGGCGGACTTCCTGAACGAGGCCGACGAAGAGGCGATCGCCGACATCCTCTATCGCTACGGCGACGAGCCCAAGTCGCGCCGCGTCGCCCGGGCGATCGTCGCCGCGCGGCCGCTGACGCGCACGTCCGAGCTGGCGAGCGTCGTTCGTCGTGCGCTCGGCCACCGCCCGCACGACAAGAAGGATCCCGCGACGCGCGCGTTCCAGGCGATCCGCATCCATGTGAACCGCGAGCTGGACGAGCTGGCCGACGGGCTCGCTGCCGCCGAGCGCGTGCTGAAGCCCGGCGGCCGGCTGGCGATCGTGACGTTCCACAGCCTGGAGGACCGGATGGTCAAGCGCTTCCTGCGCGACCGTTCGGGCGGGGCGCCGGCGGGCTCGCGCCATCTGCCGCAGGCGGATGCGGGTGCGGCCCCCAGTTTCGAGAATGTCGGTCGCGCGGTGCGCGCCGGCGAGGACGAGGTCGCGCGCAATCCCCGCGCACGATCGGCGACGCTCAGGACGGCGCGGCGGACCGCGGCCCCCTCCTGGACGAACACACCCTGGGCGAACGAGGTGACGGCATGACGGCGGCGTATCGGTTGAAGGGCTTCGGCTGGTTCGCCAGCGGCGTGGGCGTGGTGCTCGCCTTCTATCTGGTCTCGCTCCAGGTCGCGACCGAGCGCAAGAAGCTGGAAGCGGTCAACGGCCACATCCTGGCGGCGCAGCGCGACATCCGCGCGCTGGAGACCGAATTCGATACGCGTGCAAACCTCGCGCAGCTCGAACGGTGGAACGGCGACACGCTGGCGCTGGCAGCGCCCACCGCCGGGCAGTTCGTGGCCGATGCGGGTCAATTGGCGGCGCTCGACGTGAACGCGTTGCCGTCGGACGATGCCAAGGTGCAGACCGCCGCGCTGGTGGTGCCCTCCGCACCCGGTGCGATGCCCGCACCGATCACCTCCGCGCCCGCGATCGCCGCGCCGGTATCTGTGCCATCATCCGCGCCGGCGGTACAGGTCGCCGCCGTGCAGATGGCCAAGGTGGCGGCCAGCCCGCGCGTGATCCGCGCCGCCGCGATCCACATCGTGGAGGCCGCCCATGCGCCGACGGTGCATGCGGCGCATGCCAAGCCGCAGGCGATGGCCATGCTCGATCGCAAGCTCCTGTCCGACACCACGCTCGGCGATATTCTGAGCGGCGCGCGCGCCGAGGCGGGTCACCGGCGTTGACCGCCGTCGTCGCCCGGCCGCTCCAGGGGCCACGGCGCACCGCGGGTCAGCGCCACCAGCTGGTCGCGACCGCGCATATGCGCCTGATGATGCTGATGGTGCTGTTCGCCGCGGCGGTGCTGCTGGTGATCGGGCGGCTGGCGATGCTGGCGATCGTGTCGGGGCCGGCGGACGCCGCCGCGCGCACCGCGACGCTCGCCGCACGCGGCGACATCGTCGATCGCAACGGCGCACCGCTCGCGCGGACGATCGACGCCTGGACGATCGCGATTCACCCCGGCAAGCTGATCGGCGATCCGATGGACATCGCCGCGCGCCTCGCCGCGCTGATGCCGGACGGCGGCAATCAGGCGCATTATTACGCGCTGCTCACCAGCCACGCGAACTTCGTCTATCTCCAGCGGCGAGCGTCGCCGGCGCTGGTCGAGCAGGTCAACGCGATCGGCGAACCCGGGATCGTGTTCGATCGCGAGACGCAGCGGCTTTATCCGCAGTCGGCGATGGCGGCGCATGCGCTCGGCTTCCTGTCGACCGACGGCCACGGGATGAGCGGCATGGAGCGCGTGCTCGACGCCCGGCTGCTCGATCCGGCGAATGCGGGCAAGCCCATCGCGCTGTCGATCGACACGCGCGTGCAGGCGGCGATGGAAAGCGAACTCGGTCACGCCGCCGCCACCTTCCAGACGCGCAGCGCCGCGGGCGTGGTGCTCGACGTCCACACCGGCGAGGTGATCGCGATGGCGTCGCTGCCGATCTTCAACCCCAACCGGGTCGGGATGGCGGGCAGCGAACAGTTGCGCAACACCGTCACGCAGAGCGTCTACGAGCTCGGCTCGACGTTCAAGCCGATCACCATGGCGGCGGCGATCGACGGCGGGGTCGTCACGTCGATGGCGCGGCGCTTCGATGCGACCGCCCCGCTGCGTGTGGGCAGCTACACGATCCATGACGAGCGCGGCGATCCCAAGCGCTGGCTCAACATTCCCGAGACGCTGATCTATTCCTCCAACGTCGCCACCGCCCGGATCGCCGACGAGGTGGGGCCGCAGCGGATGCAGGCGATGTTCCGCAAACTCGGCTTCGATACCAAGCCGGATATCGAACTGCGCGAGAAGGGCCATCCGCTCTGGCCGAAATATTGGGCCCGCACGACGGTGATGACGACGGCTTACGGCCACGGCATCGCGGTGACGCCGCTGCATCTCGCCAGCGCCTATGCCGCGCTCGTCAACGGCGGCATCTGGCGGCCGGCGACGCTGCTGAAGGTGCCCGCGGGCCAGGCGCCGCAGGGCCGCCGCGTCATCAGCGAGGCGACCAGCGCGCGGATGCGCCAGTTGCTGCGGCTGATCGTGCTGCGCGGCACCGGCCGCAAGGGCGATGCCCCCGGCTACCGCGTCGGCGGCAAGACCGGCACCGCCGAGGCGGCGGTCGCGGGCGGCTACGACCATCACCGCAACGTCGCGACCTTCGCCGCGGCGTTCCCGATGGACGCCCCGCGCTATGTCGTGCTCGCCATGCTCGATTCGCCGATCGGCACGAAGGAGACCTTCGGCTGGAAGACCGCCGCATGGAACGCCGCGCCCGTCGTCGGGCGGACCGTGTCGCGGATCGGCGCGATTCTGGGTGTGATCCCCGACACCCGCCGCGACGTCGACGTGTCGGACATCACGCCCTTGCTGTGGCAGGCGCCCGGCGAGAAGCAGGTGGATGGGCGATGAGGGCGGTCCCATGAAGCTCGGTGCGCTGACCGGCGGCGACGAGCCCGAAACCGTCACCGGCTTCGCGATCGATCACCGCAAGGTCGCGCCGGGCACCATCTTCGGCGCGTTCGTCGGCGCCCGCGCGAATGGCGAGGATCATATCCGCGACGCGGTGAAGGCCGGCGCGATTGCGGTCGTTGCCCGGCCGGAGGCGGTGGTGGAGGGCGCGGTGCACATCGCCGATGCCGATCCCCGCCGCGCGTTCGCGCGTGCCGCTGCCGCTTTCTTCGCGCCGTTCCCGAAGGTGAACGTCGCGGTGACGGGCACCAACGGCAAGACATCCTGCGTCGAGATGGTGCGCCAGCTCTGGCGGATGGCGGGGCACCATGCCGCCTCGATCGGCACGCTGGGCGTCACCACCGCGGACGAGCGCACGCATACCGGGCTGACCACGCCCGATGTGGTGACGTTCCTGTCGAACGTCGCCGGCCTCGCGCGCGAAGGTGTGACCCATCTGGCCTTCGAGGCGTCGAGCCACGGGCTGACCCAATATCGCACCGAGGGTCTGGACGTGATGGCGGCGGCCTTCACCAATCTCAGCCGCGATCATCTCGATTACCATGGGACGATGGACGCCTATCTGGCGGCCAAGCTGCGGCTGTTCGCCGAGGTGCTGCGGCCCGGCGGCACCGCAGTCGTCTGGGCGGACGACGATCACGCCGCCGACGTGATCGCCATCGCGCAGGGACGGGGCCAGCGGCTGCTGAGCGTCGGCACGCGTGGCGAGACGCTGCGGCTGGTGGAGCGCATTCCCACCCTGCTGGGGCAGCGGCTGACGATCGCGGCGGAGGGCACGAGCCACCGGGTCGATCTGCCGCTGATCGGCGCCTATCAGGCGGCGAACGCGCTGGTGGCGGCGGGGCTGGCCATCGCGACCGGCGCCGCCGTCGCGCCGACGCTCGCCGCACTCGCGCGCCTGCAGCCGGTGCCGGGGCGGCTCGAACGCGCCGCGATCACGCGCGCCGGCGCACCCGTCTATGTCGATTACGCGCATACCCCCGACGCGCTGGAGGCGGCGATTGCCGCGCTGCGTCCCCATGCCGGCGGCCGGCTGATCCTGGTGTTCGGCGCCGGTGGCGACCGCGACGCCGGCAAGCGCGCCGCGATGGGCGCGGTTGCCGTCGCGCAGGCCGATCGCGTGATCGTCACCGACGACAATCCGCGCACCGAAGACGCCGCCGCCATTCGCGCGCACGTGCTGGCGGGTGCGACGGACGCCACCGAGATCGCCGACCGTCGCGCCGCGATCGCCGCGGCCGTGCGCGGGGCGGGCGCGGACGACATCGTGCTGATCGCGGGCAAGGGGCATGAACAGGGCCAGATCGTGGGCGACATGACGCTGCCGTTCGACGATGTGGCGGTCGCACGGGAGAGCGTGGGATGAACGAAGCACGCAAATCCGACGACCCGACGTTCGTCGTAGGCGAAGACGCGGGCGGACAGGGGCGAAATCCCCCGCAACCTCCGCGTGAACGGCGGCGGCTCGGCCTGCGCTATGGCGCGGGGGCGGATGCCAAGGGAGAGCGTCCATGAGCGAAGCGCTCTGGACGGCCGCCGACATCGCCGCGGCGACCGGCGGGACCGCCTACGGCGACTTCACCGCCGATGGCGTCGCCTTCGATTCGCGCGAAGTCGGCCCCGGCGACCTGTTCGTGGCGCTGACCGGCGAAACCACCGATGGCCATCGCTTCCTCGATCAGGCTTTCGCGCAAGGGGCTGCCGGGGCGATCGTCTCGGAGGACGCTGCCAGGCCGCGGATTCGCGTGGGGGACACCTTCGCGGCGCTGCGCGATCTTGCCCGTGCGGCCCGCGCCCGCACCGCGGCGACGATCGTCGGCGTGACCGGATCGGTCGGCAAGACCAGCGCCAAGGAGGCGCTGTTCGCGGCGCTCGACCGATCGATGCCGGGCGCGGTGCACCGCTCGGTCAAAAGCTACAACAACCATACCGGCGTGCCGCTCAGCCTGGCGCGGATGCCCGTGCCGACACGCGTCGGCGTGTTCGAGATGGGCATGAACCATGCGGGCGAACTCGCCGACCTCACGCGGCTGGTCCGCCCGCATGTCGCGCTCGTCACCGCCATTGCGCCCGCGCACACCGCCTTCTTCGCGGGCGAAGAGGCGATCGCGGATGCTAAGGGGGAGATTTTCCAGGGGTTGCAGCCCGGCGGCACCGCGATCGTCCCTTTCGACAGCCCGCACCGCGACCGGCTGATCGCGGCGGCGCAGCCCTATGCCGCGCGGATCGTGACGTTCGGGATGAAGGAGGGGGCCGACGTCCGCTCGCTGGAGGCGATGCGCCTGCCGACCGGCACCTTCGTCACCGCGCGTATCGGCGAGCGGGAACTGAGCTTCACGATGGCGCAGCCGGGCATGCACTGGGTATCGAACGCGCTCGCGGTGCTGGCGGCGGTCGATGCGGTGGGGGCGGATCTCGGCCTCGCCGGGCTGGCGCTGGCCGAGATGGGCGGACTTGCCGGGCGCGGCGCGCGGATGCCCGTGTCGCTCGCGGAAGGCGAGGCGCTGCTGATCGACGAAAGCTACAACGCCAATCCCGCTTCGATGCGCGCGACGCTCGCCGTGCTGGGGCACGAACCGGGCCGCCATGTCGCGGTGCTGGGCGAGATGCGCGAACTCGGCGACGACTCCGCGACCTACCACGCATCGCTCGCCGAGCCGATCGCGGCCGCGCGCGTCGAAGCGGTGGTGCTCGTCGGCGAAGCGATGGCGCCGCTTGCCGCCGCGCTTGAGGGGCACACCGAATTGGTCCATGTGATGGCCGCCGCGGACGCCCTCGCAGCACTTCGGTCGATGCTGGCACCGGGGGACGCGGTGCTCATCAAGGGATCGAATGGAGTCGGGCTGTCGCGCGTCGTCGCAGGCCTGGCGGACGGGGCTTAGCATGTTCTACTGGATCGCGGAGCATCTGGGCTTTTCGAGCCTTCTCAATCTGATCCGCTATCAGACGTTCCGCACGGGCGCCGCTGTGGCCAGCGCGCTCGTAATCGGGCTCATCATCGGCCCGCGCTTCATCGGATGGCTGCGCCTGCGCCAGGGCAAGGGGCAGCCGATTCGCGCCGACGGGCCGCAGACACATCTGGCCAAGCGCGGCACGCCGACGATGGGCGGCCTGATGATCCTCACCTCGATGGGGCTGTCGATCTTCGCGTGGATGGATCTGAGCAACCCCTATGTCTGGGCGTGCCTCTTCGTGACGCTCGGCTTTGGCGCGATCGGCTTCATGGACGATTACGACAAGGTGAAGAAGGCGAGCACCGCCGGCGTCTCGGGCCGCGTGCGGCTGTTGCTGGAATTCGCGATTGCCGGGATCGCCGCGGCGGTCATCATGCATTCGAACGGCCCGCATCTCTATCTGCCGTTCACGACGCGCGTGTATCTCGACCTCGGCTATGCCTATCCGCTGTTCGCCGCCTTCACGATCGTGGCGTTCGGCAATGCGGTGAACCTCACCGACGGGCTGGATGGTCTCGCCACGATGCCCGTCATCATCGCCAGCGTCGCGTTCATGGTGATCGTATACCTCGTCGGAAACGTGAAGTTCGCCACCTATCTCGGCATCCCGCACGTGCCCGGCGCGGGCGAACTCGCCATCTTCTGCGGCGCAGTGGTGGGTGCAGGGCTCGCCTTCCTGTGGTTCAACGCACCGCCCGCCGCGGTGTTCATGGGCGACACCGGCAGCCTCGCACTGGGCGGCGCGCTCGGCACCATCGCGGTGGTCGCGCATCACGAGATCGTGCTCGGGATCATCGGCGGCCTCTTCGTCGTGGAGGCGATGTCGGTCATCATTCAGGTGTTCTTCTACAAGCGCACCGGCAAGCGCGTGTTCCGGATGGCGCCGATCCACCATCATTTCGAACAGCTCGGCTGGAGCGAGCCGACCGTGGTGATCCGCTTCTGGATCATCGCGCTGGTGCTGGCGCTCGCCGGCCTGTCGACGTTGAAGCTGCGGTGATCGTCGCGCGCGCCTGGGGGGGCAAGCGCTATGCGGTGCTCGGTCTGGCGCGATCGGGTGCCGCGACGGTGCGCGCGCTGCTGGCGGGTGGCGCCCGCGTCGTGGCATGGGATGCCGACGAGACGAAGCGCAACGCCTTTCTCCCCGCCACGGGTGACGACCTGACGATCGCGCCGCTCGACGATCTCGCCGGGTTCGATGCATTGGTGGTGTCCCCCGGCGTGCCGCTCAATACCCATCCGCTCGCCGCTCCGGCGCGCGCGGCGGGCGTGCCCGTCATCGGCGACATCGAACTCTTCGCGCAGGCCCGCGCCGATTTGCCGGCGCACCGCGTCGTCGGCATCACCGGCACCAACGGCAAGTCGACCACCACCGCGCTCGTCCACCACATGCTGCAAGGCACCGGGGTGCCGAGCCTGATGGGCGGCAATATCGGCCTGCCGATCCTGGGCGAGGATCCGCTGTCGCCGGGCGGCGTCTATGTGCTCGAACTGTCGAGTTACCAGATCGATCTGACGCAAAGCCTCGACTGCGACGTCGCGGTGCTGCTGAACGTCACGCCGGACCATCTCGACCGCTATGACGGCTTCGACGCCTATGCCGCGAGCAAGGCGCGGCTTTTCGCGATGCAAGCGATCGGGCACGCCGCGGTGATCGGGATCGGCGATGCGCCGTCGGCGGCGATCGCGCGGTCCCTCGACGATCGCGGCGCGCCGGTGACGAAGATTGCGCCGGGCCAGTGCATGGACCAGTCGCGCTGGCCCGCGCTTCAGGGGCCGCACAACGCCCAGAACGCGCTAGCCGCGATCGCCGTGGCGCGGGCGTTGGGCATCGCGGCGGCGGAGATCGACCGCGCGCTGGCAAGCTTCACCGGCTTGCCGCACCGGATGCAGACGATCGCGCAGCGCGGCGGTGTGGCGTTCGTGGACGACAGCAAGGCGACCAACCCCGAATCGACCGCCCCGGCGCTTGGCGCGTTCGGGCGGATCCACTGGATCGTCGGTGGCCGGCCCAAGGGCGACGATCTCGACGCCTGCGCGCCCTTTTTCGGCAACGTCGCCGCGGCCTATACGATCGGGGAGGCCGCAGCGCGCTTCGCCGAGATCCTGCGCGGCCAGGTGCCGGTGGTGGAACAGGCCGGCACGGTCGAGGCCGCGGTGCGCGATGCCGCGGCGGCGGCGCGGCCGGGCGATACCGTCCTGCTGTCGCCGGCCTGCGCCTCGTTCGACCAGTTCCGCGATTACGAGGCGCGGGCCGCCGCGTTCCGCACCGCCGTGGAGGGGCTGGCATGACCGACACCCGCGCGAATTCGGGCGCACAGCCGGGCGGGATCGTCGCGCGCATGAAGCAGCGCGGCGGTCGCGGCGACCGGTCGCCGCTCGGCACCTGGTTCTGGGACATCGACCGGATGCTGCTGCTGCTCACCCTGTTCCTGATCGCGATCGGGCTGGTGGCGGTGGCGGCGGCGAGCCCGGCCAGCGCGGTCCGCTATTCGGGCGATCACCACAAGATCGCGCCGCTCTATTATTTCTGGCGCCAGCTCATGTGGGTGGGCGTGTCGCTGCCGGTGCTGTTCGGCGTGTCGATGATGCCCGTGGCCGCGGCCCGGCGGATGGCGATCGGCGGCGCGATCCTCTTCGTCGCGCTGCTGGTGCTCACCCCGCTTGTGGGCGTGCAGGTGAACGGCGCGCGGCGCTGGATCGGCTATGGCTTCGCCCAGTTCCAGCCTTCCGAATTCCTGAAGCCGATGTTCATCGTGACGACGGCATGGCTGTTGTCGCTGAAGGCCAAGGAGCCCGACCTGCCGACCGTGCCGATCACCTTCGTGATGACCGGCGGCGTCGCGTTCCTGCTGATGCTCCAGCCCGATTTCGGCCAGACGGTGATCTTCTGCACCGTCTGGCTCGCGCTCCTCATGATCGCGGGCACGCCGACGCGCGTGCTGGTGGGCATCGTCGCGATGGTGCCGGCGGGGCTCGGCGCGGCCTATGTCTTCTATGGCGTGGCGCGGGCGCGGATCGACGCGTTTCTGTTTCCGAGCGTGGAGGGCGAGGGCGCGGCGGACCATTTCCAGACCAACGCCGCGCACGCCACGCTGACGGCAGGCGGCTGGACGGGCACCGGCCCCGGCGCCGGCGTCGCAAAGTTCGGCCTTCCCGAGGCGCATACCGACTATGTGTTCTCGGTGATCGGCGAAGAGTTCGGGCTCATGGCCTGTTCGATCGTCGCGCTGGTGTTTCTTGCGATCGTCGTGCGCGTGTTCGTCAAGCTGCTCGACGAGCAGGACGAGTTCAAGCTGCTCGCCGCCTCGGGCCTCGCGGTGCAGTTCGGCGCGCAGGCGCTGGTGAGCATGGCGGTGAATACGGGGCTCGCACCCTCCAAGGGCATGACGCTGCCGTTCATCAGCTATGGCGGATCGTCGATGATCGCGCTGTCGATCGGCATGGGGTTGCTCCTCGCATTCACCCGGCGCAATCCGTTCCTCACGCGGAGCCCGTACGTCGTCCGCTGGAGTGGTGAATGACGAAGCATTTCGTATTGGCGGCCGGCGGCACCGGCGGCCACATGGTTCCCGCCGCCGCGCTCGCGGCGGAGCTGACGCGACGCGGCCACCGCGTGGCGCTGGTCAGCGATGCGCGCGGGGTGCGCTTCCCCGGCCTGTTCGAGGGCATCCAGACGCATGTCCTGCCCGCCGGGCGGTTTCAGATGAAGCGCCCGCTCGGCTGGCCGTCGGCGGCGCGCGAGATGTGGCGCGGCCGGGCGATGGCGCGCGAACTCTATGCCACGTTCAAGCCCGCCGCCGTGATCGGCTTCGGCGGCTATCCCGCGCTGCCAGCGCTGCTCGCGGCCTTCGCCGCGCGGATCCCCACCGCGGTGCACGAACAGAATGCGGTGCTCGGCCGGGTCAACCGGCTGGTGGCGGGGCGTGTCGATGCCATCGCCACCTCCTATGACCGCACGGAGCGGCTGGCGGCGAAGCTGGCGGGCAAGACGCACCGGGTGGGGAACCCGGTGCGCGAGGCGGTGCTGGCGCTGCGCGACCGGCCCTATCCGCTGCTGGAGGAGGACGGCATCTTCCGCGTTCTGGTCACCGGCGGCAGCCAGGGCGCGAGCATTCTGAGCCAGGTGGTGCCCGATGGGCTGGCGATGCTGCCCGTGACGTTCCGCCGGCGGTTGCAGGTGACGCATCAGGCGCGGATCGAGGATATCGATGCGGTCCGCGCGCAATATGCCGAGCATCAGATCCCGGCCGAACTCGCCACCTATCTGCCCGACATGCCCGAGCAGCTCGCCTGGGCGCATCTGGTGATCGCGCGGGCGGGGGCCTCGACGATCGCGGAACTGACCGCCGCGGGGCGCCCGGCGATCCTGGTGCCGCTGCCCTCGGCGATGGACGACCACCAGACCGTCAACGCCCGCGAGATCACGCAGGCGGGCGGCGCGCGGACGATCGCGCAAGGCGAGTTCACCGCGGTGGAACTCGCCAAGCAGATGCAGAAGCTGGGGCTCGACCCCGCCGCGCTGGAGAATGCCGCGGCGCGTGCCCGGAGTGTGGGGCGGCCGGACGCAGTCGGCGATCTGGCGGATCTGGTCGAGAGCCTCGATGCCCCGGTCGCCCGGCTGCCCGTCGCCGCACCCGCCCGCAAGGAGGCCCTGGCGTGAGGGGTGTCGCAATTGACATCGGCACGATCCATTTCGTCGGCATCGGCGGGATCGGCATGTCGGGCATCGCCGAGGTGATGAAGAATCTGGGCTATGCGGTGCAGGGCTCGGATGTTGGCGAAGGTTACGTGGTTCAAGGCCTTCGTGGTAAGGGGATACCCGTCACGATCGGCCATGCCGCCGAGAATCTGGGCGACGCGGCGGTCGTCGTCGTCTCCACCGCGATCGTGCGCAGCAATCCCGAGGTGGAGGCCGCGCTCGAGCGCCGCATCCCCGTGGTGCGCCGTGCCGAGATGCTGGCCGAGCTGATGCGGCTGAAATCCACGGTGGCGGTAGCGGGCACGCACGGCAAGACGACGACGACGTCGATGGTCGCGGCGATCCTCGATGCCGGCGGCGTCGATCCCACCGTCATCAACGGCGGGATCATCAACAGCTATGGCTCGAACGCGCGGCTGGGTGCGTCGGACTGGATGGTGGTGGAGGCCGACGAGAGCGACGGCAGCTTCCTGCGGCTGGACGGCACGATCGCCGTCGTCACCAACATCGATCCCGAACATCTCGATCATTATGGCAGCTTCGATGCCGTGAAGGACGCGTTCGTCGCCTTCATCGAGAACGTGCCCTTCTACGGCGCGGCGCTGCTGTGCCTCGACCACCCGGAGGTGCAGGGCATCCTGCCGCGGGTGCGCGACCGGCGCGTCGTCACCTATGGCTTTTCGGCGCAGGCCGACGTTCGCGGCGTGAACGTCACGCCCATCCCCGGCGGCAGCCGCTTCGAATGTCTCGTCCGCGCGCGCGACGGCGCGGTGCGCTCGATCGAGGGGATCGAGCTGCCGATGCCGGGCCGGCACAACGTCCAGAACGCGCTGGCCGCGATCGGCGTCGCGCTCGAACTAGGGCTGGACGATGCGACGATCCAGCAGGGCTTCGCCAAGTTCGGCGGCGTGAAGCGGCGCTTCACCAAGGTGGGCGAGGTGCCGCTGGGCGATGGCGCGGCGACGATCATCGACGATTACGGCCACCACCCCGTCGAGATCCGCGCCGTGCTGGCTGCGGCGCGCGAGGGCGCGCAGAGCACGGGCGGCAAGGGGCGGGTGATCGCGGTGGTGCAGCCGCACCGCTATTCGCGGCTCGGCAATCTGATGGAGGATTTCCAGACCGCGTTCAACGACGCCGACCGCGTGCTGGTGACGCCCGTCTATGCCGCGGGCGAGGCGCCGGTGGCCGGCGTCGATTCGGAAGCGCTGGTCGAGGGGCTGAAGCGCCGCGGGCACCGCTCGGCCGCTTTGGTCGCCGATGCCGATGCGCTGGCGGACGAACTCGCCGCGATGCTGCGCGCCGACGACATGGTGGTGTGCCTGGGCGCGGGCGACATCACCCGGTGGGCGGCGGGCCTGGCCGACGCGATCGGGGCGCGGGCATGAGCGCGCCCGCGCGGGAATTTGGGGACGACGGCGCGTTCCGGGGCACGATCGAGGGCGGCGGCAGCCTGGCGGACTTCATCTGGTTCCGCACCGGCGGCCCGGCGGAATGGCTGGTGCGGCCGGCCGATACCCAGGATCTCGCGGGCCTGTTGCGTGCGCTCGATCCGGCGATCCCGGTGCTGCCGATCGGGGTCGGATCGAACCTGATCGTCCGCGACGGCGGCGTGCCCGGCATCGTCGTGCGGCTGCCCAAGGCGATGGCGCGGGTGAGCATCGAGAATGGCCGCGTCCGCGCCGGCGCCGCGGCGATGGGAATCACCGTGGCGAGTGCGGCGCGCGATGCGGGCATCGCCGGCATGGAGTTCCTGCGCGGCATTCCCGGCACGGTGGGCGGCGCGGTGCGGATGAACGCGGGCGCCTATGGCAGCGATGCGAGCGACATCCTGGTCGAGGCGACGATCGTCACCCGCGACGGCACGGTGGAGGTGTGGCCGGCGGAGCGGCTCGGCTATACCTATCGCCATTCGGACGTGCCGGCGGGCGCGATCGTGGTGGAGGCGGTGTTTCGCGGCATGCCGGGCGAACCCGCGATCATCGGCGCGGAGATGGACCGGATCGCCGCCGAGCGCGAGGCGTCGCAGCCGCTGCGCAGCCGCACCGGCGGATCGACCTTCAAGAACCCGCCGGGCCACAAGGCCTGGGCGCTGATCGACGCCGCCGGCTGTCGCGGCCTGACGCGTGGCGATGCGCAGGTGAGCGAGAAACACTGCAATTTCCTGCTGAACCTCGGCAGCGCCTCCAGCGCCGAGATCGAAGCGCTGGGCGAAGAGGTGCGCCAGAGGGTGAAGGCGCATTCGGGCGTGACGCTCGAATGGGAAATCCAGCGCGTGGGAGTGGCAGGGTGAGCGTGGACGGTCTGCATATCGTGGTGCTGATGGGTGGCTGGTCGGCCGAGCGCGAGGTTTCGCTGCTGTCGGGCAAGGGCGTGGCCGAAGCGCTCGAATCGCTCGGCCACCGCGTCACCCGGATCGACATGGGCCGCGACGTCGCCGCCCGGCTCGCGGAGGCGGCGCCCGATCTCGTGTTCAACGCGTTGCACGGCACGCCCGGCGAGGACGGCTCGGTGCAGGGCATGCTCGACCTGATGGGCCTGCGCTACACACATTCGGGGCTCGCCACCTCGGTGATCGCGATCGACAAGGTGCTGACGAAGCAGGCGCTGGTGCCCGCCGGCATCCCGATGCCCGGCGGCCGGATCGTGCGCAGCGAAGACCTGTATGCGGGCGATCCGCTGCCCCGCCCCTATGTGCTCAAGCCCGTCAACGAGGGATCGTCGGTGGGCGTGGCGATCGTGACCGAGGGCGGCAATCACGGCAACCCGATCGCGCGCGGATCGGCGGGCCCCTGGGCGGAGTTCGACGAGCTGCTGGCCGAGCCCTATATCCGCGGGCGCGAGCTGACGACCGCGGTGCTGGGCGGCCCGCAAGGTCCTTGGGCGTTGGGCGTCACCGAACTGAAGCCCAAGAGCGGCTGGTATGATTACGACGCCAAATATACCGACGGCATGACCGAGCATGTTTGCCCCGCCGACATCCCGGACGCGATCGCCGCCGCCTGCCGTACGCTGGCGCTCGACGCGCATCGCGTGCTCGGCTGCAAGGGCGCGAGCCGCAGCGATTTCCGCTGGGACGACGAGCGCGGCGTCGACGGGCTGTTCCTGCTGGAGGTGAACACCCAGCCGGGGATGACGCCGCTCAGCCTCGTTCCCGAACAGGCGCGGCATCTGGGCATGAGCTATGCCGAACTCGTCCAGCGGATCGTCGACGATGCAATGGACGGCGGCAGCCCGTGAGCCGCACGATCAAGCGCGGGCCCCCGCCCAAGCGCCCCGCGCCGCGCAAGAAACAGCCGGTCGCCAAGGTGTCGATCATGGACCGGCTCGTCGGCATGCTGCCGGTGAGCGAGGAGACGCTCGCGAAGATCGTCACCTGGACCTTCACCGGCGCGGCGGCGGCGGCCGTGCTGGGCGCGGCGATCTGGTTCGGCGTGCCCGGCCTGATCGGCGGCGCGATCGCGCAAGGGGCGGGCAAGGCCGGTTTCCGCGTCGAGCAGATCGAGGTGACGGGGCTGAAGCGGATGGACCGGATGTCGGTCTATGCGGTGGCGCTGGAAGACAAGCAGAACGAGACGTCGATGCTGTCGGTCGATCTCGACGCGATCCGCCAGCGGCTGCTGCGCTATGGCTGGATCGCCGATGCGCATGTGTCGCGGCGGCTGCCCGACACGCTGCTGATCGATATCGTCGAGCGCAAGCCCGCGGCGGTGTGGCAGGACAACGGGCAATTGACGCTGATCGATTCGACGGGTGTGCTGCTCGAGCCGGTGCAGGCGGACGCCATCCCCAATCTGCCGCTGGTGATCGGCCCCGGGGCGGATCGGCAGGAGGCGGCCTATCAGACGCTGCTGTCCGCCGCGCCCGCGCTGAAGCCGCGGATCACCGCCGCCACCTGGGTCGGCAACCGGCGATGGGACTTGACGTTCGAATCGGGAGAGACTCTGCTGCTGCCCGAGGATGGTGCGCCCGGCGCGCTGGTGAAGTTCGCCGAGCTGGACGGGGCGCGGCCGTTGCTCGGCCGGGGCTGGCTCCGGTTCGACATGCGCGATCCGGACAAGCTGGTCGCGCGCAAGCCGGGATCGAACGTCGCGCATGCGGTGGCCGATCCGGGGGATGCACCAAAGGGGCAGCCGTCCGGCATCGCGGCGGCATCGGGCAGGGAAGGCTGAGGGGCATGGCGAAGGCGGCACCGGAAGGACTCATCACCGCGCTGGACATCGGATCGTCCAAGGTCTCCGCGATGATCGCGCAGAAGGGCGATGGCGGCGAGCTGATCGTGCTCGGCACCGGCCAGCGCGAGAGCCGCGGCGTCAAGCGCGGCTATATCGCCGACATGGGCGCGACCGAGGCGGCGGTGCGCGAGGCGGTGGAGCAGGCCGAGCGGATCGCCGGGATCAACATCGAGAATGTCTGGGTCGGCTTTTCCGCGGGCGGCCTCGTCAGCGACGTGGCCGAGGTGGAGTTCGAACTGGGCGGCCACCGCGTCGAACAGGGCGATATCGATGCGCTGCTGGCGGCAGGGCGAGGCTCGATCGATCCGCAGGGGCGGATGGTGCTGCACGCGCAGCCCGCGCTCTATACGCTCGACGGGCTGACCGGGGTGAAGAAGCCGTTGGGGCTCCATGCCGATCGCCTCGGCGTGCACATCCATGTCGTGGCCGCGGACGGATCGCCGGTGCGCAACCTCGATCTGTGCGTGCGGTCGGCGCATCTGGAGGTGAAGTCGATCATCGCCTCGCCCGTCGCCACCGGGCTTGCCTGCCTCAGCGACGAGGAGCGCGAACTTGGGGTCGCGCTGGTCGAGATGGGGGCGGGGATCACCAACGTTTCGCTGTTCGCGGGCGGCATGCTCGTCGGGCTTACTTCGATCCCGATGGGCGCGGCGGACATCACCGACGACATCGCCTCGGCCTTCGGCACCCGGCGCCAGCAGGCGGAGCGGATGAAGTGTTTCCACGGCTCCGCCAACGCCTCCCCGCGCGACAATCACGACATGATCCCGGTGACGCCGATCTCGGCCGAGGACGGCGCGGGGGACGGCACGCAGATCACCAAGGCGCAGCTGATCGGCGTGATCCGCCAGCGGCTGGAGCATCAGATGGGCGAGGTGCGCCAGGCGCTCGCACGGCTGAAGTTCGAAGGGCCGGTGGGGCGGCAGGTGGTGCTGACCGGCGGCGGCGCCGAGCTGAAGGGCGTGGCGGATTATGCGCAGCAGGCGCTCGGGCGATCGGTGCGGATCGGGCGCCCGCGCGGGCTGACTGCGCTGCCGGAGGCGCATGCCGGGCCAGCCTTCGCGACGCTGGCCGGGCTCGCCTTCTATGCGGCGACCGATCCCATCGACCTGCGCGGGCTCGCGCCGCAGCAGCAGGTGGTGCACCGCACCCGCGGCATGGGTCTGTTCCGCAAGCTGGTTCAGGCGGCACGCGCGAATTATTAAGCTTTTGTCCCGCCAACGCATTGTTTGCGCTGGCGGGGCGCGAGACGATCGGGCACAAAGGTTAATCAGGGGCCGGGGCGCGTAACTCCCGGAACGGCGGAGATACAGGCGATGAGCATCGAATTCCTCACACCCGAAGTCGACGAGCTGACGCCGCGCATCGCGGTGATCGGCGTGGGCGGGGCCGGCGGCAACGCCATCGCCAACATGATGCGCGCCGAAGTGCAGGGCGTCGATTTCCTGGTCGCCAACACCGACGCGCAGGCGCTCAAGCAGTCGATCGCGCCGCAGCGCATCCAGCTCGGCGCCAAGATCACGCAGGGGCTGGGCGCGGGCAGCCGGCCCGAGATCGGCCGGGCCGCGGCCGAAGAGACGATCGACAGCCTCGCCAAGCAGCTCGAGGGCGCGCACATGGTGTTCATCGCCGCGGGCATGGGCGGCGGCACGGGCACCGGCGCGGCACCGGTGATCGCCAAGGCCGCGCGCGACATGGGCATCCTGACCGTGGGCGTCGTGACCAAGCCGTTCAGCTTCGAGGGCAACCGCCGCGCCAAGAGCGCCGATGCGGGCATCGAGGAGCTGCAGAAATATGTCGATACGCTGATCGTCATCCCCAACCAGAACCTGTTCCTGATCGCCAATGCGAACACCACCTTCAAGGAGGCGTTCAGCATGGCGGACGAGGTGCTGCAGCAGGGCGTGCGCGGCATCACCGACCTGATGGTGATGCCTGGCCTCATCAACCTCGACTTCGCCGACGTGCGTTCGGTGATGCAGGAGATGGGCAAGGCGATGATGGGCACCGGCGAGGCGACCGGCGACAACCGCGCGCTGGAAGCCGCGCAGAAGGCGATCGCCAACCCGCTGCTCGACGGCGTGTCGATGCAGGGTGCCAAGGGCGTCATCATCTCGATCACCGGCGGCGACGACATGCGCCTGCTCGAGGTGGACGAGGCCGCGAACCACATCCGCGACCTGGTCGATCCCGATGCCAACATCATCTGGGGATCGGCGTTCAACCCCGAGCTGGAGGGCCGCATCCGCGTGTCCGTCGTGGCTACCGGGATCGAGGCGGACGCCGCCCCCGCCGCGGCACCCGCCGAGCCGACGCGCAGCTTCAGCTTCGGCGCCCGCAAGACCGACGATACCACCTCGTTCCGCCCCAGCGAACCGCAGCAGCAGGCGCAGCCCGTCGCGGCGACGCCGGCACCCGCTCCCGTGACGCCGGCACCGGTCGCGGCACCCGCCCCCCAGCCGCGCGCCGAAGCCGCCGCGGCCGACGCCGCACCGTCCACTGCGGATGCCGCGGACGAAGAACTGGTGCTGGGCGCCGAGACGATCGTCTCCAGCCCGCCGCGAGCCTATGACGATGGCGCGTTCGGTACGCCGACGCCGGCCCCCGCGCCCGTCGCGCCCACTCCGGCCGCGGACGAGGGCGGCGCGCGCCGCCGCTGGCTCGCGCCCGGCAGCGAGGCAGCGACGCCCGAGTCCGCCCCGGCAGCACCGCGCGTGAAGCTGGGCGGCACGCTGTTCGAACGCATGTCCAACGCCGCGCGCGGCAACGCCAAGGACGACGCCACCGGCGAGGACGCGCCCGTCGACATTCCCCGCTTCCTGCACCGGCAGAACAACCAATAGGCTGTTTCCCGGCGCAGGCGGGGGCCCAGTTGGGAAGGCCGGTATAACGGAGCGATTTTCCGTTACCGTCGTACCCCAACTGGGCCCCGGCCTTCGCCGGGGAACATGCCTCCGCGGGAAGCATGTCTCCGCCGGGGAACATGCGCTGCGCTGGTGAACAGCCCTCCGGCGCGACCCACCGAATGCTGGCGCGAACCCGCTAGAATCCCTAGATCGGCGGCGATGTCGACGCCCAACGCCCCCGATCGGTTCAACGAGGACAAATCCACCTTCGCGGTCAGGGGATCGGATACGCCCGATCTCGCCGCCGGGGTGGCGGCGATCCGCAACGTGCTCGCCACCTTGCCCGCGCGGCCCGGCGTGTACCGGATGCACGATGCGCGCGGCGACGTGCTCTATGTCGGCAAGGCGCGGGCGCTGCGCCAGCGTGTCGTCAACTACACGCAGGTCGATCGGCTGACCAAGCGGCTGCAGCGGATGGTGGCGCAGACGCGGTCGATGACGATCGTAACGACCAACAACGAGGCCGAGGCGCTGCTGCTCGAAGCACAGCTCATCAAGCGCTATCGCCCCGCCTACAATGTGCTGCTGCGCGACGACAAGAGCTTCCCCTTCATCCTGCTGCGCCAGGATCACGACTTCCCGCGGATCCAGAAGCATCGCGGCGCGCGGCGCGCCAAGGGCGATTATTATGGCCCCTTCGCCAGCGCAGGATCGGTCAACAACACGCTGAACGCGCTTCAGAAGCTGTTCCTGCTGCGCTCCTGCACCGACGGCTTCTTCAAGACGCGCGACCGGCCGTGCCTGCTCTACCAGATCAAGCGCTGCTCGGCGCCGTGCGTCGGCCGGATCGACGCGGCCGGCTATGCCGAGCTGGTGGGCGACGCCAAGAACTTCCTGGCCGGTAAGGCGACCGACGTTCAGGCCAAGCTCGGCGCGCAGATGCAGGCCGCCGCCGAGAATATGGATTTCGAGCTTGCCGCGCTGCTGCGCGACCGGCTGAAGGCGCTCACCTTCATCCAGGGCACGCAGTTCATCAACGCCGAGGGGATCGGCGACGCCGACATCTTCGCGATGGCGAGCAAGGACGGCGTGATCGGAATCGAGGCGTTCTTCATCCGCGGCGGCCAGAATTGGGGGCATCGCAGCTTCTTTCCCGGCCATGTCGCGGACGTGCCCGAGGACGAAGTGCTGTCGTCCTTCCTCACCCAATTCTACGAGGAGGTGCCGCCCGCGCGCACCGTGTTCGTCGATCGGGAGCTGCCCGAGGCGGCGTTGCTCGCCGAGGTGATGGGCACGCAGGCCGGGCGCAAGGTGGATCTGAGCGTGCCCCAGCGCGGCACCCGCCGCCGCCTGCTCGATCAGGCCAAGCGCAACGCCGAGGAGGCGCTCGACCGGCGGCTGGCGGAAAGCACGACCCAGGCCCGGCTGCTGCGCGAGGTGGCCGAACTGTTCGAACTGCCCGAGCCGCCCGACCGGATCGAGGTGTATGACAACAGCCATATCCAGGGCACCAACGCACTGGGCGCGATGGTCGTCGCCGGGCCCGAGGGATTTCGCAAGGGTCAGTATCGCAAGTTCAACATCAAGGGGAACGAAGCGGCGACCGACGACGATTTCGGCATGATGCGCGAGGTATTCCGGCGCCGGTTCGCGCGGCAGCTCGACGAGGCGCCCGACCGCGACGACGCGACCTGGCCCGATCTGGTGCTGATCGACGGCGGTCGCGGCCAGTTGAACGCGGCCAAGGCGGTGCTGGAGGATCTGGGGATCGAGGATGTGTGCCTGGTCGGCGTGGCCAAGGGGCCGAACCATGGGCGCGAGGGGCGGGAGGTGTTCCACATGCTCGATGGCCGCGAATTCCAATTGCCGGTGAACGCGCCCGTGCTGTTCTACCTCCAGCGGCTGCGCGACGAGGTGCACCGGTTTGCGATCGGCGCGCATCGCGACAAGCGCAGCAAGGCGATCGGCGCCAGCCCGCTCGACGACGTGCCGGGCATCGGCCCCGCGCGGAAGAAGGCGCTGCTGATGCATTTCGGCACCGCGCGCGCGGTTCGCAACGCCAGCCTGGAGGATCTGCAAAAGGCGCCGGGCGTCTCGCGGACGATGGCGCAGGGGCTGTACGACTTCTTCCACGCGCGGTGATCGGGCGCGCCGCCGTCTTCGCGAACGGGAAGACGCTCGTTCACCCACCCCGTTCGCCCTGGGCTTGTCGAGGGGCCAGTCCTGCAGGCAACGGCGCCCTTGTCGTCGCACACCAAGTCATGAGGATGCCGGAGAAGCCGGTATTGCCGACCGGTCGAAGCACCGATGAGCCTCGAAACGCCCTATCGGGATCCGGCCGAAGAATCGAAAGTCGGATCAGCTTGGAGCGCCGAACCAGAACCGCACGCTTTCTTCACGCGACGCGGTTATGACATGAGCATGCCGACGCCCGTGTTCCTCACGATCGACACCGAATATGCCTGGCGTCACCATCGCGCGGGGCTGGACGGCGCGGCGATCCATGCGCGCTCGATCGAGCCGGCGGGGGTGGGGATCGGCTATCAGCTCGCGGTGCTGCAGCGGCATGGCCTGAAGGCGTGTTTCTTCGTCGATCCGATGCCCGCGCTGCTCTTCGGCATCGCGCCGATCGCGCGGCTGGTGGAGGCGATCCTGGCGGCGGGGCAGGAGGTGCAGCTTCACCTCCATGCCAATTGGTCGGGCGCGACGGTGGGCGATCGCGGCCGATCGCATGCGCGCTTCGAGTTGTTCGACTATGATGCCGGCGAGCAGGTCGCGTTGATCGCGCAGGCGACCGAACTGCTGATCGCGGCCGGCGCGCCGCCGCCGATCGCGTTTCGTGCGGGAAGCTATGCCGCGGACGATGCCACGCTCGCCGCGCTCGATCGGCTGGGCTTCGTCTATGACAGCAGTCACAATGGCGCGGAGGCGCCGCGGTTCAGCCGGATCGGCCTGCCCGCGAACCGGATCGCACCGCTGCGCCGCGGGGTGATCGAGCTGCCGGTCACGACGATCGAGGATGGGGCGGGCCGGCTTCGCACCTTCCAGCTTTGTGCGCTGTCTACCGACGAGGCGCGCGCGGCGCTCGACCATGCGGTGCGCCGGGGCCATGCCGCGGTGACGATCGTCAGCCATGGCTTCGAACTCGCGAACCGCGCGGGCACGCGGCCGAATGCGGTGCATGTCCGCCGGTTCGACGCGCTGTGCCGCATGCTCGCGGCGCGGCGCGCGGTGCTGCCGACGGTGCATTTCGCCGATCGCCCCGCCTTGCCGCTCGACCGCGAAGACCGCCCGCTGCCGCCCCGCGCGGTGCGCCGCCGCTTGCGTCAGGCGGAGCAGCTCTGGTCCAATTGGGTGTCCGAGCGCCGATGGTCGCGCTGAAATTCCAGATCGGCGCAAGGACGTTCGCGCGCGTCGAGCGCCGGCTGGCGCGCGTGCCGCTGTCGCTCGCCGATGTGCTCGCCGGCGTCGTGCCCGTCCTTCCGCCGCTGGATGGTGCGGACGGCTATCTGGTGACGTCGCTCCACGCCGATCTTGCCGCAGCGCTAAATACGCACGGGCTGCTCGCCACCGTTCGGCAACGCTATCGCCGCTATCATGTCGATCTGGCGGACGAACCCGCCTGGTTCGCGGGATTGTCCGGCAACGTCCGCTCGGGGCTCGGGCGCAAGACGCGCAAGCTCGGCGGCGAGGTGCGCGCCTATCGCACACCGCGCGAGGTCGCCGCCTTTCATCCGCTCGCCCGCGCGGTATCGGCGACGACCTATCAGGAGCGGTTGCTCGGATCGGGGCTGCCGCAGGATCCGGCGCCCCTGCTGTCGCTGGCGGCCGAAGACCGGGTGCGGGCATGGCTGATGGTGGTGGAGGGCGTGCCCGCCGCCTATCTGTGCTGCACCGCCGATGGCGACGTGCTTCGCTACGATCATGTCGGCCATGATCCCGCCTTTTCCGATCGTTCGCCCGGTGCGGTGCTGCAGATGGCGGCGCTGCGGGATCTCTTCGCCGATCGCTTCACGCATTTCGACTTCACCGAAGGCGAGGGGCAGCACAAGCGCCAGCTCGCCAGCGGGAGCACCGATTGCGTCGACCTGCTGCTGCTGCGCCCGACGCTTGCCAACCGCGGCCTGCTCGCGGCGCTGTCCGGGTTCGATCGCGCGGTCGGCTGGGCGAAGCGCCGGGCGGCGTCGCCGCGCCTGGCCGCGCTGGCACGGCGGGTGCGGCGTTAAGGGGGGGTGAGCGCTGCCGCGCTCGAACCATCTCCGCGCCTCCGCGCGAACCTTCACCTTCGTGCCGCTACCCACCGGCGCCACCTATGCCCGACCCCCGATCCCACCTAGAAGCGCGCGATGCACATCGTCGCCGAAGCCATTGTCCTGGCCGTCCGCCTGCACGGCGAGAACGGGGCGGTGGTGCGTGCGCTAACCCGCGATGACGGGTTGCAGCCCGGCTATGTGCGCGGCGGCCGGTCGCGCCAGTTGCGGCCGGTGCTGCTGCCCGCCAACCTGATCCGGGGCGAATGGCGCGCGCGTACCGGAGAGCAGCTTGCCGGCCTCGTTCCCGAACTGCTCGTCAGCCGCGCGGCGCTTCACGGCGAGCCGCTCGCCGCCGATGCGATCGCCTGGGCCTGCGCGCTGACGGCGGCGGTGTTGCCCGAGGCGCAGCGTTATCCGCGCGTGTACGACGCGCTGGGCGGCCTGCTGGACGCGGTGGCCGCGGCACCCGCCGCACGCGACTGGGCGGCGGCGCTGGCGCGGTACGAATTGCTGCTGCTCGCCGAGCTGGGCTTCGGGCTGGATCTCGATTCCTGCGTGGCGACCGGCGCGACCAGCGATCTCGCTTATGTCAGCCCCCGGAGCGGCGCGGCGGTCAGCGCAGGGGCCGCGATGGGCTACGAGGCGAAGCTGTTGCCGCTTCCCGATTTTCTGCGGCTTGGCGGCGCGGCGGACTGGCCCGCGATCTTCGCGGCGCTGCGCATCACCGGCCATTTCCTCGAACGCGACCTGTTGATCGAGCGCCAGGCACGCGTGGCCGCGGGCCGTGCCCGGCTGATCGATCGGCTGAAGAGGGCGGTTGCGTGATTCGGGTGCACCCGGCAAGGCATGATCCATGACCCTGATCGCGATCCTGGCCGGCGACGGCATCGGCCCCGAAGTCACCGCCGCGGCGCGCCGCGTGCTCGACACGCTCGACCTCGGGTTGGTCTTCGAGGCGGCGCCCGTGGGCGGCGCGGCGTACCGCGCGGCGGGGCATCCGCTGCCGCCCGCGACGCTCGCGCTCGCGCACCGCGCCGATGCGGTGCTGTTCGGCGCGGTGGGCGATCCGGCATTCGACGGGCTCGAACGCGCGCTGCGGCCCGAACAGGCGATCCTGGGCCTGCGCAAGGAACTCGGCCTGTTCGCCAATCTGCGCCCCGCCAAGCTGTTCGCGGGGCTGGAGGACGCCTCGGCGCTCAAGCCCGCCATCGCGCGGACGATCGACATGGTGATCGTCCGCGAGCTGACCGGCGACGTGTATTTCGGCGAGAAGGGCCGTCGCACCCTGGCGGACGGGCTGCGCGAGGGATACGACCTGATGCGCTATGACGAGGCCGAGGTGGCGCGGATCGCACGCGTCGGGTTCGAGACCGCGCGCACGCGCAAGGGGCGGCTGCTGTCGGTCGACAAGGCGAACGTGCTCGAGACGTCGCAATTGTGGCGCGACGTGGTGATCGAGACGGCCGCGCAATATCCCGACATCGCCCTGTCACATATGTACGTCGATAACGCCGCCATGCAGCTCGTTCGCGATCCCGGCCAGTTCGACGTCATCGTCACCGGCAATCTGTTCGGCGACATCCTGTCGGACCAGGCGTCGATGTGCGCCGGCTCGATCGGGATGCTGCCCTCGGCCGCGCTCGATGGATCGGGCAAGGGCCTGTACGAGCCGATCCACGGCAGCGCGCCCGATATCGCCGGGCGGGGCCTGGCCAATCCCTGCGCCGCGATCCTGTCGGCGGCGATGATGTTGCGGCACTCGCTCGACCGGGCGGATGCGGCGGACCGGATCGAGGCGGCGGTGGCGATGGCGATCCGCGGCGGCGCGCGGACGGCGGATCTGGGTGGCGCGCTTTCCACCGATGCGATGACCGACGCGGTGCTCCAGGGCTTGTGAGCGGACTGCTCGAACTCGCGGTCGTCATCCCGACGTTCAACGAATCGGGCAATGTGGCGACCTTGGTCGCGAGGCTCGATCAGGCGCTCGCCGGCCGGCGGTGGGAAGCGATTTTCGTCGACGACGACAGCCCCGACGGCACCGCGGACGCCGCGCGCACGATCGGCCGGGTCGATGCGCGGGTGCGGGTGATCCAGCGGATCGGCCGCCGCGGCCTGTCCTCCGCCTGTGTCGAGGGGATGTGCGCGACCGCGGCGCCGATCGTCGCGGTGATCGATGGCGATCTCCAGCATGACGAGACGCTGCTGCCGCGGATGCTCGATCTGCTGCAGGGCGAGCCCGCGCTCGATCTGGTGGTCGGCTCGCGCTTCGTCCCGGGTGGCGGCACGGGCGAGTGGGACCGCGACCGCGTCGCCAAATCGGCATTCGCGACAAGGCTTTCGCGGCGGGTGCTCAAAGCCGATCTCACCGATCCGATGAGCGGTTTCTTCATGATCCGCACGCCCGTCGTGCGCCGCCTGGTGCCCAAGATCGCAGCGATCGGTTTCAAGATCCTGCTCGACATCATGACCGCGGCGCCGCAGCCGCTCGCCTTCGCCGAGCTGCCCTACACCTTCCGCGTGCGCACGGAGGGGGAGAGCAAGCTCGATCACGTCGTCGCGATGGAATATCTCATCGCGCTTTACGATCGCAAGTTCGGCCGCTTCGTGCCGGTCCGCTTTGCGATGTTCTCGGCGATCGGGGTGCTCGGCATCGGCGTGCACATGGGCGTGCTGGGCGCGGCGATGCTGCTGGGCAGCGCGTTCCTGCCGGCGCAGATCCTGGGCGCGGTGGCGGCGATGACGTTCAATTTCTTCCTGAACAACATGCTGACCTATCGCGATCGCCGGCTGAAGGGCGCGCGGGCGCTGTTCGACGGGTGGATCTCCTTCTGCGCGGTGTGCGCGGTGGGCGTGGTCGCCAATATCGGGATCGCGGCGTTCCTCTACGACGCGCGCGACGGCACCGCGGCGACGTCGGCGCTGGCCGGCATCCTGATCGGCGCGGTGTGGAATTACGTGCTGTCGTCCAAATTCACCTGGGGCCGTTATTAGACCCAGGATCCGAACCACATCCAGCGGTGGAACGCCTGCGGGCCGGCGAGCGGCGCGGCGGACAGGATGGGGTGGAAGTGGATGAACAGCACCGCCGCCGCCAGCACGAACGCCTCGTCCCAATAGCCCCCGCTCGCACGCTCGCGATCGAACGCGGCGGCGATGGCGAGCGGCAGCCAGATGCTCGGCAGATAGTAATAATAATAGAATCCCAGGGACTTGGGGATGATCGCCCAGATCAGATAGGAGCCGAGCCACAACAGGCCGATCGCCCCGGCCTTGCCGTTCCCGCGCGCGCCCGCCCACAGGCAGGCGGCCACCGCGACGAGGCCGCCCCACATCACCGCTGGATTGCCCAGCAGCAGGATGCCGCGCTGCGCGCCATCGGCCACTTCGTAGAAATACCAGATCGGCCGGAGCATCAGCGGCCAGCCATACCAGGCGGATTGGTAGACATGATGCGGCAGCACCTGCACCTGCTGTGCGTACATCGTCGCCTGGAACGGGATCAGCGTCGCGAGCGTCAGCGGTTCGTCGGCATAGAAGAAGGCGGGCGCGAAGGTGAGGAGATACGCCACCCCGCTCGCAATCCCCAGCAGCGCGAGCGCGGTGAGCGTCGGCAGCCCCGGCCATGCCGCAGGGTGGCGCCGGCGCACCGCCACGAACGCCGCCGCGGCGAAGGCGAGATAGGGCACCGCCGCCCATTTGCACGCGACCGCCAGGCCCAGCAGAATCGCGCCCAGCACCCAGCGCCACCACACTGCCGCGCCCTTGCCCCGCGCGCTCCAGAGCATCGCCGCGATCGCCAGCACGACGAAGGCGGCAAGAAATCCGTCGAGCATCGCGATCCGCGCCTGCACGAACACGGTGAAGTTGAGCATCACCAACAAGGCGCCGATCGTCGCGGTGCGCAGCCGATGGAACACCAGCCAGAGGATGGCGAAGCTGCCCGTCACGACGGCGCTGGCGGCGACGGTCGACAGGATCCGCCAGCCGAGCGGCCCATCGCCGAACAGCCGAATGCCGAGCGCGATCAGGATCTTGCCGAGCAGCGGATGCTCGATGTTGGCAGGATGTCCGAGCGTCAGCAGCGTGCGCGCGGCGGGCACATAATGGATCTCGTCGAACACGAGCTGGTGCGGCGTGGTCAGCCGCCAGCAGAACAGCGCCTGCGCGATCAGGCCGATCGCCAGCGCGGCGGGCAGGGGGCGGCGGAAGAAGCGGGGCACCGCGCCCTTGTTCCTGCATCCGCGCCCGGCGGCAAGCTCCCTTGCAGCCGTCCGTGCGAGCGGGCAAAGCGCGTGGCATGAAGCGCAAGACCGGCCAGGACCGCGAAATCACCCGCCAGTGGCACCCTGCGACGCAGGCGATCCGCGGCGGCACCGCCCGCAGCGAATATGGCGAAACGTCGGAGGCGTTGTTCCTCACCTCGGGCTATGCCTATGATTGCGCGGGCGACGCCGCCGCGCGTTTCGCGGGCGAGCAGGCGGGAATGACCTATTCGCGCCTTCAGAACCCCACGGTCGAGATGCTCGAGGAGCGGATCGCGCTGCTGGAGGGGGCCGAGGCGTGCCGTACGATGGCGAGCGGCATGGCCGCGATGACGGCGGCGCTGCTGTGCCAGCTCCAGACCGCGGACCATCTCGTCGGCGGCCGCGCCGCCTTCGGCTCGTGCCGCTGGCTGACCGACACGCTGCTGCCCAAATTCGGCATCGGTACCACGATCGTGGACGCGCGCGATCCGCAGGCGTTCATCGATGCCGTCCGGCCCGAGACCAAAGTGTTCTTCTTCGAGACGCCCGCCAACCCCACGATGGACATCGCCGATCTGGCCGCGGTGTGCGCGATCGCGCGCGAACGCGGGATCGTCACCGTGGTCGACAACGCCTTCGCCACGCCCGCGCTGCAGCGGCCGATGGATTTCGGCGCGGATGTGACGGCCTATAGCGCGACCAAGATGATGGATGGGCAGGGCCGCGTGCTGGCCGGCGCGGTGTGCGGGACGAAGGATTTCATCGACAACACGCTGCTGCCCTTCACGCGCAACACCGGGCCGACGCTATCCGCGTTCAACGCCTGGGTGGTGCTGAAGGGGCTGGAGACGCTCGACTTGCGCATCCGCCGCCAGTCCGAGAACGCGATGGCAGTGGCGAGCTTCCTGGAACAGCGCGTGCCGCGCGTGCTCTATCCCGGCCTCGCCAGCCATCCGCAGCATGCGATCGCGGCGCGGCAGATGCTGGGCGCCTATGGGCCGATCCTCGCGATCGAGGTGCCCGGCGGGCGCGCCCAGGCGCATGCGCTGCTCGACGCGCTCGAACTCGTCGATATCTCGAACAATATCGGCGATTCGCGCTCGCTGATGACTCACCCGGCCTCGACCACGCATGCGGGCGTCGCCGAGGACAAGCGGCTGGAGATGGGCGTGACCGAGGGGCTGCTGCGCCTCAATGTCGGGCTGGAGGATGTGCGCGACACGATCGCCGATCTCGACCAGGCGCTGACGGTCGCGGGGCTGTGAAGGCGCTCTTTCCCCATGCGCAGACGACGCGCGGGGTGACGGTGCGCGTGTCGGTCAGCTATCTGCCCGAGCAGTCCGAGCCCGATCGCGGCCGCTGGTTCTGGGCCTATCACGTCCGCCTCGAAAACGACGGTGCGGGCGCGGTGCAGTTGCTGACGCGGCACTGGGTCATCACCGACGGCCGCGGCGCGCGCCACACCGTGGAGGGCGAGGGCGTAGTCGGCGAACAGCCGCTCGTCGAGCCCGGCGCCAGCTTCGACTATGTCTCGGGCTGCCCGCTCGCCACGCCGACGGGCGCGATGCAGGGCAGCTATCGCATGGTGGACGAGCGCGGCGACGTGTTCGATGTCGAGATTCCGCGGTTCGCCCTGCTCGCGCCTGCGGTGACCCCGTGAAACGGACTCACCTGCCGCTGAACGGGATGCGAGTCTTCGATGCGGCGGCGCGGCACCTGTCGTTCACGCGGGCGGCGGACGAACTCGCGGTCACTCCTGCGGCGGTAGGGCAGCAGATTCGCGCGCTGGAGGATACGCTGGGCGTGGTCCTGTTCCGCCGCACTACGCGTGGGCTGGAACTGACGCCCGAGGCGGAGGGCGGCCTGCCGGCGCTGCGCGGTGGGTTCCTCCAGTTCGAGGAAGCGGTGCGCGCGATGCAGGCGGGGCAATCGTCCAAGTCGCTGACGATCGCGGCGCCGCGCGACGTGACCGAGAAGTGGCTGATGCCGCGGCTCGCGGCGATCGCGGCGGCGGATCCCGATCTGCGCTTCGTGTTGCTGAGCGCGGACGAGGGCGTCGATTTCACCGAAGCCAATCTCGATCTGGCGATCCGCTGGGGCGAGGGACCGGGCGGGCATGAGGGCGAGGCGATCGCCTCCGAAGGCCTGGTGACGGTCGCGCGGCCGGGCGGCGCGGATGCGGCCATTGCCTGGATCGGCGGGCCGGACGAGGCGGCGGCGCTGGTGCATGTCGCCGATGCGGGGTTGGCGATCGACGCGGCGACCGCGGGGCTGGGCCGGGCGACGGTGCCGGAATTGCTCGCCGCGCCCGATCTGGCTGCGGGACGGCTGATCGCGATCGGCGAACCGCGCCCGTCGCGCAGCGGCTATTGGCTGGTCGCGCCGCTGCCGCAGTGGCGCCAGAAGAAGGTGCGCGCACTGGTGGATGCGCTGACGGGCTGAACCTCCGGGGCGAGGCCGCGTGGGGCGTGGTTCACGCGGAGGCACGGAAGTGGCGCGCGTTCGGGAGTGCTGGCTCTAACCGCCGGTGATCGGAGCGGGATGACGACCACTTGATTCCATCACCCACTCCGTTCGTGCCGAGCTTGTCTAAGCACGCTTTGCGCATCCGTGCGTTTGCGTATGGCACAGGCCCTTCGACAGGCTCGGGGCGAACGGGGTGAGGTAAGGTCTCGATGGTGCGCCAGGCGCACCTGCTCCGCGTCCTCCGCGTGACCACATCCATCAGCGCGATAGCGATCCCGCTAGTTCTTCAGCTTCCACCCGCCGCGAAGGGCGGCATAGACCACGCCGCCCAGCACCAGATCGGCCACCAGGATCGCGACGCCGCCCAGCATCACGGGCGAATCGGCGATGCCGAGAAAGCCGTAGCGAAAGCCCGAGATGATGTAGAAGAACGGGTTGAGGTGGCTCGCTACGCGGAAGGCGGGGGCCAGCCGGTCGACCGAATAGAAGGTGCCCGACAGCAGGGTGAGCGGCGCGATCACGAAATTCTGCACCGCGGCGGCATGGTCGAACTTGTCGGCCCAGATCGAGGTGAGGATGCCGACGAGCGCCAGGAACACCGACCCGAGCAGCCCGAACCACAGGATCGCGAACGGCGCATGCGGCGTGACGTGCACGCCCGGCCAAATCGCCATCGCCAGCCACACCGCGGCGCCGACGCAGAACGCCCGCGTCACCGCGCCCGCCACGAGCGCGAACAGCAGTTCGGCGGACGAGAGCGGCGGCATCAGATAATCGACGATCGTGCCCTGGATCTTGCCGACGAGCAGCGAGAAGCTGGAATTGGCGAAGCTGTTCTGCAGCATGCCCATCACGATCAGGCCGGGCGCGATGAAATCGGCGAACGGCACCTGATAGCCGCCGACGAAGACCGGCCGCTTGCCCCCGGTGGCGACCGTGAAGATCACCAGATAGAGGAGCGTGGTGATGGCGGGCGCCCACACCGTCTGGAGGTGGACCTTGAAGAACCGGCGCACCTCCTTGATATAGAGCGTACGAAGGCCGCCCCAGTTCACGTTGCGGATGACGGGCACGCCGGGGGCGGAACGCACCGCCGACTGCAATTCGCCGATTTGGGGTTGGCTGCTCATGAAGATGGGCGGTAATCGCTGCCGCTGCCGCCCGCAAGGCGACGAAAGACGAGGAATGACGACGATGTCGTGGACGGACGAGCGGATCGATACGCTCAAGACGATGTGGGAGGGCGGGCAGACCGCGAGTCAGATCGCCGAGGCACTTGGCGGCGTCAGCCGCAACGCGGTGATCGGCAAGGCGCACCGGCTGGGCCTCCAGTCGCGCCCGTCGCCGGTGAAGTCGAACGAGCCCGAGGCAAAGCCGGTCGCGGTCGAACCCGCGCCGCCGCCGGTCGTGGTGCCACCCCCGCCGCCCGAACCCGAGCCGGAACCGGTCCGCGCCGCGCCGGCCCCGGTCGCGGCACCCCCCGCCGACGAGGACATGGACGCCGAGGAGCCCGCACCCGTGCGGCCCCCGCAACCGATCCTGCGCTCGGTCGGCCCCGGCGGCTTCCTGCGCCAGGCGCCCGGCGAGCAACAGCCCCCCAGCACGCCCGCGCCGCCGCGCCGTCTCGTGCCGGCCAAGCCCTCGGCCGACATGGCGGGCAAGACGAGCCTGCTCGATCTGAACGACCGCATCTGCAAATGGCCGCTCGGCCATCCCGGCGAGCCCGACTTTCACTTTTGCGGCGACAAGGTGAATCCGGGCTTCCCGTACTGCGTGGATCATTGCGGCCATGCCTATCAGGCGCAGCTCCCCCGCCGCGACCGCCGCCCGCCGCCGCCGCTCCCGTTCGGCGGACCGCGCGTACGGTAAAGCCCAAGGCTTTACCGACGCATAGCGGCGGTCCGCCTGGCCGGCGCGGCCGAAAGCCGCGTCCGACATCATGGGCTTTGCCCATGGTGCGTGGTGGAGAGCCCGTGGCACTCCTGTTCCCCGGCGAAGGCCGGGGCCAGTTGGGGACATGTGTTGCGAAGCGCAGCCCTTCGTCACGATGGCCTTCCCACCCGGGCCCCGGCCTTCGCCGGGGAACAATGTCGTTCCCGCCTGGCTCACCAAAAAACCGTCGCGCTTGCCCTCACGCCACACGTAGCCCATGAATCCCTTCATGGCCGAAGATCTGTTTGCTGGTTCCAAATCCACACCCGCCTATGACGCATCGTCGATCGAGGTGCTGGAGGGGCTGGAGCCGGTCCGCCGCCGCCCCGGCATGTATGTCGGCGGCACCGACGAGCGCGCGCTGCACCATCTGGCGGCCGAGGTGCTCGACAATGCGATGGACGAGGCGGTCGCCGGCCATGCGACGCGGATCGAGATCACGCTGGAGCCCGGCAACCGGCTGACCGTGGTCGACAATGGCCGCGGCATCCCGGTCGATCCGCACCCCAAATTTCCCGGCAAGTCGGCGCTCGAGGTGATTCTGTCGACGCTCCATTCGGGCGGCAAGTTCGCGGGCAAGGCCTATGCCACCAGCGGCGGCCTGCACGGCGTGGGCGTGTCGGTGGTCAACGCGCTGTCGTCCGACACGGTGGTGGAGGTGGCGCGCGACCGGCAGCTCTATCGCCAGCGATTCGCGCGCGGGCTGACGCTCGGGCCGCTGGAGACGGTAGGCCCGACGCCCAACCGCCGCGGCACCTCGGTCGCGTTTACGCCCGATGCCGAGATCTTCGGGCCCGAGCTGAGCTTCAAGCCGCAGCGGCTCTACCGGCTCGCGCGATCCAAGGCGTATCTGTTCGCGGGCGTCGAGATCCGCTGGCATTGCGCGCCCGACCTGCTCACCGACGATACGCCGGCCGAGGCGGTGTTCCAGTTTCCCGGCGGCCTGGCCGATCACCTGCGCGAGCAGATCGCCGGCCGCGAATGCGCGACCGCGGATTTCTTCGCCGGGTCGCAGGACTTTCCCAGGACCGACGGTGCCGAGCAGGGGCGCGTCGAATGGGCGGTCGCCTGGCCGCTGTGGAGCGACGGATCCTACAGCTGGTACTGCAACACCATCCCCACGCCCGATGGGGGCACGCACGAACAGGGGCTGCGTCAGGCGCTGGTGCGCGGGCTTCGCGCCTTTGCCGAGCTGGTGCACCAGAAGAAGGGCAAGGACATCACCGCCGACGACGTGATGGTCGGCAGCGAACTGATGCTTTCGGTCTTCATCCGCGAGCCGCAATTCCAGAGCCAGACCAAGGACCGGCTGACCTCGCCCGAGGCGGCGGGACTGGTCGAAAAGGCGGTGCGCGACCATTTCGACCATTGGCTCGGCCATAATATGGAGCGCGGCAAGGCGCTGCTGGGCTACGTCCTCGAACGGATGGACGAGCGCCTGCGGCGCAAGCAGGAGCGCGAGGTCAAGCGCAAGACCGCGACGTCTGCGAGAAAGCTGAGATTACCCGGCAAGCTGACCGATTGTTCGGCGGACGACCCCAAGGGCACCGAACTCTTCATCGTGGAGGGCGATTCGGCCGGCGGCTCGGCGAAACAGGCGCGCGACCGCAAGACGCAGGCGATCCTGCCGATCCGCGGCAAGATCCTGAACGTGGCGTCTGCCACCAGCGCCAAGATCTTCGCCAATCAGGAGATCGCCGACCTGACGCTCGCGCTCGGCTGCGGCACGCGCAAGGACTGTACGCCCGATACGCTGCGCTACGAACGGATCGTCATTATGACCGACGCCGATGTCGACGGCGCGCACATCGCCACGCTTTTGATGACGTTCTTCTTCCAGGAGATGCCCGATCTCGTCCGTCGTGGGCATCTCTATCTTGCGCAGCCGCCGCTCTATCGCCTGACAGTGGGCGCGAAATCGCTCTATGCGCGCGACGACGCGCACCGTGCCGAGCTGGAGCGCACCGCGTTCAAGGGCAAGAAGGTCGAGGTGTCGCGCTTCAAGGGGCTGGGCGAGATGAACCCGATCCAGCTCCGCGAAACCACGATGGATCCCAAGACGCGCTCGATGATCCGCATCACGCTGCCGCAGGAATATGAGGAGCGCGCGGGCGTGAAGGATCTGGTCGATCGGCTGATGGGCACGAATCCCGCGCACCGCTTCGCCTTCATCCAGGAAAACGCCGCGCGGATGGACGAGGAGGCGATCGACGCGTGAGGTGTTGATTCGCGGGTGCGATCGCCCGTATTGAACGGCTTTGGGGCGGTCCTCCACGGGCCGCCCTTTTCGTTTCGAGGAAGGAAGCGCCCGTGGCCATCACCCCGCTCATGCCCGTCTATCCGCGGTGCGGCGTGCGTCCGGTGCGCGGCGAGGGCTGTCACCTGATCGGCGAGGACGGCACGCGCTATCTCGACATGGCGGCGGGCATCGCGGTCAACGCGCTGGGCCATGGCCATCCGCATCTGGTGAAGGCGATCGCCGAACAGGCCGCCACGCTGATGCACGTCTCCAACCTGTACGGCAGCCCGCAGGGCGAGGCGCTGGCTGAGCGGATCGTCGCCAACAGCTTCGCCGACACGGTGTTCTTCACCAATTCGGGCACCGAGGCGGTGGAATGCGCGATCAAGACCGCGCGCCGCTTCCATTTCGCGGAAGGCAATCCGCAGCGCCACACGATCATCACGTTCGAGAACGCGTTTCACGGGCGGACGATGGGCGCGATCTCGGCGACCAACCAGTCCAAGATGCGCGACGGCTTCGAGCCGCTGCTGCCCGGCTTCGCCTATGCGCCGTTCAACGATCTGGCGGCCGCCTTGGCGCTGATCGACGACGAGACCGCCGGCTTCATGGTCGAGACGATCCAGGGCGAGGGCGGCGTCTCGGTTGCCACGCCCGAATTCATCCAGGGCCTGCGTCGGGTGTGCGACGAGCATGGCCTGTTGCTGATCCTCGACGAGGTGCAGTGCGGCTATGGCCGGACGGGCAAGATGTGGGCCTATGAGCATTACGGCATCGAACCCGACATCATGCCCATCGCCAAGGGCATCGGTGGCGGCTTTCCGCTGGGCGCCTGCCTCGCCACCGAACGCGCAGCCAAGGGCATGGTGATCGGCACCCACGGCTCTACGTATGGCGGCAATCCGCTGGCGATGGCGGCGGGGCAGGCGGTGCTCGACGTGATGCTCGAAGACGGCTTCCTCGCGCAGGTCGAGGCAATGGGCGAGCGGCTGCGCGGCGGGTTGGAGCAACTGATCCCCAATCACGACCATGTGTTCGAGGGCGTGCGCGGGCGCGGGCTGATGCTGGGGCTGAAGCTGAAGGCGGGCGTCGAGCCGCGCGATTTCGTGGCGCATGCGCGCGACAACCATCAGTTACTGCTGGTCGCGGCGGGCGGGAACGTCGTGCGCATCCTGCCCCCGCTGGTGATCGACGAGAGCCATGTCGTCGAATGCCTCGACAAGCTGGCCACCGCCGCGCGCGTCTATGTGCCGGCGGCGGACGACTGAGAACGACAGGCTCCGATGCGGGGAGCGACGAAGCGGACCATCGCGAGCGGGCGCCGCCGGGCAGGGCGGCGTGATCCCCGGTCGTCATGGGGGGAGAATTGAGATGCGCCATTTCCTGAACCTGTCCGATGCGGGGCCGGACGGCATCGCGGCGATGCTGGCCGATGCGATCGATCGCAAGGCCGCGCGCGCCGGCTGGCCCAAGGGGCGCGCCGATGCCGACGCGCCACTCGCCGGCCATACGCTCGCGATGGTGTTCGAAAAGAGTTCGACCCGCACCCGCGTGTCGTTCGACATGGCGATCCGTCAGCTCGGCGGATCGAGCATCGTCATGGATGCCGGCACCATGCAGCTGGGACGCGGCGAAAGCGTCGCGGATACCGCACGCGTGCTGTCGGGCTATTGCGACGCGATCATGATCCGCACCGACGATCACGCCAAGCTGGACGAGATGGCGCATCACGCCGGTATCCCCGTCATCAACGGGCTGACCGATGCCTCGCATCCCTGCCAGATCATGGCGGACCTGTTGACGATCGTGGAGCGCGGCAAGGCGCTGCCCGGCCTGAAGATCGCGTGGCTGGGCGACGGCAACAACGTGCTCGCTTCGATCGTCGAGGCCGCGGGGCTGATGCATTTCGACGTGGTCGCCGCCTGCCCGCAGGGCTTCCAGCCCGAGGAGGAGGCGGTGATCGCCGGCCGGGGGCGTGCCCGGATCGTCGCGGATCCGCGCGAGGCGGTGGAGGGCGCCGACATCGTCGTCACCGACACCTGGATCTCGATGGGCCAGGCGCATGCCGACACGAAGCTGGCGGCGATGATGCCCTATCAGGTGACGCCCGCGCTGATGGCGGCGGCCAAGCCCGATGCGGCGTTCCTCCATTGCCTGCCCGCGCATCGTGGCGAAGAGGTGACGGCGGACGTGATCGACGGCCCGCAATCGCTGATCTGGGCGGAAGCGGAGAACCGGCTCCACGCGCAGAAGAGCGTGCTGCGCTGGTGCTTCGGGCAGATCGGTTGATCGGGGAGCGTATCTCCCTATCTCCGTCATGCCCGCGAACGCGGGTATTCCGCTGCTCGACGCGGCGGTGAAGGAAGAAGCGGGATCCCCGCTTTCGCGGGGATGACGGATGGACGGACCGATTACCGATGACACCGATCGCGCGCTCGGCTTCGCGATCCCGCTGCGCCATGCGCGGGGGCGGATCGTTCGGCTGGGGCCGACGCTCGACACGATCCTGTGGGCGCACGCCTATCCGCCCGCGATCGAGGCGCTGCTAGCCGAGGCGCTGACCTTGTGCGCGCTGATCGGATCGACGTTGAAGGACGCCGGCGGCCAGTTGACGATGCAGACGCGCAGCGACAGCGGCGTCGTCCAGTTGCTCGTCTGCGACTATCGCGGCGGCGAGCTGCGCGGCTATATCCAATATGACGCGGACAAGCTGGCCGAGGCGCCCGAGAACCCCACGCTCTTCGCGCTGTTCGGCCAGGGCTATCTCGCGATCACGTTTGACATGGAAACCAGCGGCGAGCGCTATCAGGGCATCGTACCGCTGGACGGCGAGACGCTGTCGGCGGCGGCACAAAGCTATTTTATCCAGTCCGAACAGATCCCCAGCCTCGTCCGCGTCGGTATCGACAAGCGCGCCGACGGCACCACGATCGCGGGCGGCCTGTTCCTCCAGCATCTGCCCGAAGGCGAGGATGGCCGCGAGCGGCTGCACACCAAGCTCGACCACCCCGAATGGGAGCATGTCGCCGCGCTGGGGCTCACCATGGGCGCGGACGAGCTCGCAGCGCCCGCGATCGCGCTCGAAACGCTCGTATGGCGGCTGTTCAACGAGGAGGATGTCCGCGTGCTCGCCACGACCGGGCTGGCGCGCGGGTGCCGCTGCACCGCCGAGCATATCGCGGGCGTGCTGGCCAAGTTCGGCGTCGAGGAACGGCGCGAGATGGCGGATGCGGACGGCATGATCCGCGTCGACTGCGCCTTTTGCGCCAGCGTCTTTCCGGTGCCGGCGGAGGAAGTGGGCGTTTCGTAACGCGTCCTTTACCTTCCTCTGCAACAGAGGGGTGGTGCTTTCGGCACGCTTTTCTCCCAATCGGCCGCAAGGCCTGCCTGGGCCGCCACCGTGCGGCCCTTTTTTTGTTTGCGATGGCGGCGGAGCGGGCCTAGCGGCGTGGGGATCATGACATCTCCCAAGCCCCTTGCGGTCGCGCTCGTCTCGGGCGGGCTCGACTCGATGGTGTCCGCCGCCTCCGCGGTGGCGGACGGTTACCGTCTGCTCGCACTCTCGGTCGATTACAACCAGCGCCACCGGATCGAACTCGCCGCCGCGGCGCGCGTCGCCGAGGCGATCGGTGCCGAGCGGCACATCGTCCTGCCGCTCGATCTGTCGGCATTCGGCGGCTCCGCGCTCACCGCCGACATCGCGGTGCCCAAGGAGGGCGTGCAGCCGGGCATCCCCGTCACCTATGTGCCCGCGCGCAACACGATCTTTCTCAGCCTCGCGCTCGGCTGGGCGGAGGCGGCTGGGGCGCACGACCTGTTCATCGGCGTCAATGCGCTGGATTATTCGGGCTATCCCGATTGCCGGCCCGAGTTCATCGCCGGCTTCGAGGCGCTGGCCGAACTGGCCACCAAGGCGGGCGTCGAGGGCGATCCCTTCCGCATCCGGGCGCCGCTGCAGATGATGAGCAAAGCCGATATCGTACGCGAGGGGCAGCGGCTCGGGCTCGACATGGGGCTGAGCTGGTCGTGCTACGATCCGACTCCGGCGGGCGAGCATTGCGGGCTGTGCGACAGCTGCCGGCTGCGCGCACGCGGCTTCGAGGAAGCGGGCGTGGCCGATCCCACGGTCTACGCCGTTCGGCCGGATTGAGGGCCCCGTGAGCTATGCCGTCAAGGAGATGTTCCTGACGCTCCAGGGCGAGGGCGTGAACGCCGGCGCCCGCGCGGTGTTCGTGCGCTTTGCCGGTTGCAACCTGTGGTCGGGCCGCGAACAGGACCGCGCGACCGCGATCTGCCGCTTCTGCGACACCGATTTCGTCGGCACCGATGGCCTGGGCGGCGGCAAGTTCGTCGATGCCGCCGGGCTCGTCGCCGATGTGGTGCGACACTGGGGCGATGGCGGCACGAACCGATTCGTGGTGCTCACCGGGGGCGAGCCGATGCTCCAGATCGACGATGCGCTGGTCGATGCGCTCCACGCCGCCGGGTTCCGGATCGCGATCGAGACCAACGGCACGTTGCCGGCGCATCCGGGGATCGACTGGGTCTGCGTCAGCCCCAAGGCGGGCAGCGTGGTCGTGCAGCGCCGGGGCGACGAGCTGAAGCTCGTATGGCCGCAGGCGGGCAGCGATCTCGATGCGGCGGAGCGCTGGGATTTCACCCACCGGCTGATCCAGCCGATGGACGATGCGAACGGCGCGGCAAATGTGGCGGCGGCGATCGCGCTGGTGATGGACCGGCCGCAATGGCGGCTGTCGCTCCAGACGCACAAGATGCTCGGGCTGCGCTGAGCCTGAAGCGGAGGGCATCGGCTTGACCGGATCACGAGATCCGTTCGTGCTGAGCCTGTAGAGGCACGCTCTCCGCAGGCGCGCCTTCGCATTCTGAACAGGCCCTTCGACCTGCTCGGGGCGAACGGATCGAAGTAAGCTCATCGAACTCCGCCCCCATCCCCGCCGGTGCGGGGATGGGGGCGGGGGGCTTATTGCGACGCCACCGCATTTGCCGGCGCCGCCACGGCGACCGCGGCCGGTGCCATGGCGGGTGGCCAGTTGATCGGGCCGCACTTCTTCTCGACCCAATTGGCCTTCTTGTCCCAGCAGATCGCATCGAGCCGAGGCAGCTTCACCTGCGCGGTGTCGCGGCCGATATAGCGCGGAAAGCGCTGCTCGCCCCAGGGCGTCAGGCTGTTGCGCAGCTCGCGCATCCGCCCCTCGACCAGCGCGCCGAGCTGGCCGCGCGGCGTGAAGATCGCCTCGCGGCCGATCGAATTGGCGGTCTGGCAGAAATTATACTGCGCGTTGACGGTGGCATAAGCCGAATAGCTGCGCGTGTTGAACTGGTCGAACGCGTCCTGACCGGCCTTCTTGGTCTTGGCCATGCGCGTGTAATATTTGCTCACGCCGTCCATGGCGGTCTTCAGTTCGTCCTTGTGATCGGTGAGCAGCGCGTTGTAGTTCGACACGACGAGCAGGGTGGGCTCGAACTGGCATTGCAGCGCGGCGACGTTCAGCGCCGAACGCATCGTCCAGATCATCGCCGCGCGCTGTTCGGCGGGCGTCGCGCCCGGCATGTTGAGCCCGATATCGGCCTCGTCGCCGCGCACCGGCTGGCCGCTCATGTCGTGCGGTTGAAGAAAGAACTGGGCGGAGGCGGAATTCGCCGTCGTCGCCATCACCAATGCAGCCGATATGGCCGCCGAACGCACGTTACGCATCTTACCCTCCCCGGGAACAGGGGTGGAATCTAAGGCATTTCGCGCGACGGCCCAAATGCTTTTTAACCACGATCCGTCGCAGCGGGGGCTCGGAACGGCGCTACGGCTGCGCAACGATCCGGCGGGAATGCGGCGCACGAAAAAAGGGCCGCCCGGTCGCCCGGTCGGCCCTTTTCCGTCCGAAGACGCGATCAACCCTGGCGGGTTGATTACATCGCGTTCGTGGTCGTGGTGTTGGTGGTCGTCATGGTGCTGTTCGCCATCATGCCGCCATTGCCCATCGTGTCGTTCGCCATCATGCCGCCGTTCGACGCACCGTCGACCGCCGTCATGTTGTCCGACATCGTGTCCATGCCCTCGGTCGAGTTCATGTCGGTGACCATCGTGTTCTCGGTGGTCGTATCGGTCTTCGGGCCGCAAGCCGAAACCGCGAGTGCCGCACCGGCGATCATCGAACCGGTCAGGACCTTGGAAATGAGTGCACGCATTGGATAGCTCCCTTGGATAGAGGATTTGGACGGCGCGGGTCGCCCCTTTAATACCCAAATCACAGTGGACATTAAACCGAAGCGCTTCCGCCCTCAAGCCTCGTTTTGTCGCGACGAAGAAAGAGTTTGGAGGAAGTGCGATTGATTGGCCGCCAGCGCCGCGTCGAATGCTGCCAGATCCGCGTTCCGGCCCAGTGCTGCAAGGCTGGTGACCGGGAATTCGGCGAGGCCGCACGGCACGATCCCGCCGAAATGCGACAAATCGGGCGCAACGTTCACCGCAAAGCCGTGGAGCGTCACCCAGCGCTTCACCCGCACGCCGATCGCGCCTATCTTGGCCTCCGCGCCGCCGTCTCGCGTCCAGATGCCGACGCGGCCGGGCACGCTGAACGCGGTCACGCCCAGATCGCCGAGCGCGGCGATCACCCAATCCTCGAGCGCATGGACGAACCCGCGCACGTCACGCCCCCGCCGCCCGAGATCGAGCACGAGATAGCCGACGCGCTGGCCGGGCCCATGATAGGTGTAGCGCCCGCCGCGCCCGGTCTCGACGACGGGAAAGCGCGGATCGATCAGCTCGGCGGCGTCCGCGCTGGTGCCGCCGGTATAGACGGGCGGGTGTTCGAGCAGCCAGACAAGCTCGCGCTGCTCGCCCACCGCGACCGCGGCGGCGCGCGCCTCCATCGCCGCCAGCGATTCGGCATACGGGATCAGCCCTGGGCTGATGCGCCATTCGGGATCGGCGATGGGATCGGTCACGACCACGCATCTGCGCACGAAGCGGCGCGCTTGCAAGCGTCGGGGCAGGCGTCGGGGCAAGCGTGGGGGCAAGCGCAGGGCTCGCTTTGGCACGCCGCTTCGACTAGCATGCCAAGCGAGGTCGCGGCGAAAACGGGGGCAATCGCATGGTGAGCATCGGACGGGTCTGGGACCGTACCACCGAAGTGCTCGGCGGACGCGGCGGCACGCTGGCGGGCATTGCCGCGCTCGCCATCTTCCTGCCCACGGTCGTCCGTACCGCGTTCACCGCCTATACCGCCTATGGCGCGGTCACGCCGAGCCATTCCGGGATCGTCGCGCTGATCGCGATCGTGGCGGCGTTGGCGACGATCTGGGGGCAACTCGCGATCGTGGCGCTGTCGTCCGATCCCGCCGTCACGCGCGACGATGCGACCCGGATCGCGGCGCGGCGCCTGCCCGCCGCGATCGGCATCGTCCTGCTGCTCGGCATCGCGCTCGCAGTGCTTCTCGTGCCGTGCATGGTCGCGCTTGGCGCGGCGCTCGGGCCGTCGTCGCTGGTGCTGATGCAGGCGGGCGTGATGCCCCGGATCGCGCCCGGTGCCGCGCTCTTCGTCACGCTCTATATCCTCGCGCTCGCGATCGTCTTTCTCGTACTGGGGGCGCGGCTGTTCCTGCTGAACCCGGTGATCGTCAACGAACGGCTCGGGCTGCGTTCGATCCCGCGCGCCTTCCGCCTGACGCACGGGCTGACGTGGAAGCTGATCGGGCTGCTGATCCTCTATGCCATCGTGCTGCTCGTCGGGATGATCGCCTCGCAGGCGGTGGTCGGCATCGTCTTCCGCCTGATCCTCGGCGCCGGCGTCACCGCGGCGTTTCTGGGCGGGGTCGCGGGGGCGGCGGTGACCACGGCCCTGTCGGTGGTGGCCACGGTCTTCGCCTCACAACTCTATGTCGCCGCCAGGGACGCCGCCTTCACCGAATGAAAATCGAAACGATGCGCGTCCTGCGCGATGCCTGGGCGCTGTTCCGCCGCGACGCGGACCTGTTGCTGCGGATCACGGGGCCTTTCCTGTTCCTGCCCGCCTTCGCGCTCGCGCTGCTGGTGCCGGGTCCCCCCGCCGCCACCGCGGAGTCCGGCGCGGGCGATGCGCAGACGCTCGCCTGGATCCAGTCGGTTTCGGATTGGGCGGGCACCTATGGCGGCTGGTATGTCGCGGCCTATCTGATCGGCTATCTCGGCACCGCGACGATCCTCGCGCTCTATCTGGAGACGCCGCGGCCTGATGCCGGCCAGGCGCTGCGCCGCGCGGCGCGGATCTTTCCCCGTTTCGCGCTCGCGACCGTCGTGGGATCGCTGCCGGCAGGGGCGGGGCTGTTGCTCTGGGTGCTGCCGGGCCTCTATGTGCTCGGGCGGCTGCTGCCGGTGGGGCCCATCCTGCTGGCCGAGGCGCCGATCGGTGCCTGGGCCGCGATCCGGCGCAGCCTGGCGCTGACGCGCGGATCGGGGCTGGCGCTGACAGGTCTTTCCGCTTTCGCCTATCTCAGCGGCTGGCTGATCGGCACGCCGTTCCTCGAGGCGGACCGGATCCTGCGCGAGGGCGGGCAGGGCAGCCCGGCGCTGATCGCGCTGGTCGATGCCGGCGCCGCCATCGCGGCGATGGGTTCGGGGCTGGCCACCGCGCTGATCGCGCTCGTTGCCTATCGCGGGCTGACGCGGCAGCATCGTGCGCGGGAATGACGGCATGACGCGGGAGACCGGAGTGACGGACGGGGATCGGGTGACGGTGCGCCCGCGCGGCTGGCGGCTGCTGGCGGTGGCGCTGCGCACGCGCAAATCGGCGACGATGCTGGCGTTCGGCTTCTCCTCGGGGCTGCCGTTCGCGCTGCTGATCGGCACGCTGAACGCCTGGCTCGGCGAGGCGAAGGTGAACCTCGCCACGATCGGCGTGCTGTCGTGGATCGGGCTGGCCTATGCGTTCAAGTTCCTCTGGTCGCCGCTGGTCGACCGGCTGGAGCTGCCGGTGCTCGGCCGGTTCGGGCGGCGCAAGAGCTGGATCATCCTGTGCCAGGCGGTAATGGCGGCGGCGTTCGTCGCGCTCGCGCTGACCGATCCGGCGACGCATCTCGGCCAGTTCGCGATCTTCGCCGTGGTGGCCGCGATCGCTTCGGCGACGCAGGACATCGCGGTCGACGCGTGGCGGATCGACGTGGCGGACGAAGCGACGCCGGTGGAATTGCTGTCGGCCATCTATCAGTTCGGTTACCGGATCGCGAGCATCGTCGGGGGCGCGTTCGCGCTGTTCCTCGCCGCGCGGATCTCGTGGGAGGCGGTGTATCTGCTGATGGCGGGTTTCGTCGGCCTGATGATCGTGGCAGCGTCACTCGCGCCCGACACCGCCCGGCCGCCGAGCGGGGCGCTGCACGCGCTGCTCGCGCAACCGGGCGAGCTGAGCCCGCGGGCACGCGCCGTCGCGCTGCTGGTCGTGGGCGCGAGTTGGGTATGGGCGATCGCGGCGATCGCGCGCTTCATGGTGGCGATGCTCGAGGAGTTGCCGCCGGGCGCTGTGCGGCCTTCGGCGGCGGATTTCATGCGCTATACCGGCCCGTGGATCGTGATCGCGACGATCCTCGTGCCGCTCGCGGTGGCGGCGACGATCAACCGGTTGCGCGCGCGGGGGCGCTATGTGCAGCAGGCGGCGGATCCGGTGCGATCGGGCGTGCGGACCTTCGCCAACCATCTCTACGGGGCGCTGATCGCGCCGCTCGCCGATCTGGTGGCGCGTCTCGGCTGGGGCGTGCTCGGCGTGATCGGGCTGATCCTCACCTATTCGCTCTGCTACAATCTCTGGTCGTCCTTCGCCTTTCCCTTCTATCTCGATTATCTTCACTACACGAAGGACGAGGTGGCGTTCGCGTCGAAGGTCTTCGGTATCGTGATGACGATCCTGGGCATCGCCACCGGCGGCTATCTGTTCGCGCGGATCGGCCGTTTTCCAACAGTGATGCTGGGCGCGGTGCTGCCGATCTTCGGCAATTTCGTCTATGCCGATCTGGCCGAAGGCGGCACGCATCTCGACATCGTGGCGCACCTGCTACGGCTCGACGTGCTGTCGAGCGCCATGGGTAGCGACGAACGGATGGTTCGGCTGTTGCTCGCGATCTCGGGGGAGAACATCGCGACGGGCATCTCGGGCGCGGCGTTCGTCGCCTATGTCTCGGGGATCGTGAGCAAGCGGTTCGCCGCCGTGCAATATGCGTTGCTGTCGTCGCTCACCTTCCTGATCGGGTCGCTCGGGCGCGGCGTGGCAGGCGAGATGTTCGATGCCTATGGCTATGCGCCGGTGTTCCGCTGGGTGGCGGCGGCGGGGTTGGTGGCGGTGCTGTTCGTCGGGCTGGAATGGTGGCGCTCGACCCGTATGGGCGCACGCGGCGAGCCGGGGCATACGGGCGAGGCGGCCTAGATCGGACGCTATCCCGTCTTCGGTGACGGAACCCTCTTTCTTGCCGCCTTAGGCGATGATCGGCCGTCCCTCGTCGGCGAAGGCCGCCGCCACCGCCGCCGCGCTCGCCAGCACGCCGTCGACCTGGCGGATGCCGAGCAGATCCGCCATCAGCAGCCGCGCCGCTTCGGGGGCGGTTTCGACCCGCGCGAGGACGGTCAGCAGCGCCTGTTCGGACGCGGTCATCCGCGCGCAGCAGCACGGCGCGATCGCGATTCGCCCCGCCGCACTGCCCGAGACATCCGCCATCAGCGCGCGGAGCAGCAGCAGCGGCCGGCGAAAACCCTCGCCGAACGCGGTGAACAGCGCGTGCGAGGCGCGCGCGTCGCAAAGCCCGTGTGCGCCCATTCTTCGGATCGCGAACAGGGCGAGCCGCGCATCGGGGCAGCCGGGCTGGAGGTGGGGGAGGATGGCGGTGGCGGTATGCGTATCGGACATGGGGAACTCCGCTTCGGTGCCCCATGGTCGCTTGACCGTTATTGCAAGTCAATAGCAACTAGGTCGGCGGCTCGTCATTTGCGGCGAGCACCACGCCGGCGAGGTAGAGCGAGCCTGCGATCAGCACGGTGACGGGCGCGGCCGCCTTCGCGATGTCGGCCATCGCGTCCTCGGTATCGGGCGCCGTGGCCGCGTCGGTGCCGAACGACCGCGCCAGGGCGGCGAGCGATTCGGGTGGGTGATGCGCATGGCCGGGCACGGGCACCGCGATCACGCGCGAGGCGGCGGGAGCGAGCAGGCGCAGCACCGCGCTCGCGTCCTTGTTGGCGAGCATGCCGATCACCAGCGCCACGGGCTGGCCGCGCGCCACGCTGCGCAGCGTGCGCGCCACGGGCGCGGCGGCGCTCGGGTTGTGCGCGCCGTCCAGCCAGGCGGTGCTGCCCGGCGGCAGGCGATCGACCAGCGGCCCCGACGCCAGCCTTTGCATGCGCGCGGGCCATTGCGCCCAGTCCGCCGCGGCGCGCATCGCCGCCTCGGGCACGCTCACCGCGCCCTGATGACGCAGCATCGCGAGGGCGAGGCCGAGATTGCGCGACTGATGGGCGCCCACGAGCCGGGGCCGGGGCGTCACCACCGAGAAACCCCGATCGGCATAACGCAGCGTGGTCCGCGCGGCCTCGGTCGTCCAGGCGGTGCCGCGTGCATGCACCGGCGCGCCGGCCGACTCGGCGACGGCGGCGATCGCGGTGCGGATCGGGCGCGCATAGTCCATCGTCACCAGCGGCACGCCGCGCTTGGCGATCCCCGCCTTCTCGCGCGCGATCGCGGTGAGCGTGTCGCCCAGAAACGTCTCGTGATCCATGCCCAGCGCCGCGATCCCCGTCACCGCCGGCGTGACGACGTTGGTGGCATCGAGCCGTCCGCCGAGCCCCACCTCGACGATCGTGGCAGCGGTGGGCGTGCGCGCGAACGCCAGGAACGCCGCGGCGGTCGTCACCTCGAAAAAACTCGCGCCGATTCCGTCCGCCCGGTCGAGCACCTCGCCCAGCAGTGCGGCGAGCGGTTCGTCCTCGATCAGCCGCCCGGCGATGCGGATCCGTTCGTTGAAGCGGACGAGATGCGGCGAGGAATAGACATGGACCGCATGGCCCGCCGCCTCCAGCGCGGCGCGCAGGAAGGCGCAGGTCGAGCCCTTGCCGTTGGTGCCAGCGACATGGAAGACGGGGGGCAGCGCGTGCTGCGGATCACCCAGGCGCCCGAGCAGTTTGGTGATCCGCTCCAGCCCCAGCACGTCGGCGCCGGGCGACAGCGCCCAGAGCCGGTCGAGCTGCGCCTGCACGGCGGGATGCGCGGAGATGGCGTGATCGGGCATGGTGCGTCCTCCTTCGCAGATGGAGGGGAGCGGCCGCTCTAGGCCGCCTGCTTCGTGCCCAGATAGCCGATCGTCCGCGCCAGCGTCTCGCGCAGGTCGCGACGATGGACCACCATGTCGAGCATGCCGTGATCGAGCAGATATTCCGCGCGCTGGAACCCCTCGGGCAGCTTTTCGCGGATCGTGCTTTCGATCACGCGCTGGCCGGCGAAGCCGATCAGCGCGTTGGGCTCGGCGATCTGCACGTCGCCCAGCATCGCATAGCTGGCGGTTACGCCGCCCGTGGTCGGGTCGGTCAGCACGACGATATAGGGCAGACCGGCGTCGTGGAGCATCTGGATCGCCACCGTCGCGCGCGGCATCTGCATCAGCGACAGGATACCCTCCTGCATTCGTGCGCCGCCCGCCGCGGTGAAGATGACATAGGGCGCGCCGTCCGCGATCGCCGCTTCGACGCCGCGCACGAACGCCTCACCGACCGCCAAGCCCATCGATCCGCCCATGAAGGCGAAATCCTGCACGCCGACCACCGCCGGGCGGCCGAGGATCGTGCCGCGCGCGTTGATGAGCGCATCGCCCTCGCCGGTGGCGGTGCGGGCGGCCTTGATCCGATCGGCATAGCGTTTCGAATCACGGAACTTGAGCGGATCCTCGGGCACCTTGGGGGTGGGCAGCTCGGCCATGCTGCCGGCGTCGAACACCTGTTCGAACCGCACCTTGGGGCCGATGCGCTCATGATGGTCGCAGCGCGGGCAGACGGAGAGATTCTCCTCCAGCTCCTTGGTGAACACCATCTGCCCGCAGCCCTTGCACTTGTGCCAGAGATTCTCGGGCGTCGTCTTCTTGGCGACGAACGGGATGGCGTTGCGGACGCTGTTGAGCCAGCTCATGCGGTTACCTTTCGGGCGGCGGCGACGGCATCCGCCAAAGTCCGGATATAGGCGCGGACGGGCCCGGCCGCATCCGCACCATGCTGCGCGACGAGCTCGACGATCGCCGAGCCGACCACCACACCGTCCGCGACGCGCGCCACGGCGGCGGCCTGTTCGGGGGTGCGGATGCCGAAACCCACCGCGATCGGCAAGTCGGTCGCCGCCTTCAGCCGCGCCACCGCTTCGTCGATCGAGGCCTGTTGCGCCTGCTGCTTGCCGGTGATCCCTGCGACCGAGACATAATAGACGAAGCCGCTCGCGCCGGCCAGCACGGTCGGCAGCCGGGCCGCGTCGGTGGTGGGGGTGGCGAGTCGGATCGGATCGATCCCGGCGGCGCGCAGCTGGGGGCCGAGCGCATCGTCCTCCTCGGGCGGCACGTCGACGCAGATGACGCCGTCGACGCCCGCGTCGCGTGCGGCGGCGGCGAACCAGTCGGCGCCGCGGCGGAGCATGGGGTTGCCATAGCCCATCAGCACCAGCGGCACCTGGGGGTGGCGCGCGCGGAAATCGCCGGCGATGCGCAGGATGCCGGCGGTGGTGGTGCCCGCGCCGAGGCTGCGGATATTGGCCGCCTGGATCGCGGGGCCGTCCGCCATCGGATCGGTGAAGGGCATGCCGAGTTCGATCACGTCGGCGCCGCCGTCCACCAGCGCGTCGAGGATCGCGGGCGTCGCGGCGGCGGTCGGATCGCCCGCGGTGACGAACGCGACGAGCGCGGGATGCGGCTTGGCGAAGGCGGCGGTTAGGCGGGCCGTCATATCGCTACCCCCAGCGCCTCGGCGACGGTGAAGATGTCCTTGTCGCCGCGCCCGCACAGATTGGCGAGGATGATTTGGTCCTCGCGCATCTCTCGCGCCTTGCGCGCGACCGCGGCGATGGCGTGCGAGGGCTCGAGCGCGGGGATGATGCCTTCGGTGCGGCACAGCAATTGGAACGCGTCGAGCGCCTCGACATCGGTGGCGCTGTCATACTGCACGCGGCCGATGTCGCGCAGCCAGGCATGCTCGGGGCCGATGCCGGGATAGTCGAGCCCCGCCGAGATCGAATGCGCCTCGGTGATCTGGCCGTCCTCGTCCTGCAGCAGATAGGTCTTGTTGCCGTGGAGCACGCCGGGGGCGCCGCCCGCCAGGCTCGCCGCATGCGCCTTGTCGAGCCCGTGGCCCGCCGCCTCGACGCCCAGCATCGCGACGTCGGGATCGTCGAGAAACGGGTGGAACAGCCCGATCGCGTTCGATCCGCCGCCGATCGCCGCCACCAGCAGATCGGGCAGGCGATCGATCCGCGCCAGCATCTGCGCGCGCGCCTCCTTGCCGATCACCGACTGGAAATCGCGGACCAGCTCGGGATAGGGATGCGGGCCGGCGGCCGTGCCGATGATGTAGAAAGTGTCGTGGACGTTCGCGACCCAGTCGCGCATGCCCTCGTTCATCGCGTCCTTCAGCGTGTGCGCGCCGCTGGTGACGGGGCGGACCTCGGCGCCGAGCAGCTTCATGCGGAACACGTTGGGCGCCTGCCGCTCGACGTCCTTGGCGCCCATATAGATCACGCACGGCAGGCCGAAGCGCGCGCAGACCGTCGCGGTGGCGACGCCATGCTGGCCCGCGCCCGTCTCGGCGATGATCCGCGTCTTGCCCATCCGCATCGCCAGCAGGATCTGGCCGATGCAGTTGTTGATCTTGTGCGCGCCGGTATGGTTCAGTTCGTCGCGCTTGAACCACACTTGCGCGCCCATCCCCGCGGGCGCGGATTCGCGCAGCGCCGCGGTCAGCCGCTCGGCATAATAAAGCGGGCTGGGGCGACCGACATAATGTTCGAGCAGATCGTCGAACTGCGCCTGGAAGGCGGGATCGGCCTTGGCCGCGCGATATTCGCGGTCGAGGTCCAGCACCAGCGGCATCAGCGTCTCGGCGACGTAGCGGCCGCCGAAATCGCCGAAATGGCCGCGCTCGTCGGGCTGGTTGCGGAAGGAATTGGGGGCGTTCATGCCGGATCGTCTAGCAGTTCGGAAAGCGCTGTCACCCCTTGGCGGGCAACGCCCGGCCGCTACGCCGCGACGGCCGCCAGAAACGCCGCGATCTTCGCTGTGTCCTTCACGCCGGGCGCGCTCTCGACGCCCGAGGATATGTCGACGGTCTCCGCGCCCGTGCGCCGGATCGCCTCGCGGACGTTTGCGGGATCGAGCCCGCCGGACAAGGCCCAGGGAAGCGGGTGGGCAAAGCCGTCCAGCAGCGACCAGTCGAACCGCACGCCCATGCCGCCCGGCAGGGCCGCGCCCTCGGGCGTCCTGGCGTCGTAGAGGATCCGGTCCGCCGCGCCGATAAAGCCGCGCGCGGCGTCCAGATCGGCGCGCGTCTTCACCGCGACCGCCGCCCATAGCGCGCGATCGAACCGCGCGCGGATCGCGGCGGCGCGGGCGGGCGGGGTCTTGTGCAGCTGCACCGTCGCCAGCCGCCCGGCCTCGATCGCGCGCGTCAGCAATTCGTCGTCGGGATCGACGAACACGCCGACGCGGTCGATATGGCCCGGCACCCTTTCGGCCAGTTGGGCGGCGCGATCGAAGGACAGGTTGCGGGGCGAGGGACCGAAGAAGACAAATCCCACATGCGCCGCGCCGCCGCCGATCGCGGCGTCCAGCGTAGCGGGGGTCGACAGCCCACAGATCTTGACGGCGACGGTCATGCGGCCAGCGGCTTTTCGAGGACGGTGAGGAACAGCGGCGGATCAAGGGCGATCGGAAATGGCCGGACTTCGCCGGTCGGGGCATAGCCGCGGCGGCCATAATAGTCGATGAGCGCGCCGCGCATCGAGATGACGGTCATCTCCATCCGCCTGGCCTCGAACGTCTCGCGCGCGGTCGCTTCGGCGGCGGCGATCAGTCGCTTGCCATGCCCACCCGCCTGGATCAGCGGATCGACGCACAGGAGCCCAAGATGGGCCAGGCCATGATCCGCGTGCGCGATGCGGACATGCCCGATCAGCCGGTCGCCCAGCCACCCCGCCAGCAGGCGCTCCTTTGGATCGGCCAGCATCGTGCGGAGGTCGTCGAGGGTGATCCGTTCGCCCTCGGGAATGAGGTCGGCCTCGTGCGTCCAGCCCCCGCGTGACGTCTCGCCGCGATAGGCACGCTGGATCAGCGCCTGGAGCGGGACGAGATCGGTGTCGGTCGCGGGGCGGATGGCGAGGTCGGACATTGGTAGCGCCGTAGCATGGTGCGCGCGGCCGGCAACTACAGCGTCGCGCCGATCGCGCGGGCGGCGGCGTCGGGATCGTCGGCGGCGGTGATCGGGCGGCCGATCACCAGGATCGAGGCGCCCGCATCGGCGGCGGCGCGGGGGGTGACGACGCGTTTCTGGTCGCCGACATCGTCGTCGGCGAGGCGGACGCCGGGCACCACGAAGAAGCCGTGCGGCCACGCCGCCCTGGCCGCGGCAACTTCCGCGCCCGAGCAGACGATGCCGTCCACGCCGCTGTCGCGCGCGAGTTCGGCGAGGCGGACGACGTGATCGTGCGCCGATCCGCCCACGCCCGTCGCCGCGAGATCGGCCGCGTCGAGGCTGGTGAGCATCGTGACGGCGACGACTTTGGTGGCGGGGGGGGCGGCGGCCTTCGCATCCTCCAGCATCGCGCGGCCGCCCGCGGCATGGACGGTGAGGATCGCGGGTTCGAGCGGCGCCAGCGCCTGCACCGCCTTGGCCACGGTGTTCGGGATGTCGTGAAGCTTCAGATCGAGAAAGATCGGCAACCCCAGCGCCGCCATCTCGCGAACGCCGGCCGGGCCGTGCGCCGTGAAGAATTCGAGCCCGAGCTTCAGCCCGCCGACATGATGGCGCACGCGCGTGACCAGCGCCTTGGCGCGGGCGAGATCGGGCGTGTCGATCGCGACATAGATGCGGCTCGGCATGTCAGAGCAGCGTCCCGGCCGCCGGCGCCGGCCGGTCGCCCAGGTCCGCGACGATCACGGGTTCGGCGACCGGCACGGGCACGGGCACCGCGATCGCGCGCGCGTCCGCGATCATCCGCTCGCAGGTGGCGAGCCGCTGGCGCAACCGCCAGCGCACCGCATGATGGTACATCAGCATCGGCAGCCAGCCGACCAGAAAGGCGACGAGCAACAGCAGCGGCAGGTTCACGTCCGCCACCATGCCGCCCCACAGATGGATCTCCACCCGGTCCCAATTGCCATAGGTGAAGATCGCCGCGAGGAAGGTGAGCAGGCACCAAAAGAGGATCTTCAGGAACTGCATCGGCGGGGGCTCACTCCATGAAAGCGCAAAGGCTACCGCGTCGGTGCGCTTTTGGCCAGCCTCTGGGCGGCGGAAGCGTCAGCCGACCTCGCGCCGCAGCGTTTCGAACAGCGCGGCGATGCTCGTGAGCCGCGGCTCTTCCTCGTCGAGGATCGCGCGAAAGGCGGCGCGCTTGATGGCCGCGACGCGGCCGGGGCGCAGCCGCGCGCGGGCGGCCAGGGTGGAGACGGTGATGTCGATCATCCGCTCCGCGCTGTGGAGCCGCCCCCAGAGATAGTCGTTCTCGCGGTAAGCGCGGCTGAAGAACGCGCCGAAGCTGTTGAACTGGATGCCCTTCAGCGTCGCCTCGGCGCCGCCTGCGCGGATCGATGCGGCATCGTCGGGAGCGATCCGGTCGACCTTGATCGGGTCGAACTCGTCGAGCCCTTCGCCCTGCAGCAAAGGCAGCGTGGCGGCATCGAAATAGGGGAAGCCGAGATAGCTCATCAGCAGCGGCCGGCGCAGCGGCTTGGCGAGCCCTGCCAGCGCCTCGGCCAGCCGCACGTCCGTTTCGGCATCGAGCCCCGTGAGGTCGAGCGAGGTCGCCAGCGCATCGAGCAGCGGCTCGCCGTCGCCGCGCACCGCCGCGATCAGCCGGCGCAGCGGCGCATGCGCATCCGCGCGCTGCCGGTCGAGATAGGCGGACAGCGAATGGTAGATCGCCGCGCGCATCGCGGCGAGCGCATCGTCGCCCGTGTCGTCGCCCGCGTCGGCGTCGATATCGGCCAGCCGCCGGGCCAGCAGGCGAAGGCGGCGGATGCGAAAGCCCAGATCGAAGGTGCGCAGGAAATCGATCGTCGCGGCGTCGCCGGCGCCGTCCGGCATTCGTGCCGCCACCGCCGCCTCGATCGCGGCGCGAATCCGGCGCCAGCGCTGGGTGCCGGGCTCGCCGCCCGCATGATAGAGAAGCGTGGCGACGCTCTCCACGACGGCCGCCACCTTCCAATGGCCATAGGCGGCATAGCTATAGCCCGCGCGTGCCGCAGCGCCCTCCTGCGCGCGGCGGCGCCAGGCGAACAGCCGCTTGGGCGTGGGCGAATCGAGGAACAGCGTGCGCCCGAACAGCGAGTCGATCTCCGCCTCCACTTCCGGGCGGATCGCATCGACGATGCCGCGCATCCGGTCGATCCGGCGCGAGCGTTCGGCGATGGCGTCGAGATTGTCGCGGATCGGCTGCTGACGCGGCAATTCGCTGATCGCCGCCAGGATCGTCTGGAAGAATCCCGGCGTCTCCCCGCCGCGCCCCAGCCGGATCTTCAGCCCCGGCGAGGGATCGATATAGATGAAGCGCCGGTCGATCTGCCGGCGCGCCGGGCGCTCGCGCAACGCCTCGATCGCGGGGCGGAACGGCGCGTTGGCGAGCACCGATCCGTCGATCAGCACCACCTGCTCCACTTGCCCGGCGGAGAATTGCCGCGGCAGGACGCGCTTGAGGAAGCTGCCCCGGCCGGGCCAGCCGATCCGGCGGCGCTTCAACACCGAATCGAGCTCGCCGACGCGGAACGGCGGAAAGGCGCCGGGAAAGCTCGACGTGGCGCGTGCGGCGAAGGCGAGTTCAGGAATGGCCGCCAGCGTTTCGGCGGGTTCGCCATGATCGCTGAACCCGACGACCAGCCGGTGTTCGGTCTCCACCACCTCGGGCGGCGAGTTGATGCGCAGGCGTTCGGGATGGCCGGTGAAATCGGTAACCGTCACGAACAGGTCGAGCGGCTGGCCGGGCGGCAGCAGGCGGGGGCCGCGCGCGCCCTTCGCCATCGTCGCGAAGGCATCGAGCAGCAGGCCGACGAACGTCTCGCCGCCGAAGGGCGGTTCGAACCAGCGCGAGCGGATGAAGTGCGACAGCTTCGCGCGCACCTCGTCGCGCGTCGGGGCGTCGAGCGCCTCCACCGTATCGGCGCTGCGCCCGGCCGCCATCCACGCGATCGGCAGCGCCCACAGCTTAGAAAAACGCGAGGCCGGGCGCGCCTCGGGGCCGATCAGCGCCTCGACATCGGCGGAGGTGAGCCACAGATCGGTGAGCGGATCGAGGCTCTGCCCGGTGGCGATCGCTTGCGCGAGAAAGATGCCGTTGATCCCGCCCGCGCTCGCGCCCGCGACGATATCGGCCAGCACGCGCACCTTGGTGCCGCCCTGTTCGGCCATTTCGGCCAGCAGCGCATGATAGACGGCGGCGGTGGCACCCTCTGCGGCCACGCCGTCGTGGAACGCGCGAGACGCGCGGGCGAGGTGCCAGATCTCCTTGGTGATACCGTGCATGTAGACCGCCAGGCTGATCCCGCCATAGCAGACGAGCGCCAGCCGCAGCTCCTTCTCGCGCATCAGGCGCGGGGCTCCACCATGGCCCAGATCGGCAGATGATCCGACGTCTTGCGCGCCTGCGCGCTGGCGTGCACGCCGCAGCCGATGACAGCGAGATCGCGCGAGACCATGATCCGGTCGAGCCGCCCCACCGGCCGGCGCGCATGGAAGCTGGGGCCGGTCTCCGCGCAGGCATAGTCGCGCGCGAAATCGCGCAGGCACCCCGCCGCCGCGGTCCATTCGTTCAGATCGCCCATCAGCACCGTCGGATAGGCGCGCGTGCTGGCCGCGACATGGGTGATGATCGCCGCCGCCTGGCGCCGCCGCCATAGCCCCGACAGATCGAGATGCATGCCGACGACCCGCACCACGCCGCCCGCGGTGCGCACGTCGGCGACGACCGCGCCGCGCGGCTCGAGCGCGGGCAGGTGGATCGTCTCGGCGGCCAGGATCTCGGCCGATTTGCGCACCAGGATGACGTTGCCGTGCCAGCCCATGCTGAGCCCGCGCATCCCGAAATCGACCGCCTTCCAATCGCTATGCTCGGCCAGCAGCGCGAGCGGCAGCACGCCGGCCTTCGCGCCGAAGCGCCGGTCCGCCTCCTGCAGCGCCACCACGTCCGCGTCGATCTCGCGCAGCACCTCGATCACGCGTTCGGGGTTGCGGCGCCGGTCCAGGCCGATGCCCTTGTGGATATTGTAGCTGGCGACCTTCAGCATCGACCCCCTCGTTCTCGGATCCGCCAACGCCGCAGGCCGGATGCCGGTTGCAGGACCCTGCGTTTCCATGCCGTGGGAGCCGCGCGGGGTCGAGTGGCGATGTCTCGCGTTGTCGCGCTCGAACGCGTCCGCCTCCGTGCAACAGAGCAGGTCCTTGCCCATGATTTCCCTTCGCGCCCTTCTCGCCAGGACCGATCGCTTCCTGCTGCTGCTGATCGCCACCGTTGCGCTGGCCTCGATCCTGCCGGCCCGCGGTGCCGCGGTGCCGATCGTGGACCGGGGCACGATGCTGGCGGTGGCGTTGCTGTTCCTGCTGTATGGCGCTCGGCTGTCGCCGCGGGCGATCGGGGCGGGGCTCGCGCATTGGCGGCTGCAATCATTGGTGTTTGCCAGCACCTTCATCGCCTTTCCGCTCGTCGGGCTGGGCGTCACCGCGCTCGTCCGGCCCTGGCTGCCGCACGACGTGGTGACGGGGTTGCTCTATCTCTGTCTGCTACCCTCCACGGTGCAGTCGTCGATCGCCTTCACGTCCATCGCGCGCGGCAACGTGCCGGCGGCCTTGTGCAGCGCGTCGCTGTCGAACCTGCTGGGGGTGGTGCTCACCCCGCTGCTCGTCGCCCGGCTGCTCGCGGGCGCGAGCGGCGGCCTGTCGCTCCTGGCGCTGGAGGATATCGCGTCGCAGATCCTGCTGCCCTTCGTCGTCGGCCAGGCGATCCGTCCGCTCGCGGGGCGATGGCTGCTCGCACATCCCAAGCTTACCGCAGTGGTCGATCGCGGATCGGTGCTGGTCGTCGTGTACGCCGCGTTCAGCGCCGGCGTGGTCGCAGGGCTGTGGAGCGCGCTGTCGATCGCGAGCATCGGCGCGATCCTGCTGCTCGATCTCGCCATCCTCGCCATCGTGATCGCGGGAACCATGATCGCGAGCCGGCGGCTCGGCTTTTCGATCGAGGACCGGATCACCATCGTCTTCTGTGGCTCGAAGAAGAGCATGGCGAGCGGCATCCCGATGGCCGCCATCCTCTTTCCCGGCCGCGCCACCGGGCTGATCGTCCTGCCGCTGATGATCTTCCACCAGGCGCAGCTCTTCGTGTGCGCGGTGCTCGCCCGGCGCTATGCGGCGCGCGCGGAACCGGAGTCCGCCGCGGCGTGATCGCCGGCATGAGTCACGCGCCCGTCATATGCCGGGGCTAGCGAACTTTCCATTCTGCCGTGGCGCATGCTGCGGCGGTCGGTGGGGGGGCGATCATGAAGAATCGTTTGGGTTCAATCATTCTGTTGGCGCTGGGTGCGCTGCTTTCCGGTTGCGGGGGCGATTATGCGCAGGTCGCGCCGGCACCTTCGCCGACGCCGACGCCCGGCCCGGTGCGCACGATCGTGATGGTGTGGGACGGCCTGCGCCCCGACGACGTGAGCGCGACCGACACGCCGAACCTGCTGGCACTCCAGCAGGGCGGGGTGAACTTCACCGACAACCACTCGACCTATCCCACCTTCACGATGATGAACGGATCGTCCTTCGCGACCGGATCCTTCCCCAAGACCTCCGGCTTCTACGGCAACACCTTCTGGACGCCGCCGCAGGGCATCGGCAACACCATTCCCGCCGGCAATTCGGCGGCGGGCACCGCGCAGGATTACCAGGATCCCGTCTTCACCGAGGATTATCAGGTCCTCACCACGCTCAACAATTATTACGGCGGCCAATTGCTGCTGGTGAAGAGCCTGTTCGCCACCGCGCAGGCGGCCGGCGTCGTCACCGCGACGGTCGGCAAGAGCGGCGCGGCCTATATCCAGGATCTGGGCAAGGGCGGCTATTTCCTCGACGAGAACACGGTGCAGCCGCGCAGCCTCGTCACCGAGCTTCAGGCGAACGGCACCGCGCTGCCCGCCAACACGGTGAACGGCTATTCGGGCACCAACGCGGTCACGCTCGCTGCCAACAACGGCAATCCCACGGCGCGTGCGGGCTATGTCACGTTCAACACCACGGCCTATGATCCCAACGGGCAGCTAACGGTCGCCGCGCGCGACTCGAGCGACACGACGCAGGGCGCGCCGGAGGATGCCGCCAACAAATATATGCTGTCGGTGTTCACCTCCTACATCCTGCCCAAGAAGAACCCGATGCTCTCGCTCATCTGGTTCCGCACGCCCGACAATGTCGAGCATGGCTATGGCCCCGGATCGGCGAACGCGCGGGCGGGCCTGCGATCGCAGGATGCGCGGCTGGGCGAGCTGATGGCGGCGCTGAAGGCGCAGGGGCTGGATACGACCACCAACGTCGTGGTCGTCTCGGATCACGCGCATTCCAGCGTCTCGGGGCCGCTCAGCCTCTATCCGCTGCGCGCGATCGCCGCCTCGGGCACCGCGCCCAACGGCACGCCGGTCAACGGCGCGACCAGCGGCACCAGCGCGGCGACGCTGGGCGGCGCGAGTTCGACGGGCTATTCCTTCTCGGGCGACGTCCGCTCCGCCGATCTGCTGACCTATCGCGGCTTCAAGGCCTATGACGGCAGCGGCTGCTCCACGAGCGCGATGTACGGCCTCGGCACGACGGGCACGCCGACGGTGCCGGTGCGCGCGGACGTCAGCGGCGCGCTGTGCGGCGCGGCCAACACCAAATATCAGGCGGTGAGCGCGACGCTCGCGGCCCCGGTCGCCAGCTTCAAGGTGCCCGCACCGGGCAGCCTGCCCACCAACGGCATCGTGGTCGCGGCCAATGGCGGCTCCGATTATTTCTACGTGCCGAGCCACGACCTGACGACGATCCGCAACCTCGTCCGCTTCCTCCAGCAGCGCGAGGAATATGGCGCGATCTTCGTCGACAGCCGGTACGGATCGATCCCCGGAACGCTCGCCATGTCGCAGGTGAACCTCGAAAACGCGACCCGGCGCGACAATGGCCAGCCCGATGTCGTCGTTTCCTTCGCCTGGGACGACACGGTGTCGATCCAGGGCAAGACCGGGATCGAGTTCGAAAGCACCGGCGGCCAGCGCGGCATGCACGGCAGCTTTGGCACCACGGACGTGCACAACACGCTCATCGCCTCGGGCCCCTCGTTCCGCAAGGCGACGACGCTGACCACGCCCACCGGCAATGTCGACGTGGCGCCCACCGTCGCGTGGCTGCTCGGTCTGTCGATGCCGCAGGCGGACGGGCGCATCATCAACGAGGCGCTGGTCTATCCGCAGAGCGCGAGCACGGCGAGCGTCGCGGCCTCCGCGGTGACGCCGTCCGCCGGCAGCGCCACCGGCCTGTCGTTCGAGGTGCCGACCGATCCGACGGGCAACACGCGCGACGCGTTGTTCACCCGCGGCACCTATGCGATCACGCTTCAGGTCAAGGACCTGACGATCGACGGCAAGACCTATCGCTACTTCGATTATGCCAAGGCGACGCGCCAGTGAGGGTGACAATAGCCGGGATTGCGCTTCGATCGGCGGGGGCGGCCTTGGTGATCATGGCCGCCGCGCCTCTCGCGGCGGTCGCCCCGGCCGCGTCGTTCGATCGGATCTTCTCGGCGGCGGGCGAACCGGCGGCGCTGCGCTACGACGTGATGTTCATGGGCGACGGTCGCGTCCACCGCATGACGGTGTGGCGCGACGGGGACCGGCGGGTGAAGCGCGTCACCGACGACGCGCTCGTCAGCGTCGCCACGCACCGGCCGGGCGACGCCGCCTATGACCTGACCCTGCTCGACATGAAGCGGCGGATCAGCACGCGGATCGGTCGCGCCAACCTCTACCGTGTCGGCAATTTCACCGACTGGTTCGATCTGACGCACGGGCTGCGCCATCCCAAGGGCGCCTATCGCCTGACGCCCGGCACGTCGCCGGCGGGTCTGCCCAAGCCGGTGGCCGGCTGCCGCTGGTACGATCTCGCCCAGGGGCCGCGCGTCGATCATATCTGCTGGGATCCGGTCGCGCGCATCCCGCTGCTGATCGCCACGAAGGACGGCCGGCCGGTCTGGCGCGTCACCGCGATGTCGCGCGCCGCCATCGCGCCCTCCACCTTCGCGATCGATGATCGCGGCTTCATCCGCAACGATGCCAACCACGACATCGATCCGGATTGAACGATCCGGATCGAACACCGGCACCGTCATTCGTTCGGTCATGAAACCGACACGGCAGCGTAACGATCCCTGGTCATGGGTCCGCCGACGCCGCAGCGGCGCGAAGGGGAACATCATGACCATCGTCCATCGCCTCATGGCTGGCGTCGCTCTCGCCACGCTCTCGATCCCGCTGGCGGCCCATGCGCAGGTCGAGCCGGCAGCGCCGACGGCCACCGCGGACGCCACCGCCGCGGCCGCCGCCGCGGCGACGGACGACGCCGATTCGACGAAGGACATCGTGGTCCTCGGCTTCGGCCAGAGCCGCCAGGTGCAGAGCGTCACCGCCGCCGACCTCGCCCGGCTGACGCCGGGTTCGAGCCCGCTGAAGGCGATCGAGAAGCTGCCCGGCGTCAATTTCCAGGCGGCCGACCCGTTCGGCGCCTACGAATGGGCGGTGCGCATTTCGCTCCGCGGGTTCAACCAGAATCAGCTCGGCTTCACGCTCGACGGCGTTCCGCTCGGCGACATGAGCTATGGCAACGTCAACGGCCTGCACATCAGCCGCGCGATCATCTCCGAAAACGTTGCGCGCACCGAAGTGGCGCAGGGCGCCGGTGCGCTGGGCACCGCGTCGACCAGCAATCTGGGCGGCACGATCGAATTCTTCAGCGCGATGCCGCACGACACCGCCGCGATCACCGGCAGCGGCACCTATGGATCGGACAACACCTACCGCGCCTATGCCCGGCTCGACAGCGGCGATCTGGGCGGCGGGCTGAAGGGCTATCTCAGCTATGCCTATCTGACGACCGACAAGTGGAAGGGCTATGGCAGCCAGCGCCAGCACCAAGCCAATGCCAAGCTGGTCCAGGATCTGGGCAGCCTCGGCAGCATCTCGGCGTTCCTGAACTTCTCGGACCGGCGCGAGCAGGACTATCAGGATCTGAGCTACGACATCATCGCCCGCCGCGGCCTGCGCGACGACAATATCGCGAACAACTATCCGCTCGCGCTGCAGATCGCCAAGGTCTTCCAGAACCAGGTCGCCGCGGCATCGAAGGCGGCACAGCCCTGGCCCGGTTACGGCACGACCTTCCCGGCCGGCTTCGGCACCGTGGACGACGCCTATTACGACGCCGGCGGCCTGCGCCGCGACTATCTGGGCGGTGTCACCTTCGATGCGCATCTCACGCCCGAACTGACGCTGAAGACCACCACCTATTATCACAACAACCGCGGCCAGGGATCGTGGATCACGCCTTATTCGCCGACACCCGCTGGCGCGTTCAACCAGGACGGGTCGGTCATCACCGCCGCCAGCCCGCTCGGTTTTCGCACCACCGAATACCGGATCAAGCGGTTCGGCGGGATCAGCACGCTGGTGTACGAAACCGGGCCCAACCGCTTCGAAGTCGGCGGCTGGTACGAAAACAACGTCTTCACCCAGGCGCGCCGCTTCTACGGGATGACCGACACGACCACGCCCAACCGGGACACGCTGGAATTCCAGCAGAATCCCTATCGCACCCAGTGGGACGGCAAATACGGCACCGACACGCTGCAATATCATGTCGAGGATACGCTGCGGCTGATGGACGAGCGGCTGGTGCTGAACGGCGGGTGGAAAGGCGTGCGCGTCGTCAACCGCGCGATCATGCTGGGCGACACCACGTCGCCGCTCGCCACCGGGCGGATCACCGCGCGCGACCTGTTCCAGCCGCAGGCCGGCATCCTGTTCAAGCTGACCCCCGCCGCCGAACTGTTCGCCAACTATACCGAGAACATGCGCGCGTTCACCTCGTCGGCGACGACCGGGCCGTTCTCGACCACGCAGGCCGGCTTCGACGCGATCCGCGGCCAGCTGAAGCCCGAACGATCGAAGACGGCCGAAGGCGGCCTGCGCTTCCGCGAAGGACCGTTCCAGGCGTCGGCGGTCGGCTATTATGTTGATTTTTCGAACCGGCTGCTCGCCTTCGCCAACGGCGCGGGCATCATCGGCAATCCGGCCACGCTCAACAATGTCGGCAGCGTCCACACCTATGGCGCGGAACTTTCGGCCAATTACCGGATCGTCACGCCCATCTCGCTGTTCGCCAGCTATTCCTACAACCATTCGACCTATGCGAACGACGTGCGCAATGCGCAGGGCGTGCTGCTCGTCGCGACCAATGGCAAGATGGTGGTCGATACGCCCGAACACATGGTCAAGGGCGAGCTGGTGTTCGACCAGGACGGCTTCACCGGCCGTGTCGGCGCCGACTATATGAGCAAGCGTTACTTCACCTATCTGAACGACGAATCGGTCGCCCCGCGCGTGCTGGTCGATGCGAGCATCGGCTATCGCTTCCAGGGCGCGGGTGCGCTCCACGGCGTCGCCATCGAGGGCAGCGTGACGAACCTGACCGACAAGAAATATATCTCGACGATCGGTTCGAACGGCTTCACCGCCAGCGGCGACAACCAGACGCTGCTGGCCGGTGCGCCGCGCCAGTTCTTCATCTCGCTGAAGAAGGGGTTCTAAGGCGGGATGACGTCACCTCGCTCCGTTCGCCCTGAGCCTGTCGAAGGGCCTGTGCGCACGCGAATGCTCGCTTGCGGAAAAGGTGCTTCGACAAGCTCAGCACGAACGGATTTGGAGGCTGGATCTAACTAACGTCACCCCGCTCCAAGCCCCGGCTCCACCACGCCGCCGCAACGGCCGGCATGGTGGATGCGCCTCAGGGGAGCGGCTGGGGTTGCCACGGATTGATCGGCCCCGCCTGCGCGCCGATCCATTCGCGCCACAGTAGGATGAGCGCGGCCATGATCGCGGGGCCGACGAACAGCCCGACGAGCCCCCAGGTCTCGACGCCGCCCAGCACGCCGAGCAGCACCCAGACGAAGGGCAGGCGGGTGGCGCCGCCGATCAGGATCGGGCGCACGCTGTGGTCCGCCACGAAGATCACCACCAGCCCGGCGACCACCACGCCGATCGCGGCGATGACGTTGCCTTGCGCCAGCAGCACCGCGCCCGCGATATAGACGCACAGCGGTGCGCCGAAGGGCACCATCGCGAGCAGCGCGGTCACCAGCCCGAACAGCGCCGCCTGCGGCACCCCCGCCACCCAATAGGCGATCCCGATCAGCAGCCCTTCGCCCAGGCCCACCAGCACCAGCCCGTCGACCGTGCCATGCACCGAGCGGATCACCTGCCGCCCGACATTCTCGCCGGCCGGCCCGAACGCGCGGGTGGCGCCGATCCGCAACTGCGCCATGATCTCCTCGGCATCGCGCAGCAGGAAGAAGAGCGTGAGCAGCATGAACACCAGCAGCATCGACCGGTGAATCGCCTGCGCGCCGACGACACGCGCGATCCGCAACATGCTGCCCTGCGCGGCATGCCCCGCCAGCAGCGACAGCTGGCCGGGCTGGCCGACCTGCTGCTGCCACATCGCTACCAGCGTTTCGCCGAACGGCAGATGCGCGAGGAAAGCGGGGGTGCCCACCCCGGTCTGCTGCACCTGCGCCAGCCACCGCGCGGCGGCATGCGCATCGGCGATCAGCGGCACCGCGACCAACACCACGGGCACGACGAAGCCCAGCAGCACCCCCAGCACGAACAGCGCCGGCAACAGCACGCGGCGGTGCCGCGGCCAGCGCCGCGCGAGCCGCTGGAACAGCGGCCACACCGCGATCGCGAACACCGCCGCCCAGACGAGCGCGGGCAGGAAATCGCGCAGCGTCAGCACGCCGCCGATGAACAGCACGCCGGCCGCGACCAGCCCGGCGCGGCGCTGCGGTGCGGTCATGATATCGCGCCGATCGCGGATATGCGTGCCGGCGGGGGAGTGGCTATGGGGTTCGGAGGTCATGTCGTGAAATTCATACTACAAAAGAAGCCCGAGCCGATAGAGTGGGTTGGCGCTGCGCCGTCACGGCGCGAGGCATTGGCCGCCATGAGTGGAATGGGAATCGCGTGAATCGCCGCACCAGGCATCGGCCCGACCGTCGCGGCGAAGCGGGCTGCGCGTGATGCTCGCCCTCTCCATCCTCGGCCTGCTGCTGGTGAGCGCGTCGCTGGTGGGGTCGCTGCTGCTCGTCTGGGCGGCGTGGCTCGCGGGGCGGCTCGGACGCGGCGCCCCGCCGCGCCGGCGTGACGTTCCGGTCACGCTGCTGAAGCCGCTGCACGGCGCCGAGCCGCGGCTGGCGGCCAATCTCGCGAGCTTCTTCGCATCAGCAGGGGCGGGGCCGGCGGTGCAGATGCTGTGCGGCGTCCACCGCTCCGACGATCCCGCCCATGCCGTCGCGGCCGGGCTGGAGGGCGTGCGGCCGATCGACGCCATGACGATCGTGGTGGGCGGCACGGCGCGCGGCGCCAATCCCAAGATCGCGAACCTGACCGCGATGCTGCCGGCCGCACGGCACGACGTGCTGGTGCTGAGCGACAGCGACATCGCGGTGGCGCCCGATTATCTCGACCGCGTGGTCGAGGCGCTCGACCGGCCCGGAATCGGCGCGGTGACGTGCCTCTATCGCGGGCGCGGCGATGCCGGCTTCTGGTCGCGGATCGGTGCGATGGGGCTCGATCTCCATTTCCTGCCCTCGGTGCTGATCGGTCTCGGCACGGGCATGGCGCATCCCTGCATGGGGTCGACGATCGCCATCCGCCGCGAGACGCTGGCGCGGATCGGCGGTTTCGCCGCCTTTGCCGATCGGCTGGCGGACGATCACGCGATCGGGGCTGCGGTGCGGGGACTGGGGCTGCGCGTCGTGGTGCCCGACATGCTGGTCACTCATGGCTGCGCCGAGCCCGATTTCGCCGCCCTCGTCCGCCACGAACTGCGCTGGAACGCGACGGTGGCGGGGATCGACCCGGCGGGCTTCGCCGGCAGCATCGTGCTCCATCCGCTGCCGCTCGCGCTGATCGGCACGGCGCTGATGGGATTTCCGGCACTTGGCTGGGGCCCGATCGCATTTTCGCTCGTCGCGCGTGCCGCGATGGGCTGGCGGTTGCGGCGGATCACTTGTATGCGCGGGACGTCGTTGGCGTTGATCCCGCTGCGCGATCTGCTGGCGTTCGCCCTGTTCGTCGCTGGCTTCTTCGTGCGTTCGGTCGATTGGCGCGGGCGCAGGCTTGAAACGGAAGACGGCCGGATCGCGGCCACGGAGTCCTGAGTTATGATGCGTTCGCTGTTCCTCCAGGCGCCCTCGTTCGACGGTTATGACGGCGGCGCGGGTGCGCGCTACCAGATGAAGCGCGAGGTCAAATCCTTCTGGTATCCGACTTGGCTGGCGCAGCCCGCCGCGCTGGTCGAGGGCTCCAAGCTGATCGACGCGCCCGCGCACGACCAGTCCTGGGACGATATCAAGCACGAGGTGGACGACCGCGACCTCGTCATCCTCCACACCTCCACGCCGTCGTTCCGGCAGGACGTGCACACCGCCGAGCTCATCAAGCAGCGCAACCCGCGCATCCTGATCGGCCTGATCGGCGCGAAGGTCGCGGTGCAGCCGCAGGAGGCGATGGATGCGTCGCCCGCGATCGACTTCGTCGCGCGCAACGAATTCGACTTCACCGTGCTCGACGTCGCCAAGGGCATGCCGCTCGCCGAGATCGACGGCATCACCTGGCGCGACCGCGACGGCGCGATCATTCACAACCGCGATCGCAAGGTGATCGAGGACATGGATTCGCTGCCCTTCGTCTCGCCGATCTACAAGCGCGACCTGACGATCGAGAAGTATTTCGGGGGCTATCTGCTGCACCCCTATATCAGCTTCTACACCGGGCGCGGCTGCAAGAGCCGCTGCACCTTCTGCCTGTGGCCGCAGACCGTCGGCGGCCACAACTACCGCACCCGATCGATCCCGCATGTCATCGAGGAGGTGAAATACGTCATCGCGAACTTCCCCGAGGTGAAGGAGATCTTCTTCGACGACGATACGCTGACGGACAATCTGCCGCGCGTCGCCGAACTGGCGGTGGAACTGGGCAAGCTCGGCTTCGGCAAGCCGGGGTTCAAGATGGCGTGGAGCTGCAACGCCAAGGCCAACGTGCCCTACGCCACGCTGAAGGTCCTGAAGGAAAACGGCCTGCGCCTGCTGCTCGTCGGGTATGAGAGCGGCAACCAGCAGATCCTGCACAACATCAAGAAGGGCCTGCGCACCGACGTCGCGCGCCAGTTCACCAAGGATTGCCACGCGCTCGGCATCGTCATCCACGGCACCTTCATCCTCGGCCTGCCGGGCGAAACCGAGGAGACGATCGAGGAAACGATCCAGTACGCCAAGGAGATCGATCCTCACACGATCCAGGTGTCGCTGGCGGCGCCCTATCCGGGCACGTTCCTGCACAAGCAGGCGAGCGACAATGGCTGGTTCGACACCAGCAACGAGCTGCTGACCGACGACGGCAACCAGATCGCGCAGCTCAGCTATCCGCACCTGCCCTCCACGGTGATCTTCGACAAGGTCGAGGAATTCTACAAACGCTTCTATTTCCGCCCGTCCAAGATCTGGTCGATCGTGTCGGAGATGCTGCGCGACTGGAACATGATGAAGCGCCGCCTGCGCGAAGGCGTCGAATTCTTCGACTTCCTGCGGCGGCGCAAAGAGGCGGCGTGATCCGGCGTCTTCGATGATCCGACTGGTGGTGACCGCCGACGATTTCGGTCAGGCGGTCGCTGTGAACGAAGCGGTGGAACGGGCGCACCAGGAGGGAATTCTCACCGCCGCCAGCCTGATGGTGGCGGCGCCCGCCGCAGCCGATGCGGTGGCGCGCGCGCGGGCGATGCCGTCGCTCGGCGTCGGGCTGCACCTCGTGATGGTGGAGGCCCGGCCATTGCTCGCGCCCGATCGCATCCCCGATCTGGTGGGGGCGGACGGCCTGTTCCGCACCGATATGGCGCGCTTCGGGCTCGACATAGCGGTGCGCGGCACGGTGCGGCGGCAATTGCGCGACGAGATCGCGGCGCAGTTCGCCGCCTTCGCAGATACCGGGCTGCCCTTCGACCATGTCAACGCGCACAAGCATTTCCACGTTCATCCGGTGATCGCCGGGATGGTGATCGAACGCGCCGTGCATCACGGCGTGCGCGCGATCCGTGCGCCTGTCGAGCGTGGCCGGCCGCGCGGGGTGGACTGGTTCGCGGCGCCCTTTGCGCGCTCGTTGCGGACGCGCGCGCGGCGGCGGGGTATGACGGTGCCCGATCAGGTCTATGGCCTCGCTGCCTCCGGGCGGATGGATGCAGCGGCGTTGCGCGCGGCGATCGCCGATCTGCCGCTGGGGCTCAGTGAAGTGTATAGCCATCCCGCCACGTCCGACGATTTCGCCGGGCACGGCCCCGCCTATCGCCACCGCGACGAACTCGCCGGGCTGCTCGACCCGGCGGCGCGCACCGCGCTGGTGAAGCGCGGTATCCGGCTCGGCCGTTTCGCCGATTTCGCCGGAGCGGGGCGCTGAGCGGGCGGATCAACGGGCTGATCCTGATCGCGACGCTGATCGGGCTGGCGGTCGCGATCTGGGCGTTCGCGGCGACCGGGTTCGACGGCATCGTCCATGTCGTGGCGCGAATGGGGCTGAGCGGCCTACTGCTTTATTGCGGTTATTCGGCGTGTGTCTTCGTGATCCTGGGCGCGGCCTGGCTCGCCGCCGCACCCGGCGAGCCGGCGGCGAAGCTCGGCCTGTTCGCCTGGGGGCGGGCGGTTCGCGAGGCCGTGGCGGACCTGCTGCCCTTTTCGCAGATCGGCGGGATCGTGGTCGGCGCGCGCACGATCGCGGGCGGCGACGTGCCGCTCTACCGCGTCTATGCCTCGCTGATCGTCGACATGACGACCGAACTCGCCTCGCAGCTCGCCTTCACGCTGTTCGGGGTGGCGACGGTCGTCTCGCTGCTGGCGGCGGGGCCGGATGCGGACCGGCTGAAGCCGTTGCTGCTCGCGGGCGTCGCGGTGCTCGCGGCGATCGTGCTGGCGCTGTTCGGCGCGCAGCGGCTGTTGCTGCGGATCGCCGCCGGCCTCGCGCAACGGGTGCTGCCGGGCTCCGCCGCCACGATCGAGGCGATCGGCGGCGAACTTACGCGGATCTACGCGCACCGCGGCCGCGTCGCGCTGGCGCTGGCGCTCAATCTCGCCGCCTGGATCGCGAGCGCGGGGGGTGCGTGGCTGGTGTTGCGGCTGATGGGCGTGATGCTACCGCTCGGCACCGTGCTGGCAATCGAGGCGCTGATCTTCACGCTGCGCAGCGTCGCCTTCGCCATCCCCGGCGGGATCGGCGTGCAGGAGGCGGCCTATGCGCTGGTCGGCCCCGCGCTCGGCCTGCCGCCCGACGCCGCGCTGGCGCTGGCGCTGGCGAAACGCGGCCGCGACGTGGCGCTGGGCATTCCCACGCTGCTGCTGTGGCAGGCGGGCACGATGCGCCGCCTCGTGCGCGGCTGACGCTTAGCTTTCCTCGACGCGGCGCTTCTCGTCGGGCAGGAGAACCAGCGTCCGCCAGTCGATCTCCTCCTGCACCTGAAGATAGGTCTCCGCGCCGATCCGGTGCGAATCGTGCAGATCCTCCAGCCGCTGGCGCTCGGCCTTTACCGCGGCCAAGCCCAGCGTGCGGCGGCGGTGAAGCGGATCCGCGATCGGGGGTTCCTCGGCGGCCTGCCGTTCCGCCTCGTAGCTGTGGCGCAGCGCATCGGCGGCGACGCCGTCCTTGTCGTCCAGCGTGGCGAGCGCCGCCTCGGCGATGCTGCGCCGCGCGACCGCCAGGTCATGGGCATAGGCGTGCTGCTGATCGAGCCCCAGCCAGCGGATCAGCGGCGCCAGCGTCAGCCCCTGCACGACCAGGCTGACCATCACCACGGTGAACGCCGCGAGCATCACGGTGTCGCGTTGCGGGAAACTGGCTGGCAGCGCGAAGGCGGTGGCGAGCGTCACCAGCCCACGCATCCCGCTCCAGCTGACCAGCACCGCCTGGCCGATCGTCGCCGTTTCTGCGTCGCCCTCGCCGCGACGCCGCCACGCCCGAAATCGGTTATAGCCAATGACCACCGCGAAGCGCGTGAGGATCGTCGCCGCCACGACGAGCCCGGCAAAGCCCAAAGCGTCCATGAACTCGGCGTGGTGCATCCGCCCCGCGATCAGCCGCGCCTGCAAACCCATCAGCAGGAAGGCGAGCACGTTCAGCAGAAAGACGACCGTCGACCACACTGCATAGGAATGGACGCGCATCCGGGCCGATGCGTTGATCTCGGTCGACCGTGCGACCGTCATCGCGCACGCAACCGTCGCCAACACGGCGGAAAGATGCAGCCGGTCCGCGATGATCCAGACCAGGAAGACCTGCACGAACTGCAACAGGCTGCCGCCGAGCGTTCCCACGACGTGCCGGTTGGTGCGGCGGACGATCATCGCGCACCCGATGCCGAACAGGATCCCGCCCGGCGCCGCCAGCCCGAGTTCCAGATCGACGGGCAGGGTGAAGCCGCCGCCCGACTGGACCGAGAGCGCTGCGGTGAAGAGCAGCAGCGCAGTGGCGTCGTTGAACAGGCTTTCGCCGCGCAGCACCGCGTCCGAACTGCGCGGGATCGACACGCCGGACAACACCGCGGTGGCCGCCGCCGCGTCGGGCGGCGCCACGATCGCGCCGAGCACGACCGCCGCCGCGATCGGCAGCCCCGCGACCGCCCAGCCGATCCACGCTACCGCCGATGCGGTGACCAGCACCGCCACGACCGCGAAGGCGACGAGCGGGCCCCATAATTTGCGCGCCGCGCCGACGGGAAAGTCGAACGCGGCGTCGAAGAGCGTCGGCGCCAGGAACAGCGCGAGCGCGGTGTGCGGATCGATCGGGATGGCGGGCGCGCCGGGGATCAGCGCCACCACCACGCCTGCTGCCGCCAGCATAGCGGGATAGGGCAGCGACAGATGGCGAGAGAACTGGAGCAGCACGATGGCCGCGAGCAGCAGCGCCAAGAGGCTTTCGAAGAAGGTCATGCCGCGCGGCTGGGCACGGTGGCGGCGTCAGCGCGGATCGTCGTCGTCGGTGTCGCCATGTCGATAGGTCTCCCATGTCTGTTCGCCATCGACCTCGGTCGGCACCGGCCGGCCCTGCGCGTCGGTCGCCGGGCGGTAGCGCAGGCCCCGGCGGATGCTGTCGCACACCACGCGGTCGAGCGGCCCGTTGCCGCTCGGCACGGTGACGCGACAGTCTGTCACGCGGCCCTTGACGCCCACCGTGAAGACGAGCTGCACCGTTTCCCGCTCGATGCCACGATAGGGTATGTCATTGGGGAAGCGAACCTTTTCCGACAATAGCCGCAACGGCGATCCTCCGCCGCCGCCATCGCCGTTCCCCGCACCGCCGCTGCCCGTGCCGTTGCCGATCCCGCCGCTGCCGGAGCCTGGCCCCCGCACCGGCGCAGCGCCGGCGGACGCCGCGGCGCCGATGCCGGCGACCGGCGCGGAGACGACCGGCGGCGGCAGGATGGGCCGCACGATCGGCGGTGGTGCGACGATCGGGGTCGCCTTGGCGCGCAGATTGGGCGGCGAGGCGGCGCCTTCCTTACGCGGGCTCGCCCGGTGTTCGGGCTCGACCTTGCGCTCAGGTGGGGGCGGGGGCGGCGGGATCACGTTGAACGTCGTCAGCGTGTCGCCGACCGCTCGGGGCAGTTCGACGCCTAGCCCGCGCAGGAGCGCGAGGCCGAGCGCCAGATGGATCACGACGACGGCAACTACCGAGGCCATACGGCCACGGTCGATCACGGGCTCATCGGAGCGATAGCGCGCCATGGGTCGGATCGGAGGGGTGGCGGGCGAAGGCGCCCGTCACCCGCCCCGGATCAGCGGCAGCGGCGCGGTGCGGTGATCGTGCGGTCGATCGCGCGGCCGGCAAAGGCGCCCCCGACGCCGCCGGCGATCGTGCCGAGCGCGCCATGGCCGAACACCGAATTGCCAAGCAGCGCACCGCCGACGCCGCCTGCCACCAGGCCCGTCGTGCCGCTCGAATGGCGGCAGCGGCCACGATAATGGCGATAGGCGCGGCCGCGATAATGATGCCGATATTGCGCGCTCGCGCCCGCGGCCGGGATGGTCACCGCCATCGGCAGGCTGAGCGAAAGAGCGGTAAGCGACAGCAAGAATTTACGCATGAAACAATCCCCTGAAAAGCGGTGACGCCTGCGTAACGTCCTGTGTCGCGGTAAGTTGCATCGGGCCGGTCGGAGAGGCGCGGCGCGCGCGTCGGCTGGACGCGCCGTTCCCGATCGTGCGAACGGTCGCTTTCCCGCACGACCGAATCGGAACCGCCATGACCGCCGCTAAGCCCCCCCTCATCGTCGGTATCGGCGGCACGATCGGCGGCGTCTCGTCGACCGAGCGGGCGTTGCGGATCGCGGTCGCCGCGGCCGGCGAGATCGGGTTTCGCACCCGCATCTTCGGCGGCGACGCGCTCGCGCAACTGCCGCTCTACGATCCGCGCGCGACCGAGCGCACGGAGGCGGAGCGCGCCTTTGTCGATGCGGTGCGCGATGCATCCGCGGTGGTGATCGCCAGCCCTGGCTATCACGGCAGCATATCGGGTGTGGTGAAGAACGCGCTCGATCTGCTGGAGGAGACCGCGCGCGATCCACGGCCTTATCTTGCGGACATGCCCGTGGGGCTGATCGCCACCGCTTATGGCTGGCAGGCGACGGGATCGACGATTGCCGCACTGCGCTCGATCGTGCACGCGTTGCGCGGCTGGCCGACGCCCTTCGCGGCGGCGATCAACACGCAAATCACCAAGTTCGACGACGAGGGCAGCGCGAGCGATCCGGCGGTGCTCGCACAATTGCGGCTGATCGGGGAACAGGTCGCGCGGTTCGCGCCGCTGGCCGAGGGGCTTGCGGTTCCGGGTTGATGGCTTCCGACCGGCGGCATTCTCAGTCGATCAGGTCGAGATAGGCCACCACGTCGTTTTCGGTGGCGAGGAACAGCCCCGCCTGAACCTCGTCGCTCTCGCGCGCGGCGCGCGCCATGGCCTCGGCTAGGCTGCCGTAGAGCAGGGTGGTCGCCGCGCTCCCGTCCACCCCGTCCGCGAGGTGGTAGAGGCGCACCGACGTCGTTTCGGATACGGTGCGCACCCTGTCAGTCCAGATCATTCTCGCTGATGACGATGATCTCCTGATCGGGATCGCGCGCCAGCGCGGTGGCGCCGATATGCGCGATCTCGTCGATATGTTCGCGGAACAGGGCGGCGGCGTCGCCCTCTGGGGAGACGGTGCTGAGCGCTTCGAGCACGTCATATTGTACGGCGAACTGATAGCGTTCGTCGCTCACCTCGGCTTCGAACTCAACCTGGCGGGAGTCGCTGTTGTCCTCGATCGTGCGCATGTCGATGTCCAGCCGGTCTTCGGCCATGATGATCCTCCCGTTGACGCCGCGACACTGCGGCCGTGGGGGGCAAAGCGCAGCGACCCGCCCCGCGGTTCCCTGTCACGGGCTTATCGCGGAGTGCCCGGTCGAAAGCGAAAGATCGACGCTTGCCGGCTCATCCGCCATACACCATGTCTTCGCAAGACATGGGATCTGGCTGGACGATGCAGGACGACACGATCATCGAAACCGCCGACGGCCCGATGACCTGGGCCGAATGGAAGAAGAAGAACCCCGTTCAGATCCCGTCGCGGCGTACCAAGGGCAAGAAGCTGCCCAACAAGGTGAAGCTTCGCACCGACGAATGAGCGCCGCGATCCATCAGCGGCCGTGGCTGTCCAGGCTGGCGAGCTGCTGGGCATTCGCGTCGACCGTGTCGCGGTCGGGCGCCACAGCAGCGGGCTCTACGGGGATCGGGTCGCTCGACGCAGCGTCTGTGACGATCACCGTCGTGCCGACATTGGTCACGCCGAACAGCTTCTTGGCGAAGGCGGCGGGCACGCGAATGCAGCCATGCGAATCCGGGAAGCCGGGATTGCGGCCCGCATGGATCGCGATGCCATCCCAGGTGAGCCGCTGCATGAACGGCATCGGCGCGGCATTGTAGAGATTGGATTTGTGCATCGCGTCCTTTTGCAGGATCGTATAGGTGCCGATCGGCGTGTCCTTGCCGTCGCGACCCGAGGACACGGTCGTCGCGGCGACCAGCGTCTTGCCGCGGTAGACATAGGCGCGCTGAAGCGGGATCGACACGACGATCACCACGGGATCGAGGCCGGTGGCCGTATCGTTCCAGACGAACTGGTTGGCCGAAAGGCCGCTCGACGCCGTCTCGATCGCGGCGCCCGAATCCGCACCGCTCGCCGCCATCGCCGGAACCGCGGTCATCGCAAGAAGCGTCATGGTCAAGCCGGTGACGAAGCGCATGATCGGATTCCTTTCCAAGCCCGTTAATTTCTGTTGACATTCCAAACGCGCGACGATCGCGATGGTGCCATCTGTCGATGCGACGAAACGTGGGTCGATCGCGGCGAATGACGGGGCGAGGCGTGTAACTCCGTGGAAACGCAGCAGAAAATTCAGCAGATTTGCGCTACATCAAGGATCGAGGGGTCAACGACATTCCTGGAGCTTCGATGCACGACGATATGGCTGTGCGCACCCGGCGCGCGCTTCTGAAGAACGGCTTGGCCCTGACCGGCGCGCTCGCGCTCACCGGCGCGGCCGGGGCCACTGAACGGCTGACCGGGCGCATGCTGCGCCCCGTTAGCCAGCCACCCCTCCCGTCCGCGCCGCTCACCTCGCCGCGCGCCATTCGCCCCGAACTCTTCCGCCGCGCGCTCACCGCGCTCAACCAGCACGGCGCCGCGATCCCGCATCGCGACAAGATCGCCATCGCCGATTTCACCGCCCCCTCGGCCCAGCCCCGCTTCCACATCGTCGACATGGTCGACGGCCGCAGCACCTCGTTCCTGGTCGCGCACGGCAGCGGTTCGGATCCGGCGCACAGCGGCTATCTGAAGCGCTTCTCGAACGATTTCGGCTCCAACGCCTCGTGCGAAGGCGCGTTCGTGGCGTCGGATTACTATGTCGGCAAACATGGCCGCTCGCAGCGGCTGGAGGGGCTGGACGAAACCAACGGCAATGCGCTCGGGCGCGGGATCGTGGTGCATTCGGCCTGGTATTCCAATCCCGACATGCTGCGCACGCACGGCATGCTGGGCCGCAGCCAGGGCTGTTTCGCCGTCGGCGAGCACGATCTGGATCAGGTCTTCGCCCAGCTCGGCTCGGGTCGGATGATTTATTCCGCCAAGGTGTGACGCGTCCATCGGCGGTGCGCCCGGCGCACACCGCCGACCAGGCCGGACCAGAGCAGATCGCCTGCGCCGGCATAGCCCAGGCCCAGATGGGGCGGCCGGACGGCGATCACGTCGGCCACCCCGATCGTTCCCGCCCGCAGCCCCGCCCGCCCGATCCGCGCCCAGCGCAGCGCGGTTTCCCAGCGGATCAGCCGGATATCCTCGGCCGAGCAGGACGGGTGGCTCGCCAGGAACGTGGCCTGCAGCGTCGCGATGCCCCAGCCCAGCGCCGCCAGCGTGGCGCGATCGGGCACGGGCAGCTTGGTCATGTTGTGGCGCACCAGCAGGTCTGCGATCTCCGCGGCGCGGTCGCCGAGCGTCGCCGCATGCGCCTCCGCCAGCACGCGGGCGGCGCTCGTCTCCATCGTGCCGACGAAGCGTTTCGAGATGCCGCCCGCATGCTGGCGATAGACCAGCAGCGGCGTGTCGAGCCGCGCGATGCCGCCGAACGGGCGGATGCGGTGATACAGGTCGAAATCCTCGGCATAGAGCATCGCGGGCTGGGTGAAGGGATCGAGCCGCCGCGCGGCATCGGTACGCAGCATCACCGACGACCAGACGAGCGGGTTCTCGATCTGGCTCAGCCAGGCGATCAGCGCGGGGCTGGTGGTGACGGGATAGATCGACGGCGTGACCTTGCCGTCGGTCAGATAGTCGGCGGCGGTGCCCAGCAGGGCGATCTCGGGATGCGCGTCGAGATAGGCCACCTGCGCGGCGAAGCGGCCCGGCCGGCACAGATCGTCGTGATCGAGCGCGGCGACATAGCGCCCGCGCGCCTCGGCCACCCCCCGGTTGCGCGCCAGCACCGGGCCGCCGTTACTGTCCTGTACGATCAGCCGCACGCGCGGGTCCGGCCAACGCGCCACGAACGCGGCGGTGTCGTCGGTCGAACGATCGTCCACCACGATCGCCTCGAAATCGCCGAAGCTCTGGGCGGCCAGGCTGTCGAGCGTTTCGCCGATCAGCTCGGCCGCATTGTAGGCGGCCATGACGACGCTGATCGTGGGGGCCGCGCTCACGCCGCGGCCCGCCGGCGTTCGCCGAGGATGCGATCGACGATCATCAGCCCGACGTCGTTCTGCCACAGCCACAGGCCGTTGGCCTGTCCCGAGAAGCTGGCCTCGCCGCCCAGCGTGCCCCAGGGCACGAAGCCGGCGGCGAGGCCGATCCCGAACGCGCCCGGGATCGCGTCGCCCGCGCCATCCACGATCCGGCAATGGCGATCGACCATGGGCCGCCCGGCCTGCGCCGCGAGCGGGATCGGCGCGCCCGTCACGTCCGCCAGAGGCAAAGCAAGCGGCCGGTATCCCAGCGCGGCGACGACCAGATCCGCGGACTGCACGATCCGGCGGGCCGCCGCGTCGTCGTCGCCGGTGATGCGGTGGAGCGCGACGCGCGGATCGGGCACGCGGCCGTCGATCGCCAGCATCCGCAGCACGAGATCGCGCGCTTCCAGCCGGAAGCCCGCAAGCCGATAGACGAAGCCCGAGACCGGGCAGACATCGTCAGGCCCGAAATCGGTGAAGCCCTCCGCCCGCGCCGCCTCGACCGAGGGGTAGAAGGGCCGCAACGGCCGCCGGTGGAGCAGGGTGACCGCACCCGCACCCAGCGGCAGCGCGGGTTGCCCCTTCAACAGGCGCGCCACCGTCGTCAGCGCGCTGGTCGAACCGCCGATGACTGCGATGCGCGGCGCGCGCCGGCCCGAAAGCAGATCGCTCATTTTTTCGAACCCGCCGAGCGTCAGCACCTCGTCGGACTGGACGAGGCGACCCGCCGCCAGATCGAGGAGCCGCGCCCCGGCGACCTGCTGCGCGGCCAGCCGGTCGAGCGGCTGGTGACCACCAGTCGCGACGACGATGTTGCGCGTAAGTCGGTCGAACTCATGCCCGTCCGCCTGGCGCCGAAGCCGCACGCTCCACAATCCATTGCCCACTTGCCGCGCGCCGATCGCGGCGTGACCCGTCAGCACGGTGCCGCCCGCCGCGCGCACGATCCCCGCGAGCGCCTGGCCCGTGGCGCGCAGCAGCGGCCCCACCTGGGCGAGCGGCACGCCCAGCTCGCCGGCATGCGCCGCCACTGCGCGCGCGGCCGGATGATCCGCCAGCGCGGCGATCTCGGGATGGATAGTGTCGCTCACCGCGGTGAGAAACGTCTCCGCGGTGGAATCGGAGGTGATCGCGTATCGCCCGAGCTGGCCGCCGCCGATTCCCGCATCGCGCTCCACCAGCACCAGCCCCTCGGCAAAGGCGGGCAACAGCCCCCGCTTGGTCGCCGCGGTCAGCAGCGCGGTGCCGGCCGGGCCGCCGCCCACGATCAGCACGTCGGCGACGGGCGGCGGTGCGATTCGTGCGGGTTCGGCGCGGCGGCAGGCGCGCGCGAGCGCCCCGGCGGCGCGCGCCGCATCGGCGACGCTCATCGCATCGCTCATCGGCAGCGACAGCATGCGCGCCGCCAGCGCGTCCGCCACCGGCGTCGGCTCGATCGCGGCGGTCGCGCGGATCCAGGGCTGCTCGCCCAGATGCGGGCTGAAATAGGTGCCGCAGCCGACCCCCTCGGCCGCCATCGCCGCGACGATCGCGGCGCGCGCGCCGGCCAGCCGCTCGGGCAGCAGCACGGGCATGAACTGCATCGCGCGCCGTGCGCCACGGACGTGCTGAAGGGTGAAATCGCCGAGCGCGGCGCGGTACGCCGCCTCCAGCCCCGCGCGGTGGGCGCACACGCTATCGATTTCGCGCAGCTTGGCGCGGGCCATCACCGCGAGCACTTCGGGCAATTTGGCGTTGAGGCCGGGCAAGGTCGCGCTGCGGCCGCTCTCGAAGCCGAAATTCGCCATCGCGCGAAGCCGCGCGATCAGCCCCGCATCGCCGCTGTGGATCAGCCCCCCTTCGGCCACCGCGAACGTCTTGGTGGCCTGCATCGAATGGACCACGGCGAACGGCGCATCGGCACCGAAACCCATGCCGGCATCGTCGCTCGTGCCGAGCGAGGATGCCGCATCGACGACCACGCCGATCCCGTGGCGCGCCTGCAACCAGGCATAGCGGTCGAGATCGATCGCGTTGCCGAACGTCGCATAGGGCACGATCGCGCCGATCCGCCGTCCGTGGACCGCGATCAAGCGGTCCTCGGCGCGCGCGCAGGCGCTCCAGTCGTCCGGACCGACGTCGCATACCAGCGGCGTCAGCCCCGCCCAGGAAGCCGCCTGCGCGGTGGCGGCGAAGGTGAGCGCGGGCATCAGCGCATAGGTGCCGGGCTGCGGGTCGAGCCCGGCGGCATGGCGGATCGCGATCATCAGCCCCAGCGTGGCATTGGCGACGGCCAGGCTCGCGCCGCGGCCGTCGAACAGCGCGTCGGTCACCTCCGCCTCGAACGCGCGCACTTCGGGGCCGTTGTTGCTGAACAGGCCCGAGGCCTCGACGCGGCGCAACGCCTCGCCCGCTTCGCTCAGCCGCGGCGGATTGGGGGCGATGAGGGGCAGGGGCGGCATAGGCGGATCCACGGCGAGGCACGTCGCCCCGCTATGTCGCGCCGCCTCCTAAGAAGCGGTTACGCAGGGCCGATCGCGCGGAACGGTTGAGGAGGGTGCGTGCGATAATCGGACCCGTTGGAACGATGCACAATCGGCCATGATGCGGAGCCGAAGCGGAACTCGCCATGTTCGTTTCCGGGCACTTTGTCGACCAGCCTGCCAGCCTCTGGCAATCCCGAACGCATCATGCCAACCTGCAGCGACAGGAGGGCCGACCCTTGGCGACGATCGATCAGAGGACGGTGTTCGACGACCGGACAGACAGGCTGAAGGCATGGGAGATCGCGCTTGATAGCGACGGCTTGCCGGGTTTCGTCACCGAACGCCTGCGCGGCGCGGCGGCCGGGAGCGGGGCATGGGTCGCGACCATGACGCCGTCGGAACTGCTGCTGGCGCGGAGCCACGGCATCCGACCGATCGCGACGGTGTCGGGAACGTGCTGGTTCTACTATGGGCAGAGCTGGACGGAAGGGCACGCGCAGGGGTGGCACGAGGCGCTCGAGAGGATCCAGAGGGAAGCCGCGGCGGCGGGCGCCAACGCCGTCGTAGATGTCCGGCTGCGCACGCTGCGCCATGCCATGGGCGCCAGTATGGACTATACGCTCATCGGCACGGCGGTGCGGATCGAAGGGCTCGCGCCGAGCCCGCATCCGGTGATCGCGACCGTCCCCGCGCTCGAATTCGTGCGTCTGCTGGAGGCGGATATCGTGCCGGTCGGGATCGCGGTCGGCGCGCGCTACGACTGGCTGGGCAATCCCTATTCCGGCGGGGGAGACTGGACGGCGCTGTCCGACATCCAGGCCAAGCTGCGGTCGTTCCGCAGCATCCCCATCATGACGCTTACGGATTTCTGGGAGCGCATCCGGCGCGAGGCGCATGCCGATTTGCGTCAGAAGGCGGCGCGTCAGGGCAACGGCGTTCTTGCACACACGCATTTCGGCCAGTTGCTCCGCCGCGAGCGCGACAAGCAGCCGCCCGCCTATCTCGGGCGTCACATCGTGGTGGGGACGGTGGTGGATACCAGGCCCGGGGCCCGTGTGCCGCATCCGATCGAGATGGTCGTCGACATGCGCGACGGCCTGTCGCCGCTCCGCAGTCCAGACGGGCCGAAGCGGTCGGCCTATGAGAACGACGTGATGGATCAGGAGGGTGGGATTTGATGGCCGATCAACAGGGCATTCCGGAACATGCGCTCGCGCGTCTCGCGGGCCTGCGGCGCGAAGGCCATCCGGGCGGCGTGTTCACCTCGGATTTCTCGGTCAACGAGTTCCTCCTCGTCCGCAAGGCAGGCTTCGAACCCGTCGGACTCTGCGTGGGGTCGTGCATCTACCATCTCGGTTTCCAGATGGCGGGATGGGGCACGAGCGTCGAACTCGATGTGCTGAGCACGGCGATGTATGAGGCGCGGGCGCTGGCGATGGAACGCATGCGCCAGGAAGCGGCCAACATGGGGGCCGACGGCATCGTCGGCGTCCGCCTGACGGTCAAGCGGCTGGAATGGGACACCAAGGTGCTCGAATTCGTCGCGATCGGCACCGGAATCGTCCATGCCAAGGGGCACAAGGGGTTCAAGGGGCCGCGGGGCGAGCCGTTCACGTCCGCTTTGTCGGGCCAGGATTTCTGGACGCTGCTGCAGGCGGGTTATCGTCCGCTCGAGATGGTCATGGGCAGCTGCGTCTACCATGTCGCGCGGCGAGGGCCGTTCGCCTCGATGGGAAGCATCGGCCGCAACGTCGAACTGACCAACTTCAGCATCGCCCTCTACGAGGCGCGCGAGATCGCGATGGAGCGGATGCAACTGGAGGCGACGCAGGCCGGCGCCGAGGGCGTGGTCGGCGCGGACCTGCACGAGGGCAGCCACGGCTGGTCGAGCCATGTCATCGAATTCTTCGCGATCGGCACCGCCGTGCTGCCGATCGAGGGGCATGCTGCGACCGAGATTCCCGATCCCGCGCTGGTGCTCTCCGTGAATAGCTGATCCGAAGTCGTCGCCTCAGTTCGTGCCGCTCTCGTATTTCAGTTCGAGGAACCGCCGCTGTGTCGCCAGCTCGTCGAAGGCGCCGCGGGCGAGCTGCACGGTCATGCGTCCGATCTCGTCGTCGATGACGCGAAGGCCATCGGCGAGCTGCGCGTCCGGGCTGCTTCCGCCATCTCGCGCGGAGGCTCGCATGCTTGACGGCACGCTCTGGTAGCCGCCGACGAGCGCCGGAATGTCCGTCGCCAGCAGGCGCCTTACCGCATCGGCCGCAGGGCTGGCAGGGTCGAGCGCGCGCAGTTGCGGCGCCATGTCGCCGAGACGGAGGGAGATGGAGGCGATCGACGCGGCCGCCGCGTGCGGAAGCGATGGCTGCTGCCGATCGAGCCAGGTCGCGGTCTGCCGAGGAAGCGCATCGAGACTTGTCGTCCCGAGTTGCTCCGCCGAGACGGGACGATCCCGCGAGAGCATGGCGACGATGCTGCATGCCATGATGACCGCGATGAGGGTGACGATCACGCCTGCCGTGTGCAGCGACGCCACCTCGCTGTCGATCAACGTCGCAACGAGCAGGATGGCGGCCGTTGCCGATCCCATCCGGACGCCGGTTCGGACGTTCCTGCGTCGACGCCGTTCGTGCGCGATGCGCGCCTGCTCGCGGCCTTCGGGCGAGACGCGGTGTATCATGGCTTCCGCCTGCGAGCGCATTGGGGATCGATCCGACATGCCGTCCTTATCCACCAGTTCGGTGCCGGTTCTCAAGATCGGTGATGCGAGAGCAGGGCAGGGTGATGGCGTAGATCATGACGGGTTCTCTCCAGGTGGAGGAACATGAGCCGGCGCGCTGGGCGCAGCGACCTTACCCGCCTTGGGCGGTGCTTCCCCCGTCCGATCGTCCCTTCTGCCACGGCCAACGCCCATCGATTTCGACTTCGAGCGAGAAGCTCAGGAAGGTCCTGATGATGACGATGCCGGCCAGAACGAGGAGGCTCTCGATCGTCGGCTCCACCGCCACGGTGTTGATGATGTCGGCGGCGACCAGGAACTCCAGGCCGAGCAGGATCGATCGGCCGAGGCCAGAGCGAAAGTCGGCGACAAGCGTCGCCCGGCTCGTCGCGCCTCTGGCCAGCCCGATCAGAAAGGCCGCCAGCGTTCCGAACGCGCCCACGACGATGATGGCCGTGCCGACGATCTCGACGACACTCGTCGCCAGGTGGATCCAATAGGCTTCGTTCGTCATCATGGTGCCTCCTGCCTCGACGGCATATCGGGCCGTGCGAGCAGCTCCGCCAGCCGGACCGGTCGGAAGTTCCGGGCATCGACGCCCACGTCATGCTGGCGGAGCATGGGCTTCAGCCTGCCATGGCTGTGGCCGTGCAGATTGATCGCGCGGCGGTGCTGGCCGTGCCAGCTCCTGAACGGATAATGGCAGAGGACCAGTCGGTGCCCGTCCTCCGTCAGTTCGACATAGTCGCCGACGCTTGCCCAGGCCGCCGCTTCGCCGGTCGCCACGGGATCGTTGTTGCCGCGGATCAGATGCTTGGTGCCGTTGAGACGGGAGAGCAGCGCCGCCACATCGGCCGGTCGCCGCGCCACGTCCCCCAGGTGCCACACGACGTCGTCCGCCCCGACGACCGCATTCCATGCCGCGACGAGCGCCTCGTCCATCTCGCCGACCGTGGCGAACGGCCGGCGATGAATGTTCAGCGTCCGATGATCGCCGAAATGGGTGTCGGCGGTGAAGAACAGCGCCATGGCCGCTCAAAGCATCTCGAGCGGCCGGCGGCCGCGTGGGGGCGGGAAGGCGGCTTCGAGCGCGGCCATATCCTCGGCTGACAGCGCCAGATCGACGGCGGCGCGGTTCTCGCGGACATGCGCAGCGGTGCCCGCCTTGGGTATGGCGATCATGCCGCTCCGTCGCAACGTCCAGGCGAGGGCGACTTGCGCCGGGGTGGCGCCGATCGCCTCGGCGATCCTGCGGAGCGTCGTGTCGGCGACGAGGCGGCCCTGCTCCACCGGGCTGTACGCCATCGCCGGGAGGGCGCGGGCCTCCAGCCACGGCAGCAGGTCGTGCTCGGGGCCCCGGCGCGTGAGATTGTAGAGGATCTGGTCGACGGCGCAGCCATCGCCGCCGGCGGCGAACAGCTCCTCCATGTCGCGCGTGTCGAGATTGCTGACGCCCCAGTGGCGGATCTTGCCGGCCGTGCGCAACGCCTCCATCGCCTCGGCCGTCTCGCCGAGCGGCACCGGCCCTCGCCAGTGCAGCAGGTAGAGATCGAGCCGGTCCGTTCCGAGCCGCCGCAAGCTCGCCTCGCAGGCCGCGCGCAGCCGCGCACGCGACGCATTCTCGGGATAGGCCTTGCTGACGAGGAAAAGCGTGTCGCGAACGTCGCGCAGCGCTTCGCCGATGAGTTCCTCGGCCGCGCCTTCGCCGTACATTTCCGCGGTGTCGATCAGCGTCATGCCGAGATCCACGCCCAGGCGTAACGCGGCGATCTCGTCCGACCGGCGATCGGGTCGCTCCCCCATCATCCACGTGCCCTGGCCCAGCGCGGGCACCTGTTCGCCGCCCGGTAACGACACTGTTCGCATGATCTGCCTCGGCTATCCTGTTGCAGCGGACAAACGAACGACGTCGCCGTCCGGTGCATGCCGGTCGATGACGCATGCGCCCAAATGATGAACGAGGGTCGCATAGCGCGGCGCGGATCGAAGCCGCCGCGCCAGATCGCGCTGCCATGAAGGCGGATCGTCGAACCCGATCAGTGCGTTAGCGTGAAAGGATGGGTCCGAAGAGGATGTGGACGTGGTCGCTGTCACGAAGATCATGGATGGCGTGCGCGCGCGATCCGATCGCGAGGTCGCGGCGCTGGGCCGTCCGCACGAGCGTATCGACGGGCCGCTCAAGGTCTGCGGCGTGGCCGATTTTCCGGGCGACACGATCCTGCCTGGCATGGCGCACGCCGCGCTGGCGGTCAGCGCGATCGCGTGCGGGCGGATCACCCAGATCTATCGGGAGGCCGCCACCGCTATGCCGGGCGTGCTGCTGGTCCTGACCCATGAGGATGTCGGCGAGGCGATAGCCCCGATCAAACATCTGATGGCGGGCGGATGGGCGAACAGCAGTTGGCGGCCGCTGTCGTCGCCCGCGATCCGCTATGCCGGGCAGATCGTCGCGCTCGTCGTCGCGGAAACGCCCGAGATCGCGGCAGCCGGAGCGGCGGCGATGCGCTTCGCCTATGCGGGCGAGCCGCCGGTGGCGACACTCGCCGACCCGCGCTGCACGACGCAGCCGCTGGCCGAGGTCGATCCCGAGCACATGGACCGCCGCAAGGGCGATCTGGACGCAGCATTGGCGCGCGCCGCGGTGCGGATCGACGCACGCTACACGACGCCGATCCAGCACCACAATCCGATCGAGCTGCCGAGCACGACGTGCGTCTGGGAGGGCGACACCCTGACCGTGCTGGAGCCCACGCGCTATATCGGGGCGGCGCAGCATGGTCTGGCGGCGCAATTCGGATTGAAGCCCGAGCAGGTGCGCATCGTCTCGCATTTCATCGGCGGGCATTTCGGCTCGAAACTAGCGCTGTCGCAGCACACCGCGCTCTGCGCGCTGGCAGCGCGGAAGCTCGGGCGGCCGGTCCGACTCGAGGTGAGCCGGCGCGACCAGTTCACCGTGGCGAATCACCGCACCGAGACCCGCCACCGCGTTCGCCTGGGCGCGACACGGGACGGCACGCTGCTCGGCGTCGGCCACGATGCGGCGACCGCATCCTCGCGCTTCGACGATTTCGCGATGGAGGGCACCGACGTCTCCACCGCGCTCTATGCCGCCGAGGCGGTGGCGGGGCACGAGCGGTTGGGCCGGGTCGACCGTAACACGCCGGGGCCGATGCGCGCGCCGCCCGAGGTGCCGTTCCTCTTCGCGATGGAAAGCGCGATGGACGAACTGGCGCATGCGCTCGCCATGGATCCCATAGAGCTGCGCCGCCGAAACGACACGCTCACCGATCCGGTGACGGGCAAGCGCTTCACGACGCGCCCGCTGATGCGGTGCTTCGATGCGGCGGCCCAGGCGTTCGGCTGGTCGAGCCGGATCGCCCAGCCGCGGGCGACGCTGCGGGACGGCTGGTGGATCGGCCATGGCTGCGCGGCGGCGGCGCGCCCGGTGAAGATCGGGCCCGCGAGCCTCCGGGTCGCGCAGGACGCGACGGGCGCGGTGCGGATCGAGACCGCGCATCACGAAATCGGCAACGGCCTCTACACGCTGCTGGCGACGATCGCGTCCGAGCGGCTGGGCGTGCCGCTGGGCGCCGTGACGGTCGCGCTGGGCGATACGCGGCTGCCGCCCGCGGGCATCTCGGGCGGGTCCTCGACCACCACCAGCCTGGCGAACGCGCTCGCCGAGGCGTGCGCGGCGCTCAAGCGGCAACCCGACGGCGCGCGCGAGGTGGCGTTCGATTATGTGCCGGCAGGCGCGGGCAGCGATGCGCTCGACGAGCTTCGCGCAGGGCACATCAAGCTGCTGACATTGCCCAAGGACCAGCTCGCCTGGGCGTTCGGCGCGCACATGATCGAGGCGCACGTCCATGCGGCGACCGGCGAGATTCGCATCCCGCGCCATGTCGGCGCGTTTGCCGCGGGCCGCGTGCTTAATCCCCTCACGGCGCGCAGTCAGTATCTGGGCGGCATGGCCTGGGGGCTGAGCTCCGCGCTGCTGGAGAAGACCGAGGTCGATCCGCGGACCGGCGTCTATCTCAACCGCGACCTGGCGGAGTATCTCGTGCCCACCGCGGCCGACATCGCCGAACAGGTGGTCGTGATGGTGCCGGACGACGATCCGACGGTGAACCGCGAAGGCATCAAGGGGCTCGGCGAGATCGGCATCATCGGCGTCGCCGCCGCGGTGGCCAACGCCGTCTTCAACGCGACGGGCGTGCGCGTCCGCGACCTGCCGATCCGGGGCGAGATGCTGCTCGATTGAGTCGCGTCGGCTGGACCGCGCGATTGTTGAACGGGCCATGCTTTGGGCGCCGCGAACGGTCTGTGCCGAGCGCCGATGACGCACGACACCATCGTCAGGCCTGGGCAGAGGCTGCCGCGACCTCCCGTTCGGCCTGGACGAACCCATAGGCGGGAACGATCTCGCCGGTGCGATCGACAAGCGCCGGCCAATGGGCGATGACATGCTCGCCGGCATCGTCGCGGGGCGCCTGCAACCCCGCCGTGAGCGTGACATGCGCTGCGGCGAAATGGCCGGCGCCGGCGCACAGGATCGCGCGGGTCGGCGCGTCGTCCTCGACCAGCGCCAGCAACGCCGGACTGACGAGTGCCGGATCGAGCAGCGCGAGGCTTTCGGGTGGAAGGACGCCCTCCGTCATTCCGGTCGCCGCGGTGGGCGCAAGGCAGTTGACGCGGATGCCGTATTTTTCGCCTTCGATCGCCAGCGTCTGCATCAGGCCCACCAGCGCCATCTTCGCCGCGGCGTAGTTCGCCTGACCGAAATTGCCGTACAGGCCGGACGAGGAGGTGGTCATCACGATGCGCCCGAAGCGCGCCTCGCGCATCGGCTCCCACACCGCCTTGCAGCAGATCGCCGCGCCCATCAGGTGGACGTCGATCACGGCGCGAAAGTCGGCGATGCTCATCTTGGCAAAGCTTTTGTCGCGCAGAATGCCGGCATTGTTGACGAGGACATCGACGCGTCCCCAGCGGGCGAGCGTCGCCGCCACCATCTCTGACACCGCGGCCTCGTCGGTCACCGATCCTGCCGCCGCGATCGCCTCGCCGCCTGCCGTGACGATGGCATCGACGACCTTGGCCGCGGCATCACCCGACAGATCGTTGACGACCAGCCGCGCGCCCTTGCTCGCCAGATACATCGCATGGGCGCGCCCCAGTCCGCCTCCCGCTCCGGTCACGATCGCGACCCGACCCCGTATCGACATCCCCGTCTCCTCGAATTTGCCGCCGTTTAGCCCTGGCGACGGACACTATCAAGAGAGTGAATATCAGGCTATCATTCGGTGGGGCGGCGGCAGATCTCGATGAAGCCTGCGGCCATGAAGCTCGCCATCCGCTGCTTGATGGCGACGAAATCGTCCGAGCGGTTCATCCCGTTCGACAGCTTGTCGATGCGCCCGGTTCGCGCCAGCGTCAGCATCAGCGCACCGGTGACGAAGTGATAGCCCCAGAAGATGTCGGCTTCGGCGCAGTCGGGCAACGCGCGCCGCAGCAGGCGAACAAGGCGGAGGACCACCGGATCGAAATGCTGGTCCATCAGGTCGGCGCCCCAATGCGGTGTGTTCGCCACCTGGGCGCCGAGCTTCGCGTAATTGCGCCAGCCCTCGTCGCCTTCGATGTAGAGATCGAGATCGGTGTCGAGAAACGCCCGCAGCGCACCCTCCACGGTGGGCGCGTCGCCCGCTTCGCGCTCATAGGCGTCGAGCGCATGCATCCGCCGTTCGCTGGTCACGACCGCGCGGCGCGCGAACACCGCGTCGAACAGCGCTTTCTTGTCCGTATAATAATAGTTGAGCAGCGTGTGGTGGACGCCGACCTGCTTGGCCACGTCCTTCAACGTCACGCCGTACAGCCCGTGTTCGGCGAACAACGCTTCGGCCGCGTCGAGGATCTGCTCCGTCATCGCGGCACGTTGCTCCGCTTTTCGCGATCGGCGGACGGGTTTGGCTGCTTCGGTCACGCCCTTCGCCTTCCAGCTCGCCGGCGGTGCGTCAAGCCGCCGCCGTCGTGCCGCCGAATATTCACACACGAGAGAGCGTCCATTGACAAGTCGGATGCGGCGTTCATGATGGCGGAAAGCGGCAAAGCATCGCGAGGAGAGGATTTTGGTAGCCGACAGGGCCATACGGACGGTCGCGTCCGATCGCGCCGGAAGACCCGTGCGTCGCTGGCTGGTGCTGGCGATGCTGACCTTCGTTTACGTGCTCAATTTTCTCGATCGGCAGTTGCTCGGCATCCTGGCCAAACCGATCCAGGATTCGCTTCATATCACCGATGGGCAGCTCGGACTGATCGGCGGCTTCTACTTCGCCCTGTTCTACTGTTTCATCGCGGTGCCGGTAGGCTGGTTCGCCGACAAGACCAATCGCGTCGCGATCGTGTCGCTCGCCTGCGCGATCTGGAGCGGCGCGACCACCGCCTGTGGCCTGGCTGCCAGCTATCCGCAACTCGTCGCGGCGCGGATGGTCGTCGGTTTCGGCGAGGCGGGGGGCGTGCCGCCCTCCTATGCGATCATCACCGACACCTATCCGCCCGGACGGCGCGCCACCGCGCTGAGCCTTTACAATCTGGGGCCGCCGATCGGCGCCGCGCTCGGCATCGCCTTCGGCGGCTGGATCGCGGCGACCTTCGACTGGCGCCGCGCCTTCGTCGCCATCGGATTGGTCGGCATGGTCACGGCGATCGTCGTCCGCCTCGTGGTGCGCGAACCGGTGCGTGGCGGCCTCGACGCATCCTCCGCGCACCCGCAAAGTGGCGGCGTGTTCTGGGGCACGGTGCGGATGTTCGTCACCAGCCCGGTGCTGATGCTGGTCGCGCTGGCGAGCGGCGCGACCCAGTTCGTCACGTACGGTCTCGGCAATTTCGCCGTCCTCTTCCTCATGCGGGAAAAGGGGATGCGGCTCGAACAGGTCGCGATCTGGTATGCGCTGGTCGTCGGGGTGGGCATGGCCGCCGGCATCTTCGCCTCCGGCCGCATCCTCGACCGGCTGACCCGCCGCTCGCGCGTGGCTTATGCGGCCGTGCCGGCGGTGTCGTTGGCGGGCGCGCTGCCCTTCTATCTCGGTTTCGTCTGGGCGCCGGGCTGGCCGCTGGCGCTGGTGCTGCTGACGGCGGCGATGTTGCTCAACTATTTCTACCTCTCCGCCGCGGTCACGCTGGTGCAGGAGGAGGTGCGGCCCGACCAACGCGTGCTGTCGGGGGCGTTGCTGCTGCTCATCATGAACTTCATCGGGCTGGGGCTCGGCCCGACCTGGGTCGGCTGGGCGAGCGATTGGTTCGCCGCGCAGGGCCACGCCCACGCGCTGCAGCTCGCCCTCTACACGCTCGCGCCCTGCTACATCGTGGCCATCCTGCTGTTCGCCTGGCTTGCCCGCATTCTCCACCGGTCGAACCATTCCCGAAAGGTCGTCGCATGACTCCGTTCCGTCGCCTGCTCGTCGCCTCCTGTCTTCTGCTTCCCGCTCCCGTGCTCGGCCAGAGCGGCGCCCCGGTCGTCACGGCGCCCGCTGGCGGGGTGGCCGGCATGACGCAAGGCGATCTCCGCGTGTTCCAGGGGATACCCTACGCACAACCGCCGGTGGGGGCGCTGCGCTGGAAGCCCCCGATGCCGATGACGCGCTGGCAGGGCGTGCGACAGACGACCGCCTTCGGTCCCGCCTGCGTCCAGCCGCAGGGCGGCCCCCCGTCGGTCTATTCCCCGGCCGCGCCGCTGCCGGTCAGCGAGGATTGCCTGACGCTCAACATCTGGGCGCCCGCGCACGCGGAACGCGCGCCGGTGTTCTTCTGGATCCATGGCGGCGCGCTGGTGACCGGATCGAGCCGCGAGCCGCTCTACGAGGGCCGCCGCCTGGCCGAGCGCGGCGCGGTGGTGGTGTCGATCAACTATCGGCTCGGCGTGCTTGGCTGGATGGCGCATCCCGGGCTCAGCGCGGAGTCTCCGGCGCATATTTCAGGCAATTACGGCCTGATGGACCAGATCGCCGCGCTGCAATGGGTGAAGCGCAACATCGCCGCGTTTGGCGGCGATCCGGCCAACGTGACGATCGCCGGCGAATCCGCGGGCGCGCTCAGCGTCCTATACCTGATGAGTTCGCCCCCCGCGCACGGCCTCTTCGCCAAGGCGGTGTCCGAAAGCGGCTATATGATTGCGATGCCCGCGCTCAAGCGCAGCCTCTATGGCGCGCCCTCGGGGGAAGCGGCGGGGCAGATGCTCGGCGCTGCGCTGCATGCCCCCGACATCGCCGCACTGCGCGCCCTCGATGCGCAGGCGCTGACCGATGCGGCGGCGAAGGGCGGGTTCGGGCCTTGGGGGCTGGTCGACGGCAAGCTGTTGCCCGAACAGATGGTCGACGCGTTCGATGCCGGTCGGCAGGCCAAGGTGCCGCTGCTGGTCGGCTTCAACCAGGGGGAGATCCGGTCGCTCAAGATGCTGGCGCCCAAGGTGCCCGGAACGCCGGCCGACTATGAGCGGATGATCCATGAACGCTATGGCGAACTCGCCGATGCGTTCCTGCGGCTGTATCCGTCGGCGACGATGCAGGAGAGCGTGTACGCGACCACGCGCGACGCGCTTTACGGCTGGACCGCGCAGCGCATGGCGATCAAGCAGACCGCGATCGGCGAGCCCGCCTATCTCTACCTGTTCGATCATGGCTATCCGGCTGCCGACGGGGCCGGGCTGCACGCCTTCCACGCCAGCGAACTGCCGTTCGTGTTCGGCAATATCGACCGTACGCCGCCGCGCTGGCCCGCCATCCCCGACACCGCCGGGGAACATGCGCTGGCAGACGCGATGGTCGGCTATTGGACCAGCTTCGCGCGCAACGGCCGGCCGAGCGCGTCCGCTGCGCCGGCGTGGCCGGCTTATGGCACCGAGGGCCGCTTCCTCCATGTCACCGACACACCGCGGGCCGAAGCCGGTCTGATGCCGGGCATGTACATGCTGACCGAGCAGATGGTGTGTCGCCGCCGCGCCGACGGCAAACAGCCATGGAACTGGAATGCGGGGCTTGCCGCCCCCAAGCTGCCGCCGGCGACCCCGCGCTGCTCCTGATCCGGAAGGATCAGCGGCCGATCACCGCCCCGGTGATCCGGCCGGCGGCATAGTCGGCCCGGAGCCGCGCCTTGTCGATCTTGCCGGTTGCGGCGAGCGGCATGGGCGCGACTTCGGCGATCTCGGCGGGGATCCACCAATCCGCTACCTCGCCGCGGAGCAGCCCGAGAAGCATGGCCGGGTCCAGCCGCTCCGCCATTTCCACGATCAGCACCGGCCGCTCGCCCCATTTGGCATCGGCGCGGGCAATTACCGCGACGTGGCGGATCGCCGGATGGCGGCCGATCACCGTCTCGATCTCGGTGGGGTTGATCCACTCCCCACCCGATTTGATCAGATCCTTGGCACGCCCGTTGATCGTGAGGTTGCCGTCCGCATCGATCGTGGCCAGGTCGCCGGTGTCGAAATAGCCGTCCGCGTCGAGCAGTGACACGTCGGACTTGTAATAACGGTCGATGACGCTCTGCCCCTTGACCCACAGCCGCCCCTCGACGCCGCGCTGCTCGGCCAGGGTCGCGCCTTCGGCATCGGTCAGCTTCAGGTCGACGCCGATGATCGGCCGCCCCGAGCCCGTCGATGCGCCGGGCACGTCGCCCGGGGGCGCGATCGTGCCGGTCGGCGACAATTCGGTCATGCCCCAGCTCGTCTGCACGCTGGCGCCGAGGATGTTCTCCATATGGCGGATCAACGCGTCGGGGCATTTCGAGCCACCGATCACGACGCGACGCAGCGAGGGGAGGGCGATCCCATGCGCCTCGACATGATCCGTCAGGCCCAGCCAGACGGTCTGCACGCCCACCGCCACCGTCACGCCCTCGTCGCGGATCAGCCGGGCGAGGCTGGCCCCGTCGAGAACGCGGCCGGGCAGGACCAGCTTGGTTCCGGCCGCCGGTGCCGCAAACGGCAGGCCCCAGCCATTGGCGTGAAACATGGGAACGCCGAGCAGCAGGACGTCGCTGGCGGTCAACGCGATCGAGTCCGCCTGCAACGTGCGCAGCGTGTGCAGATAGTTCGACCGATGGGTGTAGACGACGCCCTTGGGTGGCCCCGTCGTTCCCGAGGTGTAGCAGAGGCCCGCGGGCGTCTCTTCGTCGAACCCACCCCAGGCTCGGGGCGCGCCATGTTCGCGCAGCAGCGCCTCATACGCGATCGCCCCCTCCGGGGCGGGCGCGTCGTCGCGGGAGTCGAGCACGATGACCCGCTCGACCGACGGGCAGTGCGGCGCCAGTTCGCGCCACAGGGGCATCAGGTCTGCGGCGACCGCGATCATCCGATCCTCGGCTTCGCGGATCATGCCGACCAGATGCGCCGTCGACAGGCGCGGGTTGAGGGTGTGGCACACCATCCCCGCGCCCATGACGGCATAATAGAGTTCGAGATGGTGCAGCGTATTCCAGGCAAGCGTCGCCACCCGATCGCCCGGCCTCAATCCCATATGGCCGAGCGCGCCCGACAGGCGATTGCTTCGCTCGTGCATCGCGGCATAGCCGATCCGCCGAACGCCGGTGCCATGGGCGGCCTCGACGACCTCCCGATCACCGAACCATTTCGCCGCGTGATCGAGGAATTTATCAACGGTCAGAGAATAGGGTTGCATAGATATTGTCGCATGAGATCCCGTTGAAAAGACCGGCCGCAAAAGGATATCGCGGCCGGAGACCGGGGAGATCAGAAGGTCTTCAGGATCTTGACACCGTACTGGCGCGGCGGTCCCGCGAAGTCGAGGCTGCTGTTCAGCGCGGCGACATAATGCTGGTTGGTCAGGTTGGTTGCATAGCCGGTGACGGTGAAGCTGCCATGCGTCAACGCCAGCTGTGCCGCGAGGATGTTGCGTTCACCTAAACGGTCGCCGAGCTGCGGGTTCTCGAACAAGGTCGCCCATTGTGGCGCGATGTGCCCGAAGTTCACGCGCGGCGTCAGCTTGTCGCCATTGCCGAACTCGAAGTCATATTGCGCCCCGGCGTTGATGGTGAAGTTGGGCGCATAGGTCTGTTCGCGCCCCTTCAGATCGATGCAAGAAGCGCTGGCAGGACCGGCGGCGATGCTGCACGCCGTTGGTGCGGGCAGACGGGAGTCGGTCGCGAAGAACTGGCCGAGGCTGCTGTGCAGGACGTTGACGCCGAAATCGAACGAGAAGTGGCCGAACTTGACGTCGGCGTCCGCTTCGGCGCCGTAGATCTTGGTCGAATTGGGCACATTGACCTCGATCCCGAACACGGGAATCGTCGGATAGCCGATGATGACCTGGAATCCCTTGAAGTCATTGTAGAAGCCATCGACCGTGGTGCGGATATGCCCGCCCGCGAAATTGGCCTTCCAGCCGGCCTCGTAGGACTGGACGCGCTCGGACCCGAACGGCGCCGGGATGCCGAGCCCGACGGGCGTGTTGAGACCGCCGGGTTTGAACCCCGTCGCCACGAACCCGTAGAGGTAATTGTTACGGTCGACCTGCCAACCGAGCGAGGCCTTGTACGAGAAGTTGTTCGACGTGACGGTCTGCTGGTCCGGCAGATAAACGCCATATTGCAGGATATCGACCGTATTCGTCGACCGGCTGGCGGTGTAGCGCCCGCCGAGTTCCAGCTTCAGCGTCGGCGTGATCTTGAAGCCGACCTGACCATAGACGGCGAGCGACCGCTCGGGGTTGCGGCCCTGCAAGCGGTATTCCGTCTTCGGCGCCCCGAGCGGCGCACCGATCACGAACTGATAGGGAGAGAGGAAGAAATAGCTGTTCCACAGGCCGAACACGCCGGCCAGATAGGTCAGCCGCCGATCATCGGGGGAGATCAGGTTGAATTCCTGGCTGAACTGCGTCTCCGTCACGCTGTCGAAGAAGTAGGAATTGCCGGTCGCGGTACCGTCCAGATCGGCCATATACTGGGTATTGCCGTTCGAAAAGCCGCTGACCGAGCGGAGCTTCAGGCCGCTGTCGAACTGGTAATCGATCCGCAGAATGGAACGCACGAACTTGTCGCGGGCGCCTTGCGGCGAATTCGCCGTGATGTTGAACAGATCGCGGGCATTGGGGTTCGGCGTGGTCGTGCCCGGCAGGACCGCGAACCGGTCGGTATAGGGATCGGCCGGATAGGCGCCCATGTCGAGATAGTCGATGTCGGTTTTCGACAGGACCGACAGGTTCGCGGTCGGCTTCCACAACAGGCTGAAACGGCCGGCGATCTCGCGCACGTCACCCTTGTTGCCGTTGTACGCGCCGCCGTTCGGCCCGGTGATGGTGTAGAAGGAATCGCGCCGTTCGCCGTAGAAGGCGGCACGGGCGGCCAGCGTGTCGCTGATGGGGATGTTGACCGCGCCCTGGCCGCCAAGATCGTTGTAGTTGCCATAATTGGCATTGAAATAGCCGTGGTAACCACCGCCGACGATCGGATCGGCCGTGTTGACGAACACCGCGCCGCCGGTGGAATTCTGGCCGACGACGGTCCCCTGCGGCCCGCGAAGGACCTGAACGTCGGCGATATCGAAATAGGGCTCCTCCTGGAAATAGCCCGGAAAGGTCGGCGCTCCGTCGCGATAGGTGATGACGCCGGTGGTTGTCTGGGTGTTGTGCTCACCCTTGCCGATGCCGCGTATGTTGAACTCCAGGCCTTGCCCGAAATTGTTCACCACGACCGACGGCATCGCGAACTGCAGCGCATCGACCGCGACGACGCCCTTGTTGGCGAGATCGGCGCCCGACAATACCGAGGCGGCAACGGGCGTGGTCATCAGGTTTTCATTGCGGCGCAGCGCCGTCACGACGATGTCGTGACCGGGATCGCTCTGGCTGCTTTCCGCCGCAGCGGTGGTGTCCGTTTGTGGCGCACCAGATTGCGCCGAATCGGTGGACGACGGTGCGGTTTGCGCAACGGCGCTCCCGCACCAGACAAGGGCGAACGCCGACACGCCGAAGCGGATTGCACGAGCCTTCATAGCGGGACTCCTCTCCATCTGACCAACCGCGCACACTTCCGGACGCGTTGGGGCCAAACTACCCGAAGCCAAGCCGAAATCAACCCTCTCTCACGCGATAGTGAAACGAACGGGTATCACGAGGGCGAGATGCGCGAGCGCGACGTCCCGGAGATGAGGGGCAAGGAGGCAGGATGCATTTTCGCTAAGAAGGCGCTGGCGCGTCACGGCAGGGCGCCAGGCGCGGCCGGATCGATCCCCAGACATGGCGTGCCGGGAGCGCGCATCTCCGGTCCATCGGCCAGGATGGAAGGGCCGATCCTCAATGTGACGATCAAATGGTCTTACCGATACGTCAGCGGGTCGCGTCGCCGTTTCTCACGGGTCCGATCACGAAGCCATGGTGCCCGGGGACGGATTCGAACCGCCGACACTGCGATTTTCAGTCGCATGCTCTACCAACTGAGCTACCCGGGCGCACCGCCGAAACGATGTGGAAGCGGGCCTTTAGTCGGGCTCGGCGGTGCTGTCCAGCCCATCCGGCGCGATCTCGGGGCCGGGAATACGATAGCCTTCGCCGAACCATTGCAGCAGGTCGCGGTCGCGACAGGCGGGGCCGCAGAACGGGCGGTGTGCGGCCGAGGCGGGCTTGTCGCAGAGCGGGCAGGGGGTGGCGGTCATCGGCTCTCCAGTTCGTGAACGGTGCCGGTGCGACGCGCGAGTTCGGCCAGCCATTCGGGATTCGCCCGCAACCGCGCGTGCACCGCCGCGGGAAGCGCATGGCGGCGCGGGGCGCCGGGCGGCGTGCGTTCCAGATGGCGCAGCGCCGCACGCGCCGCCGCACCGACCGGATCCGCGCGCAGCATTTCCGGCAGCGAGGCGCGAGGGCGGGCGCGGACGATCTGGAGAAAGCCGAAGCCGTTGACCGCGGTCCGCTCGAACGGCAGCGGCAGCGCAGCGTCGATCGCCAGCGCGACGGCGTGGCGCGGCGCCTTCCCCGCGAGCGTCGGGAAATCGATTCCGATCGAGCCGCCGACGCCGTGCCGCACGATCGCCTGCGCCACCGCCGTGGCCGCCGCAACCGCCAGCGGCTCGAGCGCGCCGCCGCCGTCGACGTCGAACAGCGTCATCGCCGGCGTGGGGCTCATCCGCAGTGCGCCACCGGGAAACGCGATGTCGCCGCCCGTCGCCTCGTCGAGAATCTCGGACCAGCCCGCCGCCTCCAGCGCATCGGGCTCATGCGCGCGCAGTATGCGGACGGGATGCCCCGAGGCGGTGATCCGGGCGAGCAGATCGGCGCCCGGTCCAGGCGCTTCGTCGGTGAGGCGGGCGCGGGGCAGCTTCAGGCGCCCGGTTTCGGGAATCGCCTCGCGCGTCACCCGGAGCATGATCGCGGCACCCTGCGTCACGCCGTGCGGCGCGGCGGCAAGCTGGACCTCGGTGCCGTCCGCGAACGTCGCCCGGGCCTGCGCCACATCGGTGAGGCGCGCGGGGGCGACGGTGCCGAGCCGCAGGCCAAGCCGCTCCACGATCGCCTCCACGATGCGATCGTCGGCGACGAGCGCGGCGCGGGATTCGCCGATCCCGGCCTCGTAGAGCCACTCAGCCAAGCGTCACGCCGGCGGTGGCCAGCAGCGCGCGCGTTTCGAACAGCGGCAGGCCGACCACGCCCGAATGACTGCCCGCCAGATAGCGCACGAACGCCTCGGCGCGGCCCTGGATCGCATAGCCGCCGGCCTTGCCCATCCCCTCGCCACAAGCGACATAGGCGTCGATCTCGGCCGGCGAGAGCGGCTTGAACGCGACGACCGTATCCGACACGCGGTGGCGCACGACGCCCGCCCGGTCGATCACCGCGACCGTGGAGAAGACATGATGACGACGGCCCGACAACAGGCCGAGCATGCGGCGCAGATCGTTCTCGTCGGCGGGCTTGCCCAGGATGCGGCGGCCCGCGGCGACGGTGGTGTCGCCCGCCAGGATCACCTCGTCCGCGTCGCGCGGAACCGCGGCGGCCTTGGCGAGCGCGATGCGCAGCGCATAGGCGCGCGGATCCTCCGCCTTCAGCGGCGCTTCGTCGATATCGGGTGCGGCGATCCGCGCGGGCACGACCCCGATCCGCGCGAGCAGCTCGCGGCGGCGCGGCGACGACGAGGCGAGGACGAGGCGCGGTGCGGCGCCGGTCACGCCGTCACTTGAAGCGATAGGTGATCCGCCCCTTGGTCAGATCATAGGGCGTCAGTTCGACGAGCACCTCGTCGCCCACGAGCACGCGGATGCGGTTCTTGCGCATCTTGCCCGCGGTGTGCCCGAGGATCTCATGGTCGTTCTCGAGCCGGACGCGGAACATGGCGTTGGGCAGAAGCTCCACCACCTGGCCGCGCATTTCGAGGAGTTCTTCCTTGGCCAAATACAGTCTTTCAATAACAGGGGATTTTTGCGTGCCGCGCCCTTAGCGCCTGCCCGCGAAAAAGGGAAGCGCGGGGCAAAGTTGACGAAGGTTCCACGCATCGTGGCAAATGGGGCGCCGATGCCGCGATGTCAAAGCGCCGGGCCGACGCGGGGGGCGGTGGCCTCATGGTCGAAAGGGGGCGTGTAGGACGGGGTTACAACAGCCGGTCCTGACGGGCGGCGGCCTTTGACGAGTCCTCAATGGGCTGGGCCGAACGAACGGCATCCGTTCGCGCCATCGGCAGATCGAGCCGGTGGCCCGCGAGGACATCGGCGACGGTCACCACGATCAGCCTGTCGTCCTCGCGGTCCAGCATCGGATGCTTGTATTTGCCTGCCGCGGCAACCTCCTCGCGCATCGCCTTGGTGGCCGGCGCCATGGTGATGAGGATGCCGAATTCGGCCTTTTCGCGCTGCCGATCGGAGTTGAGCGTTGCAAGCGTCGCCCGGTTGGCGCCGCCGGATTTGACCTGGAAGATCGCCTTGCCGTTGGTGTTCCGGTCGATCAGGAAGAAGGCGACTCCGTCTATCCCCGCATCCGCCCCTTTCTTCTCATTGATCCGGGCCTGATTGCGCGAATAGGTGAGCACCGCCCATTTCTCGAATTCCTTGCGCGTCTTGTCGTCCTTGCGATTGGCGAGGGCGACGGCAGAGGCAAGGTCGCGGGGAACGCCATCAAGAACGATATCCGCTTCGATGTCGGGCCAAAGATCGGGATATCGATCCTCTAGCCGTTTCAGGATCAATGAGATCGATTGATAGGTGATATCGATGCCGATCCATTGCCGATGAAGACGCTGCGCCACGGCGATGGTCGTACCGCAGCCGCAATAGGCATCCAAAACGACGCCATCATCGGGGCAAGAGGTCTTGATAATACGTTCGAGCAACAATTCCGGCTTCTGGGTCGGGTATCCCAACCGTTCTTTGGACGTCGGAGAAATTTTGGAGATATCGGTCCAGATATTGTCGATCGGTCGACCTTTTGCCTCATCCAGATACATGATCTGGCTGACCGACTTTCCCGTCTTGGATCGAACAATGCGACCCTGCTCAATAAGCTGTTGCATCTTCTCTCGTTTGAAGCGCCAATATCCCGATACGCCGATCACGTCATAAAACGGGTTGCCGTTGGCGGCGCCGCCTGGCCCGTCCAAGGGGGCCAGCCGGTATCTGCGCCCGGTATTTTCTTCGACATACCGGTAATCGCGCGCAACCGCCTCGTCCGAGTAAGGAGCATAGGCGGCTATAAAATGATATGATCGGGCATCCTTAACGTAGAACAATATCGTATCCGAGATACGGCCGAAATGTTTTGCGCCCTGTTTTCCGTCGCCATGAGCGGACGATCGCTTCCAGACGATTTCGTTGATGAAATCGCCGCCTTGTCGGCAAAACACCGTGTCGAGCACCAGCTTCAGATAATGCGAAGCGGTCGGGTCGCAGTGGAGATAAAAGCTTCCCGTCGGTTTCAACACGCGGTGGATCTCGATGATCCGGAGCGTCATGTGCACGATATATGCGAAGAGGCTACCGTGCTGCAGCACCTTTTCGAGCCCGCGGATCAATTCCACCGTCTGCTCGGTCAATCGGCCCGATTGCAGTCGCGCGATGTCGGTGATCCAGGCGATGCCGGCATCGGCTTCGGGACCCCATTCCCAGGTGTCGACGAAGGCCTGGGCCTGCGCGCGATCGTCGCCGCCCTGGTTGTTGTAGATCTGAAAATAGTTGCGCTTCGAATTGAACGGCGGATCGATGTAACAAAGATCGACGCTCTCGTCCGCGATCTTGCTTCGCAGAACGTCGAGATTGTCGCCGTAATAGAGGCGGTTGGGTTTGGCGCTTCGCATGAGGGCCAGTCTGCCCATCGCCACGCGGCTTGGATGCCGGGGTCGGGTCGGGAATGGAGGCGTCTTCCTGCCGCGTGCCGTCCAACACATCCGTTTCGGCGCCGATCACCGTTCCGGCGCGTCCACCCCATGTTCGAACCCCAGGCGATCCGGCAGCGGCACCGCCGCGCCGTCCGCCCGCAACGCCAATCCGCTGCCCGCCTCAAAGGCCCCGATCCGCGTCGCCGCCACGGCCGGCACGAACCCCGCGGGGGCAGCGAACAGCAGTTCGTAATCGTCGCCCGCGGTCGCCGCCGCCAGTGCGGTGCCGCCGGTCGCGCGGTAGGCCGCCGAGAGCGGCACCGCGGCCATGTCGATCGTCACCGCCAGGCCGCTCGCCGCCGCCATCCGCTGCGCGTCGATCAGCAGGCCGTCCGATATGTCCATCATCGCGTGGACATGGGGGGCGAGTGCGCGGCCTTCGGCGAGGCGGGGTTGCGGGCGGCGATAGGCGGCGAGCAGTGCGGCATCCCCAGTGCAGGCCAGTGCCACCGCGAGCCCCGCGCCCGCATCGCCGATCGTGCCCGTCACCCACAGGCCGTCGCCCGCGCGCGCGCCGCTGCGGGGCGGGGCGACGGCGTCGCGGCCGAAGGCGGTGAGCGTCAGGATGCGCGGGGCACCCGGCGGCAGCGTCACCGTGTCGCCACCGATCAGCCGCGCGCCCATCGCCGCCAGCGCCTCGTCGAATCCGGCGACGAACGCGGCGTCCCATTCCGCGCCGGATAGCGGATAGTTGAGCGTGACGCCCTCCACCGCGGCGCCCGTTGCCGCCAGATCGGACAGGTTGGTCGCGACGAGCTTCCACGCCACGTCGCCCGGCGGATCGTCGTCAAGGAAATGCACGCCCTCGACGAGCGTGTCGGTGGTGACGACCAGGCCGGCCAGCACCGCCGTGTCGTCGCGCAGCCCGCGTGCGCCGGGGTGGAGCGGCAAGCGCCTGAGCGCTTCGAGAAAATCGGCTTCGGTCACCGATCGGCTCCGTTCCCCGCGGGGACGCGAGCGGCGCTTATGGCTCGCGGCGGGCGCCGTCGAGCGCGCGCTCCCGGCGGCCGGCCTCGGCGGTCTCGGCCTCTTTCTCCGCCTTGGTGCGCCCGTACGCCATGCGGTTCGCGGCGGCCTTCGCCTCGGCGGCGCCCCGTGCCTTCGCCTTGCGGGCGCGGCGCAGGCTGACGACTTCTGCGGTCATTCCCGCGGCGGCTCGGCGCGGACGCCCTTGGCGATGGCGTCGAGCAGGCCGTTGACGAAGCCCGATTCGCGCCGCTCGTAGAACGCCTTGGCGACATCGACATATTCGCTGATGACGACGCCCACCGGCACGTCGGCGCGGGCGATCAGCTCGTAGGTGCCCGCGCGCAGGATCGCCTTCATCGGCTTGTCGAGCCGTGCGAGGCTCCAGCCCTTGGCGAGCTTGCCCTCGATCAGCAGGTCGATCTCGCCGCTCCGCGTGGTCGCGCCGCGGACGATGTCGTCGAAGAAATCGATCTCGGCATCGGCATATTCCACCTCCTCGATCGTCGCGCCCAGCCGGTGCTGGTGGAATTCGTGGAGCAAGGCGGTGACGGCGGTGCCCTCCATGTCGTGCTGGTAGAGCGCCTGGACGGCGGCGAGGCGGGCGGCGGCGCGCGCCTGGGTGCGGGGGGCGATACGGGTCATGACGGTCTAACTGTTGAGCCGGAGGCGGAGTGCCACCGAACGGGCATGGGCGGGCAGGCCCTCGGCATGGGCGAGCGCGACGGTGGCGGGGCCGAGCGTGCGCAGCGCCGGCTCGTCGAGCGCGAGGAAGCTGGTGCGCTTCATGAAATCGAGCACCGACAGCCCGCTGGCGAAGCGCGCGCGGCGCCCCGTCGGCAGGACGTGGTTGGGCCCGGCGACATAATCGCCGATCGCCTCGGGCGTGTAGCGGCCGAGGAACACCGAGCCGGCGTGGCGGACGCGCGCGAACAGCGGCTGCGGGTCGTCCACCGCCAGTTGCAGATGCTCGGGCGCCAGCCGGTCGACCAGCGGCATTGCCGCCTCCAGCGTGTCGGTGACGATCACCGCGCCGTTCGCGTCCCAGGCCGCGCGCGCGACGGCGGCGGTGGCCATCGTGGCGATCTGGCGCTCGACCGCTTCGGCCACGCGCCGCGCGAAATCGCGATCGTCGGTGAAGAGGATCGACTGGGTGGTGGTGTCGTGTTCGGCCTGGCTCAGCAGGTCGGCCGCGGTCCATTCGGGATCGTTCTTCGCATCGGCCACGACGACGATCTCGGACGGCCCCGCCACCATGTCGATGCCGACCACGCCGTAGACCTGGCGCTTGGCCTCCGCGACCCAGGCGTTGCCCGGGCCGGTGACCACGTCGACGGGCACGATCCGGCCCGCGCCGTATGCCAGCGCGGCGATCGCCTGCGCGCCGCCGATCCGCCACACCTCGTCCACGCCTGCCAGATGCGCGGCGGCGAGGACGAGCGGGTTGATCTGCCCGTCGGGCGTGGGCGTCACCATCGCCAGCCGGCCGACGCCCGCCACCTTGGCGGGGATCGCGTTCATCAGCAGCGACGAGGGATAGGCGGCGCGCCCGCCCGGCACATAGATGCCCGCCGCATCGACCGGCAGCCAGCGCGCGCCGAGGCGGACGCCGGCCTCGTCGGTGAAGTCGCTGTCGGTGGGGCGCTGTTTCTCGTGATAGGCGCGGATCCGCGTGGCGGCGAGTTCGAGCGCCGCGCGCAGATCGGGATCGAGCGCGGCGAAGGCGGCGGCGCAATCGGCGGCGTCGATCCGCCAGCCGGTCCGCTCGAGATCGTGGCGGTCGTGGCGCTGCGTGAGGTCGCGGATCGCGGCCTCGCCGTCGCGGCGCACCGACGCGATGATCGCGCTGACGTCGCGGGCGAGCCCGGCATCGGATTCGCGGCGATCGTCGACCAGCGCGGCGAAGCGTTCGGCGAAATCGGCGTCGGCGGTGTGAAGCTGGATCACGCCGCCACCGCCCGGCGGAACGCCTCGACCAGCGGCACGACGCTCTCGCGCGTCTTCATCGCGGCGCGGTTGACGATCAGCCGCGAGGTGACCTCCATGATCGTCTCCACCTCGACCAGCCCGTTCTCCTTCAGCGTGCGGCCCGACGAGACGAGATCGACGATCCGCGGCGCAAGGCCCAGCGTCGGCGCCAGCTCCATCGCGCCGTTCAGCTTGACGCATTCCGCCTGCACCCCGCGCGCGGCGAAATGCGCCTGGGTGACGTGCGGATATTTGGTCGCGACGCGCACATGGCTCCAGCCGCGCGGATCGTCCTCGGCCGCCATGTCCGCCGGCTCGGCGACCGAGAGGCGGCAATGGCCGATGCCGAGATCGACCGGCGCGTACAGCTCCGAATAGGCGAATTCGGCGAGCACGTCCGATCCGACGATGCCGATCTGCGCCGCGCCGTGCGCGACGAAGGTGGCGACGTCGAACGCGCGCACCCGGATCAGCGCGATATGCGGCACGTCGGTGGCGAAGCGCAGCGCGCGGCTGTCTTCGTCCGAGAAGGCGGGCTCGGGGCGGATACCGGCGGCGGCGAGCAGCGGCAGCGCCTCGCCCAGGATGCGCCCCTTGGGGACGGCGATGATGATCGGATCGGTCACAGGCGCCGGGCTTTACGTGGGGGGGGCGCAGCGTGCAACATGCGTGGCCATGTGGAGGTGCCGATGACGGGCGAAGCGGTGGTTCGGCAGGCGTTCCGGATCCAGGAACATTATTGTCGCGCGAACGCCGCGCCGATCTATGCGGAGGTGTGCGCGGCATTGGCCGAGGGGCTGAGCCGTGACACGCACACCGGCGCCCGCGTGCTGGACTGGCCGGGGGAGCCGACACGCGACGCGGTGCCGCTGCGGCTGGTCGGCGGGTTGCACGCGCTGGTGCTGGCGGGTGCCGATCCGGATCTGGCAGCGGTGTTCGCGGGGCGGATGCAGGGCGCGGCAGCGATCGCGGCGGCGGTGGACGGCGCGGTCCGCCGTCACGATGCCGCGCTGCTGCCATGGCTCGACGGGCCGCCGCAGACCAACGAGCCGGGCCGTTCGGCCGCGTTGATGCTGGGGCTGCTGGCGGTCGCGCGCCGCTACGGACCGACGCTGGAGGTGCTGGAGATCGGATCGAGCGCGGGGCTCAACCTGCTGATCGATCGCTACCGGATCGATCTGGGCGGAACGGCCGTCGGCCCCGCAGATGCCCGAGTGACGATCGTGCACGACTGGCGCGGGCCTCCGCCCGAGCCAGCCCCGGTCGCCATCGCATCGGTGCGCGGCTGCGACGTGAACCCGATGGACGCGACCGACCCGGCGGTCGAGGCGCGGCTCGCCGCGTTCATCTGGGCCGAAGCGCCCGAGCGGCTGGAACGGGTGCGGCGCGCGATCGCGATGCTGCGCGCGGCGCCGGTCGATCTCGTCCGCGCCGATGCCGCCGATTGGGTCGAGGCGCGGCTGGCCGAGCCGCAGGCGGCGGGCGCGACGCGCGTGCTGATGCACTCGGTGGTGTGGCAATATCTGCCCGCCCCCGTGGCCGAGCGGATCCGCGCGGCGATGCAGGCGGCGGGCGCGCGTGCCACCGCCGAGCGGCCGCTCGCCTGGGTGACGATGGAGCCCGATCGCTCGCTCGGCCACCAGGTGATCCGCATGCAGGGCTGGCCGGGCGCGCCGGGCTGGCAGGTGCTCGGCACCGCGCACGCCCATGCCGCCTGGATCGACTCGCGCGCGCCCGATGCGGCGGATGCCGGGATCGCGCTGCCCGAAGGTGCACGCGTTTCGGTGTGAGGGCGGCGTTCCCGTGCTCCGTTTGCCCGGAGCCTGTCCAAGGGCCTGTGACCGCGTGTGAAAGCGCGCCTGCGGAGAGCGTGTTTCGATAGGCCCAGCGCGAACGGTGGAAAGTCGGATTGGCCTAGGATCAACAGACCCTAACGCGCCGGCGGGTTCGTCCCCGTGAGCGGCGCCTCGGTGCGGGGCGCGCCCGAGAGGCCGACGGGGCGGGGGCCCGCCGCGGTCGCCTCGAGCGAGGAATCGCCGCCCAGCACCTGATACAGCGTCACCAGATTGGTCGCGCCGGTCAGCTTGGTCGACACCAAAGTCTGCTGCGCGGCATAGAGCGTGCGCTGCGCATCCAGGCTGTTGAGGAAGGTGCCGATGCCGCCGCGATAGCTCGCATCGGTCAGTTGCACCGTGTCGAGCGCGGCGGCGAGGTTCTTCTGGTTGGCGCGGAGCTGTGCGGCGATCGTGCCCTGGCGCGCCAGCGCATCGGCGGTTTCGCGGAACGCGGACTGGATCGACTTTTCGTAGGTGGCGAGCGCCACGTCGCGCTCGGCCTTGGAATAGGCGACCCCGGCGCGACCGGCGCCGGCGCGGAAGATCGGATAGCTGACGCTCGGCGCGACCGAAAAGTTGAACGCGCCGCCGGTGAAGAGCGACGACAGGCCGGTGCTGGCGAAGCCGAAGATGCCGGTGAGCGAGATGCGCGGGAACAGCGCCGCGCGCGCTGCGCCGATCTCGGCATTGGCGGCGCGCAGCTCATATTCGGCCTGCACCACGTCGGGCCGGCGTAGCAGGATGGTCGAATCGAGCCCGGCGGGCAGCGTGGCGATGGTGGCGGCGGCCTCGTCGATCGAATTCGGCAGCAGCGAACCCGCGACCGGCGCGCCCACGAGCAGCTGGAGCGCGTTCGCGTCCTGCGCCAGCAGGGTGCGTTGCAGCGCCAGATCGGCCTCTGCCACCGCCTCGACCTGTTCGGCCTGGCGCAGATCGGTGCGCGGCGCGATCCCGCCCTCCAGCCGCGCGCGCGTGATGCGCACGCTCTGCCCGGCGCTTTTCGCGGTGTTCTGCGCGATGGCGAGCAGGCTCTTGTCGGAGGCATAGGTGAGCCACGCGGTCGCGATCTCGCCGACCAGCGTGAGCCGCGTCGCGCGGGCCGAAGCCTCCTGCTCGAAATAGCGCGCGAGCGAGGCCTGGGTGAGCGAGCGCACGCGGCCGAACAGATCGAGCTCGAAGGCGGTGGTGCCCAGATCGACCGAGAAGGCGCTGCCCGCACTCGAACTGCTGATGACGCTGCCGCTGCCCGTGCCGGTGGTGCCGGTTCCCGTTCCCGTGGTTCCGGTACTGGTAGTGCCCGTACCCGTGGCGCCGGTTCCCGTGCCCGTCGTGCCGGTGCCGGTCGTCGTACCGGTCGTGCCGGTTCCCGTGGTGCCCGTCGCGCCCGTCCCCGTGCTGCTGCTGGCGGTGCTGCTCACGCCATTGCCGTAATGCGAATAGGTGTAGCGACCGCTCGCATCGATCTCGGGCAGCAGGCTGGCGCGCTGGATGCGGTATTGCGCGCGCGCCGCGGCGATGTTGGCCACCGCCGCGCGCAGGTCGCGGTTGTTCGCCAGCGCCTGGCCGATGATCGCCTGCAACCGCGGATCGGTGAAGATGTCGCGATAGGTGATCGTCGGCAGCGTCGCCTCGGATTGCGCCAGATACGCGTCGCCGATCGGCCAGGACGGCGGGACGGGCAGTTCGGGCCGCGCATAATGCGGCGCGAGCGAACAGCCGGCGAGCAGGCCCGCGGCGAGAAGGGGAATGGCGCGTCGCATCAGGCGGGTTCCGGCGCGGGAAGGGCGGGGAGATGCTCGTCGGGGCCGGTGAGCAACGGCTGCGCGTGCGGCGGGGCGGGTGGCGGGCCATAGGGCGGGGCGGGGGTGCCGCCATCGCCCTGCGGGGTGTCGTCGCCACCCTTGCCGCCGCCGAAGCGCCGTTTGAGATCACGCGTGCCGCGGCTGATGAGCACGAAGAACAGCGGGATGTAGAAGATCGCCAGCAGCGTCGCGGTGAGCATCCCGCCGATCACCGCGGTGCCGATCGCGATCCGGCTGTTCGCACCGGCGCCCGTCGAGATGGCGAGCGGCAGCACGCCGAAGATGAACGCGAACGACGTCATCAGGATCGGGCGAAGCCGGATCTTGGCGGCGGACAAGGCGGCCTCCAGAAAGCCCTTGCCCTTCTTCTCTTCCTGTTCGGCGAATTCGATCATCAGGATCGCGTTCTTGGCCGCGAGCCCCATCGTCGTGAGCAGCCCGATCTGGAGATAGACGTCGTTCGTCAGGCCACGCAGCGTGACCAGCACGATCGCGCCGACCAGCCCAAGCGGGATGATGAGCAGCACCGCGACCGGGATCGACCAGCTTTCATAGAGCGCGGCGAGGCACAGGAAGACGACGAGCAGCGACAGGCCGTAAAGCGTCGAGGCCTGGCCCGACGACAGATTCTCCTGATAGGACAGGCCCGCCAGCGCGATGCTCGTCCCCGGAATCTGCGCGGCGAGCTGGCGCATCCGCTCGAGCGCCTGGCCCGAGGATTTGCCCGGCGCGGCCTGGCCCTGGAATTCGAACGACTGGATGCCGTTGAAGCGCGACAGCGACACCGGCGCGGTCTGCCAGCTGGTGGTGGCGAAGGACGAGAAGGGCGCCATCGACCCCGTGGACCCGCGGACATACCATTGCGATAGGTCCGACGGGCTGGAGCGATAGGGCGCATCGCCCTGCACATAGACGCGCTTGACGCGGCCGCGATCGAGGAAGTCGTTGACATATTGGCCGCCCCAGGCGGTCGACAGCGTCGAGTTCACGGTCGACTGGCTGAGCCCCAGCACCGCGAGCGTCTGCGGATCGACGTCGACATGCACGGTCGGCACGTCGGGCAATTCGGTGAGGCGCACGCCGACCAGGCTCGGATCGCCTGCCGCGCTCGCCAGCAGCTTGTCGCGCGCGGCCTCGAACTTGTCGAGGCTCATGCCGCTGCTGTTCTGCAGCTCCATCGTGAAGCCGTTCGACTGGCCGAGTCCGCGGACGGACGGCGGCACCAGCGCATAGACCTGCGCGTCGCGCAGGTTGGAAAAGGCGGCGGACGCGCGCGCGCTGATCGCGTCGGCGGTGTTCTCCTTGCCGCTGCGCTGGTCCCAGTTCTTGAGCGCGGTGAAACCCAGGCCGGTATTCTGCCCGCCCGGTGCGCCGCCGCCGCTGATGCCGCTCGCGGAGAAGACGGTGGCGATGTTCTTGCTCTCGTTCTTCAGGAAATAATTCTCGACTGCGGTCTGCACCTCTTGCGTGCGGTTCTGCGTGGCGCCCGGCGGAAGCTGGAACTGGACGATGCCGATGCCCTGGTCCTCGGTCGGCAGGAACCCGGTCGGCAGGCGCAGGAACAGGATGGCGAGCAAGGCGACGATGCCGGCATAGATGAGCAGCGCGAGCCATTTGCGGTCGACCACCGTCTTCACCACCGCGACATATTTCGCCGTGGTCCAGTCGAACCCGTCGTTGAACTTGTCGCGCCCGCGCGCCACGAAATGCGCGGCGCGCGGAAAGCGCCGGCCGGCCCAGCTGCCCTCGACGGGATCGCCCTCGGCGTTCTTCTGCTTCTGCTTCAGCAGATGCGAGGTGAGCGCGGGAGTGAGGATCAGCGCGACGAGCACCGACAGGATCATCGCCGACACGATCGTCAGCGAGAACTGGCGATAGATCACGCCGGTCGACCCGCCGAAGAACGCCATCGGCAGGAACACCGCGGACAGGACGAGCGCGATCGCGACCAGCGCGACGGTGATCTCGTCCATCGACGCGATCGTCGCGTCGCGCGGGCTCATGTCGGGATTTTCCTCCATGAGCCGCTCGACATTCTCGACCACGACGATCGCATCGTCGACGAGCAGGCCGATCGCGAGCACCAGCCCGAAGAGCGTCAGTGTGTTGATCGAGAAGCCCGCGACGTAGAAGACGCCGAACGTGCCGAGCAGCACGACGGGCACCGCGATCGTCGGGATCAGCGTCGCGCGCCAGCTTTGCAGAAACACGAACATGACGATGACGACGAGGATGATCGCCTCGATCAGCGTCTTCACCACCTCTTCGATCGACAGCTTGATGAAGTCGGTCGAGTCGTTGACGAACGCGTATTTATAGCCCTGCGGGAAGCTCTTGGCCGCGGCGGTGATCTGGCCCTTCACCAGCTCGGCGGTCTTCAGCGCGTCGGCGCCCGGCGCCAGCAGCACCGCGATGCCTGCGCCCGGATGGCCGTTCACGCGGCTGACGACATTGTACGTCTCGGACCCCAGCTCGATCCGCGCGACATCCTTCAGCCGCACCGTGGCGCCCGCGGTCGTCGTCTTCAGCACGATGTTGCCGAACTGCTCGGGCGTCTGGAGGCGGGTCTGCGCGGTGACGGTGGCGTCGAGATACTGGGTGGGGGGCGAGGGCTGCGCGCCCAGCTCGCCCGCTGCGACCTCGGCATTCTGGTTGGTCACCGCGGTGATGACGTCGGACGGCATCAGCTGGAAGCTGTTGAGCTGATAGGGGTTCAGCCAGATGCGCATCGCATATTGCGCGCCGAACACATTGGTGTTGCCGACGCCCGGCGTGCGGCCGAGCGGATCCTGGAGGTTGGAGACGAGATAGTCGGACACGTCCTGGTTGGTCGTGCGGTCGCTCTCGTCATACACCGCGGCGACGAGCAGGAAGTCGGGATTGGACTTCTTGACGACCAGGCCCTGCTGCTGGACCTGGGTGGGCAGGCGGCTGACCGCCTGCTGCACCTGGTTCTGCACCTGCACCTGCGCGATGTCGGGATTGGTGCCCTTCTCGAAGGTGACGGTGATCGTCAGCGAGCCGCGGCTGGACGAGGCGGACTGGAAATAGATCAGCCCGTCGATGCCGGTCAGCTGCTGCTCGATCACCTGTGTCACCGCATTCTGGATCGTCTGCGCGTTGGCGCCCGGATAGGTCGCCTGGATCGTCACCTGCGGCGGTGCGACGTCGGGATATTGCGCGATCGGCAGCCCCAGGATCGCGCCCACGCCCGCAAGCATGATGATGATGGCGATGACCCAGGCGAAGATGGGCCGATCGATGAAGACGCGACTGAGCATGAGGGGGTCAGCCGGCCTTTTTGGGGGTGGTGTCGGCGCCCTTGGGCACCTCCACCTTCTGCGGGGTATTGGCCGGCACGGGCTTGATGCCCTGGCCCGGTTTCAGCTTGGACAGGCCCTGGACGATCACCTTGTCACCCGGGTTCAGCCCCTTGGTGACGACCCAATAGGGGCCCTGGGTGCGCGCGGCGGTCACGTCCTTCAGCACCGCCTTGTCGCCCGGGCCGACCAGGATGACGGTCGCGTTGCCCTTGGCATCGCGGCTGACGCCCGCCTGCGGCACGAGGAACGCGCCGTTGTCGATCGCCTGCGCGAAGCTCGCGTGCACGAACATGCCGGGCAGCAGCAGCCCCTGCGGATTGGCGAATTTCGCGCGCAGCGTGACGGTGCCCGTCGTCTGGTCGACCAGGGCTTCCGAGAATTCCACGGTACCGGTCAGCGGATAGTCGCTGCCGTCGTCGAGCTTCAGATGCACCTGTGCCGCGGTGGCCACCACGCCGCCCTTGCCGAGCGACTGGCGCAGCCGGACGATGTCGCCCGCGGATTGCTGGATGTCGACGAACATCGGATCGAGCCGCTGGATCTGCGCGAGCGGATCGGTCTGCGTGGCCGAGACGAGCGCGCCCACGGTGAACAGCGATCGCCCGATCCGCCCCGAGATGGGTGCCGGCACGCGGGTGAACTTCAGGTTGATCCGCGCAGTGTCGAGCGCGGCCTGGTTCTGCGCCACGGTCGCCTGCGCCTGGCGCGCGGACGAGACGGCGTTGGTATAGTCCTGCTTGCTGATCGCCTCCATCGCGGCGAGCGGCTTGTAACGATCCGCCAGGATGCGCGTCGACTCGGCGTTGGCCTGCGCGCTCTCGACATTGGCGCGCGCCTGGTTGGCGCTGGCGCGATAGAGGCGCGGATCGATCTCGTAGAGCGGCTGCCCCTTGGTGACCAATGCGCCCTCGGTGAAGAGGCGGCGGCGGATCAGCCCGGTCACCTGCGGGCGCACGTCCGAGCTTTCGAACGCGGCAGTGCGGCCGCTCAATTCGGTCGTCATCGCCACGCTCGATGGCTGCACGACGACATAGCCGACCTGCGGCGTGCCCCGGCCGGGTGCCGCGCCCTTGGCACCGGCGCCCTTGTCCTTGTCGCCGCCCGAGCAGGCGGCCAGCGTCAACGCGGTGGCGAGGGCAGTCACGCCCAGGGCCATCCGTCGTGATGTTGCGATGTTCGAAGTCAAATGCGCCTGTCCGCCCGCTTGATGGAACCAAGCGCGCGCCCGGTTCCGCGCACAATCCGCAGGCGGGCAACTTGGTTGCGGGCCCCGCAAGACTTTGTGCAATCGCTCGCGCCTCTGCATCAAGGCGCGCGCGGCGTCCAGCCCTATGCTAGCGGGCGGCGATGATCGACGACGACAAGAAGGCGGCGGCCGAGGCCGCGGTGGACGAGGTGCAGGGCGGCATGCTCGTGGGGCTCGGCACCGGATCGACCGCGGCGTTCGCGATCGCGCGCCTCGCCGAGCGGGTGCGCCAGGGGCTGCGCATCGAGGCGGTCGCCACCTCGGAGGCGAGCGCCCGTCTGGCGCGAACGGGCGGGATTACGGTTCGCGCGTTCGCCGGGGTCGCGCGGGTGGATCTGACGATCGACGGCGCCGACGAGATCGATCCGCGGCTGTTCGCGATCAAGGGCGCAGGCGGCGCGATGCTGCGCGAGAAGGTGGTCGCCGCCGCCGCTGCACGGATGATCGTGATCGCCGACGGGTCGAAGCGGGTGGCGGCGATCGGTGCGGCGAAGCTGCCGGTCGAGGTGCTGCCCTTCGCGCAGGCGTTCGCGACCCGCGAACTGGCGGCGCTCGGCGCGGACGCGGTGCTGCGGCAGGCGGGCGATGCGCCCTATCGGACCGATCAGGGCAATGTCGTGATCGACTTGCGCTTCGCCGTGTTTCCCGAGCCGCTGGCGCTCGCCGCGCAACTGGATTCGATCCCCGGCGTTCTGGGGCACGGGCTGTTCCTCGATCAGGTGGATGCCGCCTATGTCGCCGAGCACGGCATCGTTTCGCGGCTGGAACGGCGCCAGCCGCCCGGTTAAAGCGTCGGCATGCGCAACCGGATGGGCTGCGCACGCGTTTGTTCGTTCACGCCACCCAAGGGGTTCCTGTTCATGACCGATACCGCCACGTCCGCCACCAATGCGGCCGATGCCCCCGAATCGACCGCGCTCCACGAGGACGGCACGCTGGAGCGGCTGACGGTGGACACGATCCGCACCCTCTCGATGGATGCGGTGGCGAAAGCGAAGTCGGGCCATATCGGCACGCCGATGGCGCTGGCGCCGGTCGGCTATACCGTCTGGGCCAAGTTCCTGCGCACCGATCCCGACCGGCCCGACTGGGCCAATCGCGACCGCTTCGTGCTGTCGGTCGGCCATGCGTCGATGCTGCTCTATTCGCTGCTCCACCTCGCGGGCGTCAAGGAGATCGACAAGGACGGCAAGCCGAGCGGTGAGCCGGCCGTGAGCCTGGACGACATCAAGCAGTTCCGCCAGCTCTCGTCCAAGACGCCGGGTCATCCCGAATATCGCCACACCACCGGCGTCGAGACGACGACCGGTCCGCTCGGCCAGGGCTGCGGCAATTCGGTCGGCATGGCGCTCGCCGAGCGCTGGCTCGCGGCGCGCTACAACACGGCCGATTTCACGCTGTTCGACAACGACACCTATGTGCTGTGCGGCGATGGCGACATGATGGAGGGCGTGGCGAGCGAGGCGGCAAGCCTGGCCGGGCATCTGAAGCTCTCCAACCTCTGCTGGATCTATGATTCCAACCATATCTCGATCGAGGGCGGCACCGATCTTGCGTTCGACGAGGATGTGGGCAAGCGGTTCGAGGCCTATGGCTGGAACGTCGTCCATGTGAACGACGCCAACGACACCGTCGCCGTCGCCAAGGCGATCGAGACGTTTCGCGCGACCAAGGACAAGCCGACCTTCATCGTCGTCCATTCGGTGATCGGTTACGGCAGTGCGATCCAGGGCACCGCCAAGGCGCATGGCGAAGCGATGACCGCGGATCAGATCCGCGACACCAAGAAGGCCTATGGCTGGCCCGAGGACTCGGCGTTTCTGGTGCCCGATGGCGTGGCGGAGCATTTGCATTCCGCGGTGGCGGAGCGGGGCCGCCCGCTGCGCGAGGCATGGGAGGCGCTGCTGGAGCGGTATCGCACCGCACAGCCCGGTCTCGCCGCCGAACTCGACGCCATGCTGTCGGACACGCTGCCCGAGGGCTGGGATGCGGACATTCCCGTGTTCGAGGCGGATGCCAAGGGGATCGCCTCGCGCGATGCCGGTGGCAAGGTGCTGAACGCGATCGCTCGGAAGCTGCCCTGGCTGGTCGGGGGGTCGGCCGATCTCGCGCCGTCGACCAAGACCGCGATCGACGATGGCGGGTCGTTCCAGGCGGCCTCCTATGACGGGCGCAACCTGCATTTCGGCGTGCGCGAACACGGCATGGGTTCGGTCGCGAACGGCATGGCGCTGTCGCACCTGCGCTCCTACACCGCCACCTTCCTCGTCTTTTCCGATTACATGCGGCCGCCGGTGCGGCTCGCCTCGATCATGGAACTGGGCGTCGCCTTCGTCTTCACGCATGACTCGATCGGCGTCGGCGAGGACGGCCCCACGCACCAGCCGATCGAACAGCTCGCCACGCTGCGCGCGATCCCCGGGCTCGACACGATCCGCCCGTGCGACGCGAACGAGACGGCCTGGGCATGGAAGGCAGCGATCCTCGCCGGCGATTCGCCCACCGCGCTGATCTTCTCGCGCCAGGCGCTGCCGACGCTCGACCGCGGGAAATACGCCTCGGCCGAAGGGCTGATGAAAGGCGGCTACGTGCTGGCCGACAGTGACGGCACGCCCGACGTGATCCTGATCGCCACGGGAAGCGAAGTGGCGCTGGTGGTGGAGGCGCACGAGACGCTGAAGAGCCAGGGCGTGAAGAGCCGTGTCGTGTCGATGCCGAGCTGGCACCGCTACGAGGTGCAGGACGACGACTATAAGGAAAGTGTCCTGCCCAAGGCGGTGAAGGCCCGGCTTGCGGTCGAGATGGGCGGCGAGATCGGTTGGGACCGCTATGTCGGCATGGAGGGCAAGACGATCACCATGTCCACCTTCGGCGCGTCCGCCCCGATCGCCAAACTGCAGGATAAATACGGGTTCACCGTCGACAATGTCGTCAAGGTCGCCCGCGAACTCGTGGAGACGAAGTGATGGGCAAGCTCAACGACCTCGAAGCGCAGGGCCAGGCCGTCTGGCTCGATTTCGTCGACCGCAAGTTTCTGGCGGCCGGCGGGTTGCAGAAGCTGGTGGACGAGGACGGGCTGACGGGCGTCACGTCCAACCCGTCGATCTTCGAAAAGGCGATGGGGCATGGCGATGCCTATGACGAGAGCCTGAAGGCCTATGACCAGGCGCATCCCGACGCGCCGACGATGGACCGCTACGAGCATCTGGCCGTCGAGGACATCAGGCACGCGGCGGATACGCTGCGCCCGATCTACGATCGGCTGGACGCGAAGGATGGCTATGTCAGCCTGGAGGTGTCGCCCTATCTCGCCGACGACACCGACGCTACGATCGCCGAGGCGCAGAAGCTGTGGACGATGGTCGACAAGCCCAACGTCATGATAAAGATCCCCGGCACGCTCGCCGGCGCCCCCGCGATCGCGGCGACGATCGCCGCCGGCATCAACGTGAACGTGACTTTGCTGTTCGCGCTTGAGGCCTATAAGCGCGTCGCCGAGGCCTATGTGATGGGCCTCGAGGAGCGCGTGCGGCAGGGCCAGCCGATCGACCGGATCGCCAGCGTGGCCAGCTTCTTCGTCAGCCGGATCGACGCGATGATCGACAAGGCGATCGACGAGCGCGTGAAGGACGGCGATGCCGAGGCCGACGCGCTGAAGGCGGTGCGCGGCAAGGTGGCGATCGCCAACGCCAAGATGGCGTATCAATGGTATCTCGATTTCCTGAAGACCGATCGCTGGCAGGCGCTGGCCGCCAAGGGTGCGCAGCCGCAGCGGCTGCTCTGGGCCTCGACCGGCACGAAGGACCCGTCCTATCCCGACACGCTCTATATCGATACGGTGATCGGGCGCGACACGGTGAACACCATGCCGCCCAAGACGATGGATGCGTTTCGCGATCACGGCACCGCGGCACCCACGCTGACTCAGGACATCGACGCGGCGCGCCATGTCCTCGCCGAGGCCGAGCGGCTCGACCTGCAGCTCGACGGCGTCACCGAGACGCTGGTGGGCGAGGGCGTCACCGCGTTCGCCAAGGCGTTCGACGATCTGCTGGGCGCGATCGCCGCCAAGCAGCCGACCGCCGCCTGAACCCCGTTCCCGCTCGCCCGGCGGCGCCACCAGGCGCGCGTGGCCGGGCGAGCGCCATCATCTCAAGCCATCATCTCAAAACGCGCGGAGACTTCGCATGAAGATCGGAATGATCGGCCTCGGCCGCATGGGTGCCAACATGGCGCGTCGCCTGATGAAGGCCGGCCATCAGGTCGTCGGTTACGATCGCGACGACAAGGCGGTGGCGGCGCTCGCGGCGGACGGTGCCGAGGCGGCGACTTCGCTCGACGACGCGCGCGGCAAGCTCGACAGCCCGGCGATCTGGTGGGTGATGCTGCCCGCCGGCGAGATCACCGAAGGCACGATCACCGAGATCTGCAACGGGGCCAAGCCCGGCGACATCGTGATCGACGGCGGCAACAGCTTCTACAAGGACGATATTCGCCGCGGCAAGGCGCTGGCCGAAAAGGGGCTCCATTATGTCGACGTCGGCACCTCGGGCGGCGTCTGGGGGCTGGAGCGCGGCTATTGCATGATGATCGGCGGCGAGAAGGAGACGCTCGAGTCGATCGAGCCGATCTTCGAGGCGCTGGCGCCCGGCATGGGGTCGATCCCGCGCACCCCGGACCGGATCGACAGCGACGAGGATCCGCGCGCCGAGAAGGGCTATATCTTCGCCGGCCCCGCGGGATCGGGCCATTTCGTGAAGATGGTGCACAACGGCATCGAATATGGCCTGATGCAGGCCTATGCCGAGGGCTTCGACATCCTGAAGAGCAAGAAATCGGACAAGCTTCCCGAAGATGAGCGGTTCGACCTCAACCTCACCGACATCGCCGAAGTCTGGCGCCGCGGCAGCGTCATCTCGTCCTGGCTGCTCGACCTAACCGCTATCGGCCTCGCCAAGGACCAGCAACTCGAACAATTCACCGGCAACGTCGCCGATTCGGGCGAGGGCCAGTGGACGATCGACGCGGCGATGGAGGAGAAGGTGCCGGCCAATGTGCTGACCGCCGCGCTCTTCGCGCGCTATCGCAGCCGCGTCGAGCATACGTTCGGCGACAAATTGCTGTCGGCGATGCGCTTTGGCTTCGGTGGCCATGTCGAGATGCCGCAGTGAGCGTGAAGCTGCTGGTATCCGATGTCGACGGCACGTTGGTCGACAAGGCGAAGAAGCTGACGGATGGGACGATCGCGGCAGTTCGCCGACTGGAGGCAGCCGGGATCGGCTTCACGATCGTCAGCGCACGGCCGCGTTCGGGGATGATGCCGATCGCCGACGCGCTCAGGCTGGACGAGCCGATGGGCGCGTTCAACGGCGGCCTCGTCTTTCGCCGCGACGGCACGATCGACAGCCACGAGACGATCGCTGAGGATGTCGCGCGCGGCGTGATGGACCTGGCGCGCAAGGAGGCGGTCGATCTCTGGGTCTTCGCCGACGATCGCTGGTATGCGAGCACCGATCAGGGCGTGCATGTCGAGCATGAGCGGATCGCTTCCAACCAGGCGCCGGTCGTCACGCAGGATTTCGACGCGCTGCTGGCGAAGGCGGACAAGATCACCTTCGTCAGCGACGACGAGCCGCTGCTGCGCCGGCTCCACGCCGATGCCAAGGCTTATGGCGACCGGGCGACGATCGTGCAGAGCCAGACCTATTATCTCGACGTCACCGCCAAGGGCGGCAACAAGGGCGACGGGATCGTGGCGCTCTGCAAGGCGTTCGGCGTGTCGATCGAGGAGACGGCGGCGATCGGCGATCAGGCCAACGACGTGCCGATGCTCGAACGCGCGGGGCTTTCGATCGCGATGGGCAACGCGCCCGACGCGGTGAAGGCCAAGGCGCACGAACACACCACCGCCAACGACGCCGACGGCGTCGCGCATGCCATCGACACCATCATTCTTCCCCGTAATGGAGCCACCGCATGATTTCGCTGATCGCGTTCGACCTCGACGGCACGCTGGCCGAGAGCAAGCAGCCGCTGAAAGACACGATGGGCGAGGCGCTGGCCGATCTGCTGGCGGTGGCGAACGTCGCGGTGATCTCGGGTGGCGACTGGCCGCAGTTCCAGAAGCAGGTCGCCTCGCGCCTGCCCGCGCGCGCGGACTTGAAGAAGCTGTGGCTGATGCCGACCACGGGCACCAAGCTCTACACGCACAAGGGCAGCGACTGGCAGGTCGTCTATGCCGAACTGTTCTCCGACGACGAGAAGACGAAGATCCTGGAGGCGTTCGATGCGTCGCTCGAAGCGACCGGCTTCAAGCCCGAAAAGACCTGGGGCGAGCGGATCGAGGATCGCGGCAGCCAGATCACCTTCTCGGCGCTGGGCCAGGAGGCGCCGATCGCCGAGAAGGAGCATTGGGATCCCGATTTCGCCAAGCGTAAGGTGATCCAGGCCGATCTGCGCACGCGCCTGCCCGAACTGTCGATCAACATGGGCGGGGCCACCTCGATCGACATTACGCAGAAGGGCGTCGACAAGGCGTACGGCCTCAAGAAGCTGCGCGACGCGAGCGGCATCCCGCTGGAGCAGATGATGTTCATCGGCGATGCGATCTTCCCGGGCGGCAATGATTATCCCGCCAAGGAGCTCGGGCTGGAGACGGTGCGGGTGAAGGACCCGGACGGCACGCTTGCCGCCATCGCCGGGATCGTCGCCTGCCTGAAGTGACGCTTGAACCCATGGCCTCCCGTGATAGTAACATCTGAAACGGAGAGGCCATGACCATCGATTTCGACTTCGCGCTCGGCGAGACCGCGGACATGATCCGCGAATCCACACGCGCCTTCGCGGACAAGGCGATCGCCCCGCTCGCCGCACGGATCGACGCGGAGGACTGGTTCCCGCGCGAACTCTGGCCGGCGATGGGCGAGCTCGGCCTTCACGGCATCACCGTGGAGGAGGAGTATGGCGGGCTAGGCCTCGGCTATCTCGAACATGTGATCGCGGTGGAAGAGGTGAGCCGCGCCAGCGCGTCGGTCGGCCTCAGCTATGGCGCGCATTCCAATCTGTGCGTGAACCAGATCCGCCGCTGGGGCTCGCCCGAGCAGAAGGCGAAATATCTGCCCAAGCTCGTGTCGGGCGAACATGTCGGCAGCCTCGCCATGTCCGAGGCAGGCGCGGGATCGGACGTGGTCAGCATGAAGCTGAAGGCGGCGAAGACCGATGACGGCTATGTGCTGAACGGCACCAAATTCTGGATCACCAACGCGGCCTATGCCGACACGCTGGTCGTCTATGCCAAGACCGGCGAGGGCAGCCGCGGCATCACCGCCTTCCTGATCGAGAAGGATTTCGCCGGATTCTCGATCGGGCAAAAGATCGACAAGATGGGCATGCGCGGATCGCCCACCGCCGAGCTGGTGTTCGACGATTGCCATGTGCCGGCCGAAAACGTGATGGGCCCGGAAAATGGCGGCGTCGGCGTGCTGATGTCGGGGCTGGATTACGAGCGCGCGGTGCTCGCGGGGATCCAGCTCGGCATCATGCAGGCGTGTCTCGACGTCGTGATCCCCTATGTGCGCGAACGGCGCCAGTTCGGCCAGCCGATCGGTCAGTTCCAGCTCATCCAGGCGAAGGTGGCGGACATGTATGTCGCGCTCAATTCGGCGCGCGCCTATGTCTATGCGGTGGCGCGCAGCTGCGATGCGGGCAAGACCACGCGGTTCGACGCGGCGGGCGCGATCCTGCTGGCCAGCGAGAATGCGGTGCGCGTCAGCCTTGAGGCGATCCAGGCGCTGGGGGGCGCCGGCTATACCAAGGACTGGCCGGTCGAGCGCTATATGCGCGACGCCAAGCTGCTCGACATCGGCGCCGGCACGAACGAGATCCGTCGGATGCTGATCGGGCGCGAGCTGATCGGCGCGGCGCCCCGGGTGGCGCAGTGAGCGATCGCGCCGGTCCGGATCGATGAGCGCGCCCGTCCTCGCCAGCGCGGTGTCGCCCGACAGCGAGACCTTCCGCGCCAACGCCGCGCACAACCGCGCGCTCGCCGAGAGCCTGCGTGCGGATGTCGCGCGCACCGCATTGGGCGGCGGCGCCGCGTCGCGCGAGCGCCACACCGCGCGCGGCAAGCTGCTGCCGCGCGACCGAGTCGAGCATCTGCTCGATCCCGGCAGCGCATTCCTCGAGATCGGGCAACTCGCGGCGAATGGTCTCTATGACGACGCGGTGCCGGGCGCGGGGCTGATCTGCGGGATCGGCCGGGTGTCGGGGCGGCCATGCATGATCCTGTGCAACGACGCCACGGTGAAGGGCGGCACCTATTTCCCGCTGACCGTGAAAAAGCATCTGCGTGCGCAGGAAATCGCGCAGGAAAACCGGCTGCCCTGCATCTATCTGGTCGACAGCGGCGGCGCGAACCTGCCGCACCAGGCCGAGGTGTTTCCCGATCGCGAGCATTTCGGCCGGATCTTCTTCAACCAGGCGCAGATGTCCGCGCTCGGCATTCCGCAGATCGCGTGCGTGATGGGATCGTGCACCGCGGGGGGCGCCTATGTGCCCGCCATGTCGGACGAGACGATCATCGTGCGCGGGCAGGGGACGATCTTCCTCGCCGGGCCGCCGCTGGTGAAGGCGGCGACGGGCGAGGTGATCTCGGCCGAGGAACTGGGCGGTGCCGATACGCATGGCCGCCGATCGGGCGTCGTCGACCATGTCGCCGAGAATGACGACCATGCGCTGACGATCGTGCGCGACATCGTTGCCACTTTGCCGCCCGCGACGCGCGCACCCGTCAACCTCGCGGCGCCACGGCCCCCCCGATATGCGGCGGAGGAGCTGTATGGCATCGTCCCCGCCGATGTGCGCGCGCCCTATGACGTGCACGAGGTGATCGCGCGGTTGGTCGACGGCAGCGAGTTCCACGAGTTCAAGGCGTTGTACGGCGCCAGCCTCGTCTGCGGCTTCGCGCATATCTGGGGCATGCCCGTCGCCATCCTCGCCAACAACGGCGTGCTGTTCAGCGAAAGCGCGCAAAAGGGCGCGCACTTCATCGAGCTGGCCTGCCAGCGCAAGATCCCCCTGCTGTTCCTCCAGAATATTTCGGGCTTCATGGTCGGTGGCAAATATGAGGCGGAAGGCATTGCGAAACATGGCGCAAAGCTGGTCACCGCGGTGGCGACCGCCAGCGTTCCCAAGATCACCCTGCTGATCGGCGGCAGCTTCGGCGCGGGCAATTATGGCATGTGCGGCCGGGCCTATTCGCCGCGTTTCCTGTTCACCTGGCCCAACAGCCGGATCAGCGTGATGGGCGGCGAACAGGCCGCGAGCGTGCTGGCCACCGTCCACCGCGACGCCGAACGCTGGACGCCCGAGGAGGCGGAGGCGTTCAAGGCCCCCGTTCGGCAGAAATATGAGGATGAGGGCAATCCCTGGTATGCGACGGCGCGGCTGTGGGACGACGGCATCGTCGATCCCGCACAGACGCGCGACGTGCTGGGGCTGGCGCTCGCCGCCACGCTGGAAGCGCCGATCGGGGAGCCGCGCTTCGGCGTGTTCCGGATGTGACGTCTGTCCTACACGCCCCGTTTCGGCATAGCCTCGCGCCCATGATCGAGCGTCTGCGCCTCTTCGTACCCTCCGCTGCGACGGGCGAGACGCGCGAAGTGGAAAGACCCATGGTACATCTCCACTTCCTCCACTTCGGAGGGCCAACATGCTGAAATCGCTGCTGATCGCGAATCGCGGTGAAATCGCCTGCCGGATCATCCGCACCGCGCGGGCGATGGGGATCCGGACGGTCGCGGTCCATTCGGACGCCGATGCGGACGCGCTCCATGTGAAGCTGGCGGACGAGGCGGTGGCGATCGGCGCGAGCCCGGCGCGCGAAAGCTATCTGGTCGGCGAACGGATCATCGCCGCCGCTTTGGAGACGGGCGCGGAGGCGATCCATCCCGGCTATGGTTTCCTGAGCGAGAATGCCGGTTTTGCCGATGCGGTGATCGCGGCCGGGCTGATCTGGGTCGGCGCGCCGCCCGCCGCGATCCGCGCGATGGGGCTGAAGGATGCCGCCAAGGCGCTGATGATCGCGGCGGGCGTGCCGGTGACGCCGGGCTATCTGGGGGAGGACCAGTCCCCCGATCGGCTGCTCGCGGAGGCGGATGCAATCGGCTATCCCGTGCTGGTGAAGGCGGTGGCGGGCGGCGGCGGCAAGGGCATGCGGCGCGTCGACGCCGCGGCCGATTTCGCCGAACTTCTGGCCTCGTGCCGGCGCGAGGCGGCGGCGTCGTTCGGCGACGATCGCGTGCTGATCGAGAAATACATCCTCTCGCCGCGCCACATCGAGGTGCAGGTCTTCGGCGACACGCAGGGCGAGGTCGTCCATCTGTTCGAACGCGACTGTTCGCTGCAGCGCCGCCACCAGAAGGTGATCGAGGAAGCGCCTGCGCCCGGCATGGATGCGGCCACCCGCGCGGCGATCTGCGCGGCCGCGGTGAAGGCGGCGCGCGCGGTCGATTATGTCGGCGCGGGCACGATCGAGTTCATCGCCGATGCAAGCGAGGGTCTTCGCGCCGATCGCATCTGGTTCATGGAGATGAACACCCGGCTCCAGGTGGAACATCCCGTCACCGAGGAGATCACCGGCGTCGATCTGGTCGAATGGCAGTTGCGCGTCGCGAGCGGCGAGCCGCTGCCCCGGCGGCAGGACGAACTCGCCATTCGCGGCTGGGCGATGGAGGCGCGGCTCTATGCGGAAAATCCGCTGGCCGATTTCCTGCCGAGTACCGGCGTGTTGGGCGAATTCTTCCTCGACGATGATCTCGCCCGGATCGAAACCGGCGTGGGCCGGGGCTCGGCGGTGTCGCCCTTCTACGATCCGATGATCGCCAAGCTGGTGGTGCACGGCGTGACGCGGGACGAGGCGCGCGAGAAGCTGGCGCTCGCCTGCGACACCGTGCTGACCTGGCCGGTGCGCAACAATGCCGGCTTCCTCGCCGCGCTGCTGCGCCACCCCGATTTCGCCGCCGCGTCGATCGATACGGGTTTCATCGCGCACGAAAGCGAGGCGCTGACCGCGGGCGCGGCGATCGGTGCGGCGCTGCTCGACACCGCGGCGGTCGAGATCGTGCGCGCCGGTGGCGGCACGCGCCATGCGGCCGATCCGGCCAGCGACGACGCGTCGGGCGAAATCTGGCGCGACCTGCTCGGCCTTCGCCTCAACGCCCCCCGGCGCGAGCGCGTCGCGATGCTGGCCGATGGCGTGCGCCGCGAGGGATGCGTCGGAGCGCGGGTGCCGGACGAGGGATCGCTGCTGCGCGAGACGGCGGACGGCGTCCTCATCGTCGATCGCGGCTGGGCGCATCTCTTCCAGCCGTTCCGCGCGAGCGGCACCGCCGGCGGCGCGGCGGCGGACGGGGCGATCGTCTCGCCCATGCCGGGCCGGATCATCGCGGTCGGCGTGCATGAGGGCGAGGCGGTGGCCAAGGGCCGGACGCTGCTGACGCTCGAGGCGATGAAGATGGAACACAGTCTCGTCGCGCCGTTCGACGGGATCGTTTCCCGCCTTTCCGCCGTTGTCGGCGGTCAGGTCGCCGAAGGCGTCGTGCTCGCGACCATCGAGAAGGAAACGTCATGAAGATCAGCGCCCGCAACCAGATCGCCGGCACCGTCACCGCGATCACGCCCGGTGCCGTGAACGGCACGGTGAAGGTGGATATCGGCGGCGGCACCATCGTCACCGCCAGCATCACCGAAGAGGCGATCGAGGAACTGGGGCTGGCAAAGGGCGACACGGTGACGGTGATCGTGAAGGCCAGCGACGTGCTGATCGGCAAGTGAGCCGCGCCGGCCCGCCACGCGCCGGCTGACGGTCGGTTGGTCGGGCGCGCATCGGGTCTTCGCACGCCGGCATTTACTGCCTATGGCCATGGTTAACGGCCATGGGCCACGGGGGAAAGATGCCGGATATCAAGAGCGTGCCGCACGCCACCCCGCTGACGCGTTCGCTCGGGTTGCTCGGCGTGCTGTTCCTGACGCTGTCGGTGGCGACGCCCGCTTCGTCGGTGTTCGTCATCGTGCCGGGGATGCTCCACGCCGCGGGCAGCGGCACGATCTGGGCGCTGGTACTCGCCGGCATCGTCTGCGTGGCCACCGCCTTCGTCTATGCCGAGCTCGCCTCGGTCTGGCCGATCGCTGGCGGCGAATATGTGATGGTGGCGCGCACGCTGGGGCCCCTGGCGGGGTTCGTGATGCTCGGCATCAACGTGTTCAACAACCTGCTCTTTCCGCCCGTCCTGGGGCTGGGGGTGAGCGCGGTGCTCTCGACCGTGATCCCGGGATTGCCGCAGGTGCCCGTGGCGGTGGCGGTCGTCGCGCTGTCGACGCTGATCGGGCTGCTCAACATCCGCGTCAACGCAGTGCTGACGGGCGTCTTCCTCGCCATCGAGATGCTCGCGCTCGTGGTGGTGGCGGTGCTCGGCTTCGCGCATGCCACCCAGCCGATCGGCGCGCTGGTGCTTCATCCGGTGATGCCGCTGGGCGCGACGCTGCACCCGGCTTCACCGGCGGCGATCGGGCTGGCCACCTCCGTCGCGATCTTCGCGCTGAACGGATACGGCGCCGCGGTGTATTTCGGCGAGGAGCTGCACGAGGCGGGGCGGCAGATCGGACGGGCGGTGCTCGTCGCCCTCGTCGCCACGTTGGTGCTGGAGATCGTGCCGATCGTGGCGCTGCTGATGGGATCGCGCGACCTTCACGCGGCGTTCGTGGACGACGATCCGTTCGGCACGCTGGTGCTGGCGCGGGGCGGCCCCTTGCTGTCGGGATGGATCGCGGTGGGCGTCGTGATCGCGATCCTCAACGCCGCGATCGCGTGCATCCTGTCGTGCGCGCGGTTCTTCTACAGCACCGGGCGCGACGGCGCGTGGGGGCGGCCGGTCGATCGCTGGATGCAGGCGATCCACCCGCGCTTCGACTCGCCATGGCTCGCCACGCTGTTCACCGGCGCGGTCGGGATCGCGGCGTGCTTCGCCCCGCTGACGCTGTTGCTGGTGTTGAGCGGCGCGGGGTTGATCGCGATCTATGCCGGGATTGCGGTGGCGGCGATGGTAGGGCGGCGGACGGGCGCGACCGCGCACGCGCCGTTCCGGATGCCGCTTTATCCGGCCGCGCCCGTGCTGACGCTGGTCGCGCTGGCTTATGTCGTGTATACCAATTGGCTCGATCTCGATGAGGGGCGCCCCAGCCTGATCGCCACGGCGGCGCAGATCGTCGGCGCCGCGCTTTATTACCGGCTGGTGCTGCGTCGCCGCGGCGCTTGGGTGGTGCGCGACCCGGCGGAGCCCGCGACGGGTTGAAAATTGGGCGCGCTTGCGCCATCGGCAGGGTCCGCGTCCGATCCCGGTCGCTCAGAGGAACATGCATGTCGTCGTACAAGGCCCCGACTTTCAGCGAACGCGCCGCGAATGCCGCTGCCGCCAAGCAACGGGCGCTGGACAAGCTGAAGGCCAAGCCGCCGATCGACCCGGCGGTGGCCGCCGAACGCGCCGCCGCCGCCGAGCGTCGCGCCGAGCGCGAGGCCGAACAGTCCGCCCGTCGTGCCGCCCGGATCCAGGCCGAACAGGATGCCAAGGCCGAAGCCGCGCGCAAGGCGCAGGAAGAGGCCGATGCCGCCGAGGCCGCGCGCAAGGCCAGCGCCAAGCCCGAACTGACCGACGCCGAGAAGAAGGCCCTCCGCGACGCCCGCTACGCCGCGCGCAAGGCGCGCCGCTGAACGATCTTCGCCGCCCTTCGGAGCGGCGAATTCGGTTCATTTTGCCAGCAATATTGCTTGGTACGCCCGATCGCCTATGTTCGGCTGCATGACGCCGCCGATCGAGCATTTGACCGAGCCGCAGCGTGCCTGCCTCCGCCTCGTAGCCAGCCATCACAATTCGAAGGAGATCGCCGGGTTGCTCGGCGTGTCGCCGTCGGCCGTCGACAAGCGGATCGAGCGCGCGGTGCAGATGCTCGACGCGCGCTCGCGCTTCGCCGCGGCACGGATGCTGGTCGAGCATGAAGGCGGTACGACGTCCGATCGCCTGCCATGGGAGCCGATCGACGTTCCCAACACGGCCGATGTCGCGCCAATCCCGCTGTCGAACGAGCCGTGGTGGCTCGCTCGACGGCTGCTGGGCTTGTCACCCGGCGGTCGCCAAGGCGGGAGGATGCGCAACCACCTCACCAAGCTTCAGCGGCTTGGCATGATGGTCGCGCTCACCCTGTTCGTGGCGGTATCGTCGATGGTCGTGCTGAACATGGCGCTCACCCTGTCCAGCCTGATCGCGCATTATCGTTAGCGAACGTCCCCGCCGCTCTGCGAACGACACGCGGCTTGCCGCGACGGGGGGAATGATCGATGTTGAAGGAACGACGCCAGGCTGCCGATCTCGTGACGGCCGATTTCCTGAAGGCCGAACGGGCGGCCGACGAAGCCGCCACCTGTGCGGCGGATTGCGTGGCGACGATGCTGCGCCAGCGCGCCGATGCACGCCTGCCGGTGGCCACCGGGCTCGACGCGATCCAATTAGTGTCCGAGGCGACCGCCGATCTGGTGCGTGCCCGCCACCGGCTGGTGGAAGCGCACCGGGCGCTGGTGACGGTCCGGTCCGATATCGGTCTCGGCGCGTTCTATGCCTATGGCGACGAAAGCGATTGCCCACCCGCGCAAGCGCGTTCGCCCCAGCCCGTGGTCCTGAGCGCCGTAGCATGACCAGGGAATGCTGAGTGGATAGCCGGGTCATCATCTTCAACGTCTTCGCCACTGGCGCAACGCTGTTCGCGTTCGCCAGGGGCGGAGCGCCCGAGCGGATCGGGGGAGGCCTGCTGCTGCTGGCGGCCTTGATGACACGGGTGGTCGAGACCAGCACGAGCGTGGCGTTCGTCCACACGGACGTGGGCGTGCTGGCCGTCGATGGCGCGCTGCTCGTCGCGCTTCTGGTGCTCGCGCTTTACGCCGATCGATTTTGGCCGCTCTGGATCGTGGCGCTTCATGCGCTCGGAACCACCGCCCATATCGTCAAGGCGGTCGACCCGACCGTGCTGCGTCTGGCCTACGCTATTCTCACCAAGGCCTGGGCCTATCCGATCACCGTCATCCTGATCGTCGCCACCGTGCGACATCGGCGGCGGCTTCTGCAGAATGGCCGCGATCCGGACTGGAGCATCCAGCCGGGCGCCTGAGCCGCGTTCATCGGAACATCACCGTGACCACATTGTCCATATCATCCTACGTCATGGCGCCCGCGCCACGGCGCCCGACGCCTTCGGCCGCGCCGCGTCGGTCCGTCTCCGACGGCATCATCGACGTCGCGCAGCGGGCCTATGCGCTGAACGAGCGGCGCACCGCCCTGATGGGCGAGGGGCTGTTCGGCGACCCCGCCTGGAACATCATGCTCGACCTGTTCCTTTCGGAATGTGAAGGGCGACCGCTCTGCGTCACCTCGGTGTGCGTGGGGGCGCGCGCGTCCTCGGCGACGGCACTGCGCTACATCGCGCTGCTGCGCGCCCGGGGACTGCTGGACCGTATCGCCGATACGGTCGACAAGCGTCGCACCTATGTGCGGCTGACCGATCGCGGCTGGAATGCCATGGTCGACCTTCTCGACGGCGAACGCGGTGCCGAGGCGGAGCGTTCAGGCCGCCGCGGCCGCGCGGCTCGCTAGATCGGCGAGCCACGCCTCGGCCTTGAACAGCGCCGGCGCATCGTCGACGTCGATCCAGTCGAGGTCGCTGCAATCCATCGCGAGCGCGGCGCCGGTTGCGGCGACCGCGCGCACGCCCTCGGTCAGCGAGGGTGCGGCAATCCGCTTCAGCGCCGCAAAGAGCGCGGGTCCGACCGCGAATACACCCGTGTCATAGGCGTCGTGCGGTGCGAGACCTTTGCCGATCGCGACGATCGCGTCGCCACGCGTCGCCACGCAGGTGACGTCGTCGGGATCGACCCAGGCATGGCCGAGCCGCCGGTCGATCCCGAGCCGAAGCCCTTCGCCGGCTCCCGCCCGGGCGAGGCGCGCATAGAGCGCCGGGTCGACCAGATGATCGCACATCGCCAGCACCGCGCTCGCATTGCCCAGCCGCGCGGCGGCCGCCAGCAGGGACACGCCGTTGGGCGCAAGCCAGTCGGCGACGTCCACCGTTTCCACGGTGATCGGCCACCGTCTGGATGCGAGATGCGCCTGGATCGCGGCCGCGCCATAGCCGAGCGTCACGATCGCGCGCGACAGACCGGCCTCGGCCAGCCCATAGATCGCATGATCGATCAGCGCTCGGCCGCCGACCGGGCAAAGCGGCTTGAACGGCGTGGTGCCGCGCAACCGGCTTCCCTGGCCGGCGGCGAGAAGCACGGCGGTGTCGATCACGCGTCAGGCTGCCTTGATGAACTCTTCGACCGCGATCTGCGCCAGATCGTCGGTCATCTGCGCGCGGGGGTGTTTGCAGAAGTAGGCGGAGGCGGGATCGACCACGCCCTTGATGCCACGATCCTTCGCGATCTTGGCACAGCGGATCATGTCGATCGCGACGCCGGCCGAATTGGGCGAATCCTCGACCGAGAGGCGCAGCTCCAAATTCATCGGCACGCCGCCGAACAGCTGGCCTTCCATGCGCAGGAAGCACACCTTGTTGTCGTTCTGCCACGGCACGTAATCGGACGGGCCGATATGCACGTTGTCGTCGTCAAGCCGCTCGGCTGCCACGGACTGCACCGCCTCGGTCTTGCTGATCTTCTTCGATTCGAGTCGGCGATGGTTCGACATGTTGAGGAAGTCGGTGTTGCCGCCGGTGTTGAGCTGGTACGTCCGGTCGAGCTTTACGCCGCGCTTGGCGAACAGGTCGGTCAGCACGCGGTGGACGATGGTCGCGCCGAGCTGTGCCTTGATGTCGTCGCCGATGATCGCCACGCCGGCATCCTCGAACTTCTTGGCCCAGACGGGGTTGGAGGCGATGAACACGGGAATGTTGTTCACGAAGGCGACGCCGGCCTCCAGCGCGCATTCGGCATAGAATTCGGTCGCCTCTTGGCTGCCCACCGGCAGATAGTTCATCAGGACGTCCGTGCCGCTCTCGCGCAGTTCGCGCACCACGTCGTCCTTGGTCGGCTCGGCCATGTCGGCGAGCAGGAAGGTGCGGTCGTCCTTGTAATCGGCCATGTGGTCGGCCACGCCGTCCAGCTTGCGGCCCATCTTCACCACGGTTCCGGTGGCGGTCACGTTGGGCGCGAACACCGCGGTGCAATTGGGCTTGGCGAAGATCGCCTCGGCGACGTCCTTGCCCACCTTGCGCTTGTCGACGTCCCACGCCGCGACCACCTTGATGTCGCTCGGCCGATAGCCGCCCATCTCCATGTGCATCAGGCCGACGGTGTCGTTGGCGCCTTCGCGATAATGCTCGAGGCCCTGGACGAGCGAGCTTGCACAATTGCCGATACCCACGACGGCGATCCGGATGCTAGACATCAGTGACGGTGTTCCTTTGAAGAGAAGGCGGGCGCGAGACGATCGTCGCCTGCAAAGGCGGCTGCCGGACCATGGACGAAGCCATGCTCCACGCGCCGGTGACGGATCATGGTGGCGATCGCGATCGGGGTGAGGACCACGATCTCGAACCACCAGAAATAACGGGGATTGCCGACGAGGCAGGCCAGGAAGACCGCCGCCACGCGTACGTTCGCGCTGAGCCAGGCCATCGCCCGCATCGGGGGCACCGCGGCATCGCCATAGGCGCGGCCGAGCGCCCGCGGATCGGGGCTGCGCGCCAGAAGCCGCTCGAAAGGCTGGGCCAGCCGATCGAAGCTGGTGGAGACCCAGTCGTAGAGCATCACCAGCGGCATGCGGCTGAGCCGGGGCAGGGCGATCAGCGCCTCGCCACGGACCCTGCGGTGGAAGCGCGCGCGTTCGCCCTCATAGAGGCTCGATTGCACCATGTGCGCGACGCCTGCCGAAATGGCGAGGATCCAGCCTTCCACCGTGCCGATGCCGAGCGCGATCCGGACATAGATGAGGATGAAGACGCCGTGATCGACCAGCCCGTCGAGCATCCGCCCGATCGCGCTCGACGTGCCCGTCGCGCGCGCGACCATGCCGTCCAGCCCGTCGGCGATCAGCCAGCCGACCGACAGGATCAGGCCCAGCATTGCCGCCCAGGGACTCTCCCAGCGCGCATAGGCCGCGGCCGCACCGATCCCCAGCATCAGACCGATCAGCGAGACCAAATTGGCCGACAGGCCGAGCGCAAGCGCCGACGGCAGCAAGGCGCGTGCCGCCGGGTGGATGATCCTGAGATTGGATGGGTCCTCGATCCGGGGGTCGCGCGATCCATCCGGTGAAGAGGATGTCATAGGTGGGTCACAATGCGCCTGTAAGGCCTCTATTGCAAGTTCGCCTACGGCATTTCCGGCACGTTTGCACGGAGTTCGTCGCGCCACACCCGCGCGGTGCCATCGGACGGCGCCCGCCAGTCGCCACGCGGAGACAGCGCGCCACCGGCCGAAACCTTGGGTCCGTTGGGAAGCGCCGACCGCTTGAACTGGCTGGTCGCGAAGAAGCGCTGGAGGAAACGATCCAGCCACATGACGATCGTCGGCAGGTCATAGGCGACGCGCGAGTCGGCGGGCATGTCCTCGGGCCAGCGCCCGGCCGCCGCGTCGCGCCAGGCATGCCAGGCGAGGAACGCGATCTTGGAGGGGGCGAGCCCGTGGCGGACCACGTAGTGCGCGAAGAAATCGTTGAGCGCATAGGGGCCGATCTTCGCCTCCGTGCTCTGGATTGCGCCATCGGCGCCGACCGGCACCAGCTCGGGCGAGATTTCGGTGGCAAGGATCGATTCGAGCACCGCATCGGTGGCGGCATCGAATTCGCCGTGGCGAACGCACCAGCGAATCAGGAACTGGATCAGCGTCTTGGGCACGCCCGCATTCACCGCGTAATGGCTCATCTGATCGCCGACGCCATAGGTGCACCAGCCGAGCGCGAGTTCGGAGAGGTCGCCCGTGCCGACCACCAGCCCGCCCCGTTGATTGGCCAGGCGGAAGAGATAATCGGTGCGCAGGCCCGCCTGGACGTTTTCGAACGTCACATCATAGGCCGGCTCGCCGCGCGCGAAGGCGTGGTCCATGTCGCCCAGCATTTGGCGGGCGGCGGGGCGGATGTCGATTTCCGCGGCGGTGACGCCAATCGCGCGCATCAGTGCCCAGGCATTGGTTTTGGTCGAATCGCCCGTCGCGAAGCCCGGCATGGTGAAGCCCAGAATGTCGGTGCGCGGCCGGCCGAGGCGGTCCATCGCCTTGGCCGCCACGATCAGGGCGTGCGTCGAGTCGAGCCCGCCCGAGATGCCGATGACGAGCGTTTGCGCGCCCGAGGCGGTGATTCGCCGGGCAAGCCCCTCGACCTGGATGTTGAACGCTTCGTAACAGTCCGCGTCGCGCTTGCCGGGATCGTTGGGCACGAACGGGAAGCGCCGCATGTCGCGCCGAAGCCCGCGATCGACGATAGGCGCTTGGTGATCGAAGCCGATCCGGCGAAAGCGCGTCTCGGGATTGCCCGCCAATCGCGCGGCATCGCCGAAACTGCCGTTGCGCATCCGCTCCTGCACGATCCGCTCCGCATCGACATCGGCGACGGTCAACGCGTTTCCGGCGGCGAACCGCGGCGATTCGGCGAGCATCTCGCCCAGCTCGTGGACCATGCCCTGGCCGTCCCAGGCCAGATCGGTGGTGCTCTCGCCCGATCCGGCCGCGGCATAGACATAGGCGCACAGCGCGCGGGCGCTTTGCGACGCCGACAGCAGCACGCGCTCGCGTGCCTTGCCGATCACCACGTTGGAGGCGGACAGGTTGCAGCAGATCACCGCGCCGGCCAGCGCGCCCATCGTGGAAGGCGGCGTGGGCGCCCAGTAATCCTCGCAGATCTCGACATGAAAGATGAAATGCTCGAGGTCGGTCGCCGCAAAGATCAGGTCGGTGCCGAATGGCACGGCCTGCCCCGCCAGCGTGACGTGACGATCGCCCGTGATGCCGGCACCGCTCGAGAACCAGCGCTTTTCATAATATTCTCGGTAGTTGGGCAGAAACGTCTTGGGCACCACCCCCAGGATCCGTCCGCGGGCGATCGCGACGGCGCAATTGTAGAGGCGCCCGGCCTGCGAAAGGGCGGCGCCGACGATCAGCACCGGGCAGAGATCCGCGCTCGCCGCAGCGATGGCGGCGATCGCCGCTTCGGTGGCGCGGTGTTGCGCGGTCTGGAGATGAAGATCGTCGATCGCGTAACTGGTTAGGTTCAGTTCGGGATAGACGACGAGATCGACACCGTCGGCATCCGCCTCCCGCGCCAGCGCGATGGCGGCTTCGGCGTTTGCGATGGTGTCGCCGACCGATGCCACCGGAGTCGCGGCGGCGACGCGAATCAGCCCATGGCTATGGATCGCATGGAACGGGTGCGTGGACATGGCGACTCCTTCGACGCAAAGCCCTTAGGCCGCGGTTCCGCATCCGCCAAACGCGGGGCACGTCTTGGCAGCTTCGCCCGCGCGCGGCATGGCGGCCCGCCAACCATAGGAACGAGGCCGATGACGACGCTCTACGGCATCCGCAATTGCGACACCGTCAAAAAGGCCCGCCATTGGCTCGACGCGCACGGCGTCGCCCATGATTTCCACGATTACAAGACGGCGGGCGTGGATGCCGATGCGCTGGCTGGCTGGATCGACCGGCTGGGCTGGGAAGCGTTGCTCAACCGATCGGGCACGACGTTTCGCAAGCTGCCCGATGCTGACAAGGTCGGGCTGGATCGCGATCGGGCACTCGCCGTCATGGTCGCCAATCCGTCGGCGATCCGCCGTCCCGTGGTGGTCTCGGGCGACGCTCTGCTCGTCGGGTTCGATCCACAGCGCTACGCTGCCGCCCTGAACGCTTGATCCATGTTGCGCCTCGGCGGTGAATGGCGCAACAATCGCCCCGCGAATGGGAGCGTCGAATGGGCTATGTCAGGCAGGAAGCACCCTTCTGGTTCAAGGTGACGGTGGTTGCCCTGCTGATTTGGGCGCTCGCCGGCTGCTATGCCTGTGCGCAACAATGGCGGCTGGGCGCTGAGGCGCTGGGAACGCCGAGCGGTTATGACCGCGCGCTGTTCGCCCGGCTGCCGACGTGGTACGATCTGGTCTATGCCTTCGCCGTCGGCAGCGGGTTGCTGGGGGCGTTGGCGCTCGTCTCGCGCGCCAAGCTGGCGCGACCGCTCTATGCGCTGTCGATCCTCGGCATCGTCGTGCAGTTCGGCTGGCTGTTCACCGCCACCGACATCGTCGCGGTAAAAGGCGCGCTGGCGGTTGTCCCGTTTCCGATCCTGATCCTCGCCACCGCGATCGGCGGCTTCGTGATTTCGGGCCGGGCGCGGCGACGTGGCTGGATCAGGTGAGCCGGGCGGGTTAGGACCGGCGCCATGTCCACCACGTACACGATCGACACCGGCACCAGCCGCGCGAACCCGACGCCTTCGCCGATGAAGCGGCTGACCATCCCCGCGATCCGGCGGCAGAAGGGTGGCACGCCGCTGGTGATGCTCACCGCCTATACGGTGCGCACCGCGCAACTGCTCGATCCCCATTGCGACATGCTGCTGGTCGGCGACAGCCTCGGCCAGGTCGTCTACGGCTTGCCCTCGACCGTGCCCGTCACGCTCGAGATGATGGCTGCGCACGGCGCCGCGGTGGTGCGGGGCAGTTATCATGCGCTGGTCGTCATCGATATGCCGTTCGGCGCCTATGAGGCTTCGCCCGAAAAAGCGTTCGAGAGCGCGTCCTGGCTCCTGAAACAGACCGGCGCGGCGGCGGTGAAGCTGGAGGGGGGCGAGGCGATGGCGCCCACCGTGCGCTTCCTGTCCGAGCGCGGCATTCCGGTCATGGGGCATGTCGGCCTCACGCCTCAGGCGGTGAACATGCTCGGCGGCTATGGCGCGCGCGGGCGCAGCGAGGCTGAGGCGAAGAAGATCGTCGCCGACGCGGTCGCGGTGGCCGACGCCGGCGCATTCGCGGTCGTCGTGGAGGGTGTGGTCGAGGGCATCGCGATCGCCATCACCGACGCGGTCGCCTGCCCGACGATCGGGATCGGCGCCTCCGCCCGCTGCGACGGGCAGGTGCTGGTCGCCGAGGACATGCTGGGGATGTTCGAGCGGACTGCGCGCTTCGTGAAGCGGTACGATGACCTCGCGGGCCGCATCTCGGACGCCGCCACGCGCTATGCCGAGGAGGTGCGTGCACGCAGTTTTCCGGGGGAGGCGCAGACCTACGCCGCCCGGGACTGACCCGGCTTCCGTTTCCGCGCCGTCGCGGCTAAGGACTGCGCCTTGCGATCCCGATCATGTCCCGGAGCTCATCCTTGGCCCTTCCGCCGAAAACGAACGAAGCCTTTCTGCGCGAGGTCGATGACGAACTCCGCCGCGATCAGCTTGTTGGCTTCTGGACTCGTTACGGGAAACTCGCGATCGGCCTTGGGGTTGCGTTCCTCATTGCGCTTGCAGGGTTTTTCTACTGGCAGCACCATAAGGAGCAGACTGCGGGCTTGGCCGGCGAACAGCTCCAATCCGCCTATGACGCGCTGAGCGACGGCAAAAAGGACGTGGCGTCGTCGACGCTGGCGCCGCTCGCAGCGTCGGGGCGCCCGGGCTATGCGACACTGGCGCGCTTCACCCAGGCCGATCTGCTGCTGCAGAACAAGAACGAGAAGGGCGCCGCGGCGATGTTCGCGGCGATCGCCGATGATTCCGCTGCCGCCAAGCCGTTCCGCGATCTGGCGCTCGTCCGCCAGACCTTGGCCGAATATGACACGCTGAAGCCGCAGGCGGTGATCGATCGCCTCCGGCCGCTCGCGGTGCCGGGCAATCCGTGGTTCGGCAGCGCAGGCGAGATGGTCGCGGTGGCCTATCTGCGCAGCGGCCGTCGCGACCTGGCGGGCCGGATGTTCGGCCAGATCGCGCGCGACGCCAATGTGCCGCAGTCGATTCGTCAACGCAGCGTTCAGATGGCGGGCGTACTGGGCGTCGATGCCGTCGCCCAGAGTGAGGATGTGAAAGCGCAATGAAGACCGAACTCCGCGCCTCGATCGCGATCGGCGCCATGCTCGCGCTCAGCGCCTGCGGCATCTTCAAGGGTGGCCACAAGAAGACGCCGACGCTGGGCGACCGGATCCCCATCCTCGTTTCCGAAAACGGCATCGATACCGACAAGACGATGGCCGATGTCCAGGTGCTGCTGCCGGTCGCCGCGGTGAACGACAGTTGGACGCAATCGGGCGGCAACGCGCAGAAATCGATGGGCCAGTTGGCGCTCGCCACCCAGCCCAAGCGGCTGTGGGAGGCGACGATCGACGGCGGCTCGAACCGCGCCCGGCTCGCCGCGACGCCAGTGGTGGCCGACAAGAAGCTGTTCGTCGTGGACGTCGAATCGACGGTGCATGCCTTCGCCTCGGACACCGGCACGGTGCTGTGGGAAAAGACCACCGCTTCGCCCGAGGGCAACCGTCACGCGCGGTTCGGCGGCGGTGTCAGCTATGACGACGGCAAGGTCTTTGCGAGCGACGGTCTGGGCGACGTGGTCGCGCTGAACGCGGCGGACGGCAAGGAATTGTGGCGCGCGAAGCCCGGTGGTCCGTTGCGCGGCGCGCCGACCATTTCGAACGGTTCGCTCTACGTGCTGACGCAGGACAATCAGGTGTTCGCGCTGTCGGAGGCGGACGGCAAGGTGCAATGGGCGCAATCGGGCACGCTGGAGACGCAGGGCGTGTTCGGCGTGGCGGCGCCCGCCGCTAGCCAAGGCACGGTCGTCACCGGCTTTTCGAGCGGCGAACTGAGCGCCTATCGTTACGAGAATGGCCGCGTGCTGTGGCAGGACGCGCTGTCGCGCACCTCGATCAGCACGTCGGTGTCGAGCCTCGCCGATATCGATGCCGATCCGGTGATCGATCAGGGCAAGGTCTATGCGGTCGGGCAGGGTGGCCGCATGGTCGCGCTGGATCTCGGCACCGGGCAGCGGCTGTGGGAACAGAATCTCGCCGGCATCTCGACGCCCTGGATCGCCGGTGAATGGCTGTTCGTGGCCACCGACGATGCGCGCCTGCTCTGCCTCGCGCGCGCGACGGGCAAGGCGCGTTGGATCGCGCAGCTTCCCGCGTTCCGCAACGTGAAGAAGAAGAAGGATCCGATCACTTGGTACGGCCCGGTGCTCGCCGGCAATCGCCTCGTGCTCACCAATTCGGATGGCGGCATCGCCTTCGTGAACCCGGGCGACGGATCGATCGCGGATACGATCGAGACCAAGGGTGGCTATACGCTGCCGCCGGTCGTCGCCAATTCGACGCTGTACGTGATCGACGAGCGTGGGCGGCTGACCGCCTATCG